>NZ_JAKMSW010000004.1:0-157783 GCF_025772845.1 Campylobacter sp. CNRCH_2014_2849 | reverse complement strand
TGGCCTAAAATATTACCTTTAAAATCTGTATAAATTTCCATCATATTGTTTGTTCTAAATTTATAGCCATTTATTTTTTTATCTACTTCTACAATAGCTGCATTTGGTTGTACTGCTTGTACTTTTGCAATAATTTCTTTTGGGATAAATCCTGTTGGAATGCTTTTGTATTTACCATCAACTTCTTTCCAGTCTCCATTGATGATAAAGTCAATTTCAGTCCCATCGACTAAATTTACTTCATAAGAATCTACATCTTGTTTTACATAACCTACATTTACACCTTTAAAATGAGTGTTTAAAAACTCTTGAGCTTTTTGAGGTAGAGCATTTGGACTTACAACCATATCTGCAAACATAGAACTTGCACAAACTAAACTAGCTAACATTAATTTTATTTTCATTTTTTCTCCTTTAAATAAAAGTAAAAAATGATATTAACTGCTTGTGAAATTTATGTGAATTTAATTTTTAAAACCAACTATTTTATTTTTATCAAATGAAGATTCTATTTCTTTTTCTATTGTATGTAAAAAATCACTCATTTTAAAAACACCATCCTTAGAAATAGCTGCTTTCAAAGCTGTATTTTTAACTACCATAGCAATTTGAGCTCCACTTAGCTCATACAAAGCAAGGTTTTTTAAATCAAAATTATCATCAAATTTAGCATTTTTAGGTAAAGCTTTTTGCCATATCATCAAGCGTTGTTCGTAATTTGGCTTTTTAAATTCTATTTTATACTCAAATCTTCTTGAAAAAGCCACATCTAAACTTTCTAAAAAATTAGTCGTAGCTATGATAACTCCGCTAAAACGCTCAATTTGTTCTAGAAAAATATTTTGCATTTGATTGTGCATTTTATCAGCACCGCCACTACTTTCTACCCTAGTACTTAAAAATTGATCAGCTTCATTTAAAAGCAAAATAGGACTTTGTTTGCTTGTTTGACAAAGCTCTTTATAAGTATCAAAAATTTTTCTTACATTTTGCTCGCTCTCGCCCACATATTTGCTTAAAATTTTAGAACAATCAAAACTCAAAATAGATTTTTTCATAGCTTTTGCCATACTTAGCGCACTCATAGTCTTACCCGTGCCAGCAGGACCATAGAAAATTATCTTAGCTTCTATGTTTTTATTTGTTTTTATACCCCATTTATTTAATCTTTCCAAAACCTTTTTATCTTGTTGTTTTAATATACTTTCCAATAGATCTTTAGTGCTTTGGGGCATAATAACATCATCTATATTAATATTTGGCTCAATTAGCTCAAAAATATCTTGTTCTTTAACTAAATTTTGAAGTTTAATTTTTTTATTCTTCTTTGGTTCTTTAAAATTAATAATTCTTTGTAAAATATCATCACTTAAATAAAAAATCTTAGTTATATCACCCAAAGAATTAACAAATTCATCATATTCTAAAAGATTTGAACTAAGTAGCTTAGAATCTTCTTCTAGTAAGACTTTGTTTTCTTGTTTTTGAACATCATCTTCGCTAATTAAATGAAGTAAAAAATTAAAATCTCTACTATAAGAATTTTCAGTATTTAGCAAATACTCTTCTTTTAATAAACTAATAAATATCAAACATTCTTTATCGTTTAAAGCATACTCTTTAAAAATATCTGCCAAAACATTAGAAATTTTACTCTTTTTTAAACGCTCTTTAATATATGCTTCAAATATAGCTATATCTTTTTTAATATTCTTACTTTGAGAGCTTTTAGCAAAAAAACGCAATCTTTGATATAGCTCGATTTTAAAAAATTCATCTTTTAAATATGCAATATGATCTTCATAAATTTGATCTTGCATAAAATCTTGTATAGTTTTATTTTCTAAAATTTGTAAAAAAACCTCACTTAAACTTAACTCGCATTGTAACAAATTTAAAAATAAACTTGAGTTTTTACTCGATTTAAAATCAGAAAAAATTTGAATAATAAAACCTTTTTCTATAAGATTTTTAAGATCTTTTAAATGATCTAAATACTCATATTCATCATTTTTAAAAACTTCACTAAGAAGATTATAGGCATTAATGCTTACATTTGCTTGTAAATAATTTTTACACAAATGCTTTAAAATTAAAATTTCATCTTCACTGCATTGTAAGTTTTTATAAATATTGCTTTTAAAAGTATCATTAAGAAAAAGTTTTAAATCTTTCATATTTTCCTTTATATTGATTTTATGCTAAATTTAATTTTAGATTTTTTGTCACTAAAACTCATATTTTTATCACAAACCTCATAAAAAATATCATAATTTTTGCTTATAATATTTTGAGTAAAACCACAAGAAGTGATTTGCTTATTTTTCCCATAAAAAATAGGTTTTTTGTAAATTAAATCTTGCAAAAAATCATCATAATATTCATTATTAAAAAATCTTTTATTAAAAAAAGTTTTTGCATAACATACACCATTAATGCAAATTTTATCCATGATTTTTAACTCAAGTAAAGCCTTAGAGGCACTATAAAGTTCTAAACTTGTAAAATTTTTTCCCTCATATAAAAAGCCATAATCAGCAAATCTAAATTGAGGGGTTTTTAAAACAATATAAGCACTTTGTGATTGTGTTTTACTTTTTAAAGCACAAGAGCTTAAAAAAACACACACAAAACACAAAAAAACTATTTGAAGTAACTTTATCATTTAAGGTTTTTAAAACTAAGATTAAGTTCTAAATTGAGCTCTTTTACTATTTTCATCACGCTTTGTAAATCATCAATTTGCTTACCAACTACGCGAATTTCATTGCCTCTAATACTTGAAGTTACCTTTAGCTTACTATCTTTTATAGCTTTATTAATCTTCTTAGCACTATCAGCATCAATAGCATCATTAACTTTTAAATTCAATCTAAAATTTGCTCCACTCTCCCTGTTTAACTCTTTAATACCATTAGGGTTAATCCCTCTTTTGATAAGTTTTGAAATAACAATATCTTTTAGCACTTCAATTTTTGCTTCACTTGAACAAGTAAGCTTATAAATACTTTCTTTTTCATTTAGCTCTATTTCACTTTTAATGCCTTTTAAATCATATCTGCTATCAAGCTCTTTTTTAGCTTGCTCTAAAGCATTTTTTAGCTCTTGTTTGTCAATTTCCCCACTAATGTCAAAACTATGTTCATTTGCCATTTTCTATAAACTCCTTAAGACTATTAAATACGATTTGGACTAAATTTTGTATGGATTCTTCACTAGCCCATGCAACATGTGGAGTGATAATTAAATTTTCTTTATTTTTTATATTAAGCAAAGGATGATTTTCAACCATAGGTTCTATTTCAAGTACATCAAGCCCTACTCTAATATTTTTTTCATCCATAATTTGAGCTAAATCTACTTCATTAATAATCCCACCACGACCTACATTAATTAAAATGGCCTCATCTTTTAAAAGCATTAATTCTTTCTTGCTTAATAAATTTTTTGTTTTTTCATTTAAAGGTGCATGGATACTTATCACATCAGAAGTTTTTAAAAGCTCTTCAAGGCTTACTTTCTCATATGTATCATCATTATTAACCCCTGAGGTAGAATAATAACAAACATTTGCTCCAAATATTTGCGAAGCCTTAGCTACCTCTTTACCTATAACTCCAAGCCCTATAATACCATGTTTTTTTCCTGTTAGAGTATGTAAAGTTCTACTAAAATCAGTGAATATTGGGCTTTTTACCCAAAGCCCTTGTTTGGTCCATCCATCATAATATGGGATTTGATTTAAAAAAGCAAAAAGTAAAGCAAATGTATGACTTAAAACACTTTTGGTAGAATACCCAGCTGCATTTTTTACTATTATACCTTTAGAATTTGCATAAGCTACATCTATATTATTTACCCCTGTGCCAAGCTGCAAAATGAGCTTTAAATTGGTGTTATCTATAACTTCTTGATCAATGATGACTTTATTTATCATCACAACTTGTGCATCAGATATTCTTGAGATAACCTCATCTTTAGATGTAAGTTCATAACTTATAAATTCCCCAATACTTTCAAAAGCTGTTAAATCAGCTCCACCTAAAGTAGCAGCATCTAAACATACTATTTTCATTTTTTATCCTTTAACAATGTGCCCTACAAATTTAGAATAATTATCAAGCACCAAACCACCTTTTCTAAAACCTAAACCACAACCCTCATAAGCAAAGAAAACTCCTGCTTGATAATAATCATTTTCATTTTGATTAAACTCAGCAAATTCTTGATACACAAAACGATTGTTTTGATAATCTCCACTTGTTTCAAAACTTATATCTCCATTAGCTTCTATAATAGAAACATTTGCTCCTTCTCTACCAAAAACAGGCTTTTTAACACATTTTTTACCCACTAAAGGCTCATCGCTTGTTTCAAGTAATAAAGGATGATTTGGATAAAGCTCCCATAAAATTTTCATTATGCCCTTGCTTTGAAAAAGTAAAGTATAAGCAGGATTTAAAATAATTGCTTTTTGATTTTGCATAATTTGAGTTAAGAGCATAGCAAGTTCACCCTCTTCTATAGCTATACTTTCCCAAGGAATGAGTTTGAAAAAATACTCAAAATTTACATCATTTTTAAAAATTCCTTCGGGTGAAAATTCTACCTCATCAATATAAGAAAATTCACTCTCAAAACCAGCTTCACTAGCAATGTGTGCTAAAAGTTTTGTTGTAATCATATCCTCATCACTACCTGCAATTGAAGAAAACAATATTTTCCAACCTTCATAATATTTTTCAAATTCACTTACATCTTCTTCTAAGGTTATAAGTCTTTTAAAATTATCTCTTAAAGCTTCATATATATTATTAAATTGCGAGCTTTCATCTAGGTTGTTTTGCTTTAAAATAGCCCATTGCAAAATAGCACTTTCAAATAAAGATGTTGGAGTATCAGCATTAAATTCTATTAGTTTTATAGGCTTACCATCAAGCCCACCTGCTAAGTCAAACCTACCATATAAATGCCAATGTACATCATTTTCCCAACTCATCTTAATCGCATCAACCAAATTAAAAGGAATTCCAAGCTCGTCAAAACGATCATTATCAATCACTTCTTGTGCAGCAGCTACAAACATATCATAAAGCTCATTAACTGCTTCGTAGTATGCATTTGCTTCATCTTCCCTTACACAAACTAAATTAGAATCTAAATAATCACTTCCATCATTATCCGTATGCCATGAAAAACCTATTTGCTCTAAATAAGATTTTTCTAAAGGATTTACTTTTAAAAAATTCATTTTTTCACCTTTTAAGAGCCAAAAGAATTTGTAGAACTTGAAGTAGCTTTAGAGCCACCACCAAAAAAGCCTGATTTTTTTGCATTTGATCCTGAAGTAGCACTTGTACTTGCTTTATTAAAGCTATTTACACTTCTTTGATAAGCACTTTGATTTGAAAATGCTCCTCTTTGTTGATTTGCAAAATTTTGATTGTTAAAAAGCTTTGAACCTATCCAACTTCCCAAAATAGCTCCAGCTGCACTCGCAAGCAATGTCTCGCCTAAAGAAAGCCCCCCGCTACTCATTTGGGCATTGTTTGGATTTGTTAAATTTGAAGTACCATTGTCTATTTTAGCGGCTTCTTCTTGGATTAATTTATCCATTTCTTCTTTGCTTAAAACCCTTTCAGTTCCATCAAGTTGTTTTAAGACTACCCTAGTTTCATCACTTGGAAATTGATCTTTGATTTTGTATTGATTTGGAGCGGTTTCTTCAATAATAACAAAGGCCCCTTGAGTATTTGCCGCTTGACTTAAAGCGTTATTGCTAGAATCATTTGTATTATTACTACATGCACTTAAAGCACCTGCACTAATTGCAGCAATACCACTTATCATACTAAGTTTGAGTATAGTTTTAATATGTTTCATAATCTTTCCTATAAAAAATTTATAAATTTAACTTAATAAGATTTTAACAAAAAAAGTATTAATAAAAATTAATTGTTTTAGTTTATCATAGTCATTAAATTACTACTTAAAATAAACACAGCAAAAGCAAAAAATATAAAAGCACTTAGATAATCAATAAGTTTTAAATTCTTTTGATAAATTCTTACCATAAATGGTTTAGAAAATAATAAAGAAATCAAAGAAAAATAAATTATAGTTTCTAAAATCAAAACAAATATCAAGACTATCAGCATCCATCGCATTTGTGTAAAATCAAAACTTGCAAAAACACTAGCGAAATAAAAAATTGCTTTAGGATTAGATAAATTTGTAATCATTCCACTTAAAAATGCAGATATATAAGTTTTTTGAACTTTAATTTTGTCATTTTTTGTATTCTTGTAAATCTTAAAAGATAAATACAAAAGATAAAATGCTCCAAAACTTGATAGTATAATTTGTAAAAATGGGAATTTATGAAAAACGACATTTAATCCGAGTATAGAAAGTATAATCCATATACTAACAGCTAAACTTACTCCCAAGCTTGCCTTTAAAGCACTTTTAACCCCTTCTCTTAATGCATATGAACTTACTAAGAAAAAATCAGGTCCTGGTAAAATAAGTCCGAAAAAATGAATAATTATAATCCAAAAAAACATAAATATTTTAACGAAGAAAGCCGATTTCTCGGCTTTTTGGTATTAGAGTCTTGACTCGTAGCGTCTAAGCATATAAAGTCTTTTAAGCATTTTTTTGCGTGCTGAAATTTTTTGTTTTTTGCGAATTTCAGTCATAGGCTCAAAAAATCTTCTAGCGCGAACTTCAGTAACAACTAGATTTCTATCTACTTGCTTTTTGAATTTTCTATACGCTTCGTCAAAAGACTCATTAGGATGTACCTTGATTCCTGGCACGACCCTCACCACCTTTCTTTAAATAAATTTTAAAATAAAGATTATATCATAATTTTCTTGAAAAGAAAACTTATTTTTGTAATAATTATATAAATAAAAATTAAATATAAATTATTAATTAAGACAAAGTTTGATTTAATTTTTCTAATACTACAATATAAAGAAATATTTCTAAGGAAAATAAAATGAATGCTCACATCACAAACTATACTAAAAAAAGATATATAGCTTATATCATTTCTATGATTATTTTTATAGCACTACCTTTTATAAAAATAAATGGAAATCATTTCTTTTTATTAAGCTTTGATCATAAAAAACTTAATTTATTTTTTATCGCTTTTGATACTCAAGAGCTGTATTTAATGCCTTTTGTTATCATGGGTATGTTTTTAACTATACTTTTTGTTACTACTTTAGCAGGAAGAATTTGGTGTGCTTGGAGCTGTCCTCAAACTATTGCTAGAGTTATTTATAGAGATCTTTTACAAACAAAAATCTTTAAAATTCATAAAAGCACAGCAAATAAACAAAAGCAAGTCAGTGGATTTTTCGTCAAAAAAGCTTTAAGTATTGTGATTTTTTATCTTTTTTCATTGTTAATGATGAGTGCATTTTTATGGTATTTTGTACCACCTGAAGATTTTTTTACATACATTCAAAATCCTGCTGATCATTTATTGCTTTTAGGGATTTTATTTTGTGCTTCTTTGGCTTTTACTTTTGATATAGTATATTTGAGTGAAAAATTTTGTGTTTATGTATGTCCTTATGCAAGAATTCAATCTGTAATGTTTGATAATAACACCGTTCAAGTAATATATGATGATAAAAGAGGAGGTGTGATTTATGATGGACATACCAAACTTTATCAAAAGCCACCACAAGGTGAATGTATAGGATGTGAAGCCTGTGTAAAAATTTGTCCTACACATATAGATATACGCCAAGGAATGCAACTTGAGTGTATTAATTGTCTTGAATGTGCCGATGCTTGTTCAAAAGTTCAAGCCAAATTTAATCGTCCTAGCTTAATTAATTGGACTAGTGCAAAAGCTATTGAAACAAGGGAAAAAGTAAAATATTTTAGATTTAGAACTATTGGATATTTAGTTGTTTTGTGTGGTGTTTTTGTGGCTTTAGTTTTAATGGGAAGTAAAAAAGAAAATATGCTTTTAAATATCAACCGCTCTAGCGAGCTTTATCAAATCAGAAAAACCCATGATGGAGAATTAATTATTAGTAATGCTTATGTATTTTTATTTCAAAACACCGATAATAAAACTCATGAGTATTATTTTGATGTGAAATTACAAGGCATTGAAGATGGCTTAGAAATCATTAGACCTAAAAAATCTTTTAAACTAAAAGCTGGCGAAAAAGATAAACATATAGTTGTTTTAAAAGCTACTAAAAAACTAGCCGATAATGATAGAAAAGACACTGTAATACCATTAACCATCAAAGCCTATGCACTTGATGATAAAAATATTGTCATATTACGCGAGAGTAATTTTGTATATCCTAAAAATTCTATCATAGAGCATAAAAAATACTAAAATGAAAAAAAGAATTTCTTCAAAATCTCAAGCAAGGCTTGAAAAAATCAAACAAATCGCTGCGGAGTCATTTTTAAAAAATGGCTACGAAGCAACTAATCTTAAAGATATTATCAAACAAGCTGGTGGATCTTTTTCTTGCGTATATGAGCATTTTAAAAGTAAAGAAGGTTTATTTGAAGCGGTTTTAAATGATTTTGCAGAAAATCATTTTTTAGCTATTTTGAAAAAAAATATGCGACTTTCACCTGATGCTAATTTAGAAGAATTCTTATATCAATTTGCAAAAGCTTATTTAGGGATTTTTAACGATACTAAAACTATAGCTATAGTAAGACTTTTATATTCTGAAATTTATAATGAAAAATTTGATTTTGGAAAATGGTTTAAAGGAAGCAATAGAAAAGAAGTAGAATATGTTCTTCGAAAAAGATTTGAAGAAGAAAATGAAATTTTAGCTCAAAATGCTGAATTTTTAAGTTATACTTTTTGCGCTATGCTTAGAGGGACATTTTTTATACAAAGCACTTTTGAAAATAAAGTTTCAATGAATAAAAAAGAACAACAAAGCCACGCAAAAAAAATCGTAAAGCTTTTTACTCAAGGTCTTGTTAATTTTAATTAACTAAAGATTGATAAAATAGTATTTATTAATTTTGTAATATAAATTACTTTTTATTTAGCTAAATAAATAACTTAAGGAAACAAATGAAAACAAAACTTTTAACTCTAGCTTGCGCTTCTCTTATCTTTATAGCATGTTCAGATGATAAGAATGCACAAGTTAAACAACTCCCTCCTCAACCTGTTAGTATTATGACTATGCAAAGTGCTAATTTACCTTTAGAATTTACTTATCCTGCGAGATTAAGTACTGAATTAGATGTAGTAGTCAAACCTAAAGTAAGCGGTGAAATCAAAGCAAAATACTTCAAAAGTGGTCAAGCTGTAAAAAAAGGCGATAAGCTTTTTCTTATAGAACCTGACAAATACCAAGCAAGTGTAAATATGGCTTATGGAGAAGCTTTGGTAGCAAGAGCTAATTTTGATGATGCTGAAAAAAATTTTAAAAGAGATAGTATTTTAATAGAAAAAAATGCTATTTCGCAAAAAGAATTTGATGCAAGTTTAGCTAAATTTAACTCCACAAAAGCTAATCTAGAAAGCGCTAGAGCAAAACTTGCTAATGCAAGATTAGACTTAAAATACACCATAGTAAGTGCTCCTTTTGATGGAATTTTAGGTGATGCATTAATGGATGTGGGTGATTATGTAAATGCTTCATCTACTGAACTTGTACGCATTACAAACATTAACCCAATTTTTGCAGATTTTTATATTTCTGATGTAGATAAAATCAATATGAATAAAAATATTCAAAGCGGCAATTGGAAATTAGAAAATATCCAAGTACAAGCTAATGTTGGTGGAGAACTTTTCAATGGAAAATTATATTTCGTAGATAGCGTTATAGATACTCATAGTGGTGGAGTAAAAGCAAAGGCTATTTTTGATAACAACAATTCAAACTTAATGCCTGGCTCTTTTGCAAATGTTCATGTTGGTGGTTTTGTTCAAAAAGATGGTTTTGAAATTCCTCAAGTTGCGCTTTTGCAAGATGATAGTGCTACTTATGTTTATACCCTTGTAGATGGAAAAGTAGTTAAAACTATTGTTAATGTTATTTATCAAACTTCTGATAAAGCAATTATTGATAAGGGCTTAAAAAATGGGGATAAAGTGATTTTAAATAACTTCAAAAAAATCCGTCCTGGTGCAAGTGTTAGCGTAATGGAGAATAAATAATGTTTTCTAAATTCTTTATAGAAAGACCTGTATTTGCTTCTGTTGTAGCTATTATCATTTCTTTAGCAGGTATTATAGGACTTTATTCTTTACCCGTGGAGCAATATCCTTCCTTAACTCCACCCGTTGTTAAGGTAAGTGCAACTTACTCAGGAGCTGATGCTCAAACGGTGGCTCAAACGGTGGCTATTCCTCTTGAAGATGCAATCAATGGGGTTGAAAATATGATTTATATGGATTCAACTTCAAGCTCTTCAGGAGATATGAGCTTAAGTGTATATTTTAATATAGGTACAGATCCTGACCAAGCAACAGTTGATGTTAATAATAGAATTTCAGCTGCTATGGCAAAACTACCTGAAGATGTTAAAAAAACTGGCGTTAGTGTAAGAAAAACCGGTTCAAGTATATTAGAAGTTGCTACTTTATATTCTCCTGATGGCTCTATGGATTCACTCGAAGTGTATAATTATGCTGCATTAAATATTTTAGATGATCTTGCTAGGGTTCCTGGTGTGGGTAATGCCGTAGCTATTGGTGCAAGAAATTATTCTATGAGAATTTGGCTTAATCCTGATTTGTTAAACAAATATCAAGTTACTGCAACTGATGTTATTGCTGCAGTTAGCGAGCAAAATGCTCAATATGCTACTGGTAAGATAGGTCAAGAACCTGTGGTGGAAAGATCTCCTTATGTGTATTCAGTAACTATGCAAGGAAGATTAAAAAATACTAAAGAATTTGAAGATATTATCATAAGAGCAAATAGTGATGGCTCTTTTTTAAGACTTAAAGATGTAGCCGAAGTTTCTTTAGGATCAAGAGAATATACTTTTAAAGGTAGATTAAACGGAAATGACGCTACTCCTATTTTGATTTTCTTACAAACCGGAGCAAATGCTGTAAATACAGCAGAATTAGTGCAGAAAAAATTTGAAGAACTTTCTAAAAATTTCCCTGAAGGATTAACTTATAAAGTGCCTTATGATACAACTATATTTATTAAAGCTTCCATTAAAGAAGTGGTAAAAACTTTCTTTGAAGCATTAATTTTAGTTGTAATTGTAATGTATTTGTTCTTAAAAAATTTCCGCTCAACTATTATACCAATGATTGCTGTTCCTGTTTCTATTTTGGGAACTTTTGCAGGATTATATGTCTTAGGTTTTAGTATCAATCTACTTACGCTTTTTGCCTTAGTATTGGCTATTGGTATTGTTGTTGATGATGCAATTATAGTAGTTGAAAATATCGATAGAATTATGCATGAAGATCCAAATATAAGCATAAAAGAAGCAGCTATTAAAGCTATGGATGAAGTTGCTGCACCTGTTGTTTCTATAGTTCTTGTACTTTGTGCGGTTTTCATACCCGTTTCATTTATATCAGGTTTTGTAGGAGAAATCCAAAAACAATTTGCCATAACCTTAGCAATATCTGTTACTATATCAGGCTTTGTAGCTTTAACACTAACTCCTTCTTTATGTGCAATTTTTTTAAGAAGAAATGAAGGTGAACCTTTTTACTTTGTGAAAAAATTTAATGATATTTTTGATTGGTCTACCGAAGTTTTTGGCGCTGGTGTGGCTTATATACTTAAAAGAACAGTGCGTTTTATGTTAATTTTTGTAATCTTTTTGGGTGGTTTATATGGACTTTTCAAACTTGTTCCAAATTCACTTGTTCCAAATGAAGATCAAGGAAACTTTTTAACTATTGTCAATCTACCCGCAGCATCTTCGCTTAATAGAACTACTCAATCAATGGATGCTATGGCAGAAGAAATCCGCAAAAATGAGAATGTAACTAATGTGGTAGGACTTATAGGCTATGATCTTTTTACAGGTTCTTTAAAAGAAAATTCTGGAGCAATGTTTGTTAATTTGAAAAATTGGGATGATAGAGATATTAGTAGTTTTGATTTAGTTGGATCTTATAACAAACAATACTTCTTAAATCCAAATTTTCAAACTTTCTTTGTTAATCCACCACCAATCCAAGGTTTAAGCTTAACTGGTGGTTTTGAGATGTATGCACAAAATCGTAGCGGAAAAAGTTATGATCAAATTCAAATTGATGTAAATAAATTAGTTGAAGCAGCAAACAAGCGTCCCGAACTTCACAATGTAAGAACAACGCTTGATACTAATTTTCCGCAATTAAAACTAGAAATTGATCGCGATAAAGTAAAACTTTATGGTTTAAATTTAGCTGATGTATTTAGCACTCTAAATGCCACCATAGGAACTTATTATGTAAATGATTTTTCTATGCTTGGAAAAAATTATCGTGTAAATATAAGCGCAATTGGAGATTTTAGAAATACTCAAAATGCTTTAAAAAACATCTTTGTTAGATCAAAAGATGGTTCTATGATAGCTCTAGATAGCGTTTTAACATTACAAAGAAGTGTTGGTCCTGATGATGTAAAACGCTTTAATATGTTTCCATCGGCTTTAGTGCAAGGTGATCCTGCTCCTGGCTATACTTCAGGACAAGCCATTGATGCAATTGCACAAGTGGCAAAAGAAACTTTAGGAGAGGATTATTCTATTGCTTGGTCAGGTTCAGCTTATCAAGAAGTTACAAGTAGCGGTGCTGGACAAATAGCATTTATGCTAGGACTATTATTTGTATTTTTAATTCTAGCAGCACAATATGAAAGATGGCTCATGCCTTTAGCAGTAATTACGGCTGTGCCTTTTGCAGTATTTGGTTCTTTGCTTTTTGTATGGCTTAGAGGATTAGAAAATGATATATATTTTCAAACAGGACTTTTACTTTTAATAGGCCTTTCTGCTAAAAATGCCATTTTGATTGTTGAATTTGCTATGGAAGAGCATCTTAAAAAAGGAAAGAGTATTTTTGAAGCTTCTATTAGTGCAGCAAAATTGAGATTTAGACCTATTGTAATGACTTCATTGGCATTTATTTGTGGTATTTTACCGCTTTTCTTTGCATATGGAGCAGGAAGCGCAAGCCGCCATGCGATAGGTACAGGTATTATAGGTGGTATGATAGCAGCTTCTACTATAGCCATTTTCTTTGTACCTTTATTTTTCTATTTACTAGAAAGTTTTAATAAATGGCTTGATAAAAAAAGAGGTAAAATCAATGCGTAAGTTAATAATTTTTGCAAGTTGTTTTTTAATAACAGCTTGCAGTTTAAAACCAAATTTAGAAATTAAAGATGTAAATTACACTAAAAGCTTAGATCAAAACATTAGCATTAACAAACAATGGTGGAAAGCTTTTGATGATAATTATTTAAACACCTTAGTCGATCAAGCTTTAAAAAACAATAACGACTTGCAAATTGCATATATGAATTTACAAAAAGCTTATGAAGCTTTAGGTATAGCAAGAAGCGATCTACTTCCTAAACTAGATGGAAGTGCTAGCGGAGCAAGAGCAAAAACTAGTATCAATGCTCCAAGCAACAAAAGTAATGAATTTGTCTATGGCAATGATTTTAATATGGGTTTAAATTTAAGTTATGAAGTAGATTTATGGGGTAAATACAGAGATACTTATAATGCTTCAAAAGCAAAATTACAAGCTAGTGAGTTTGACTATGAAAGTGCAAGATTAAGCTTAATTTCTAATGTAGTAAAAACTTATTTTAATCTAGCAAGCTTAAGTGAGCAAGTAAAAATTTTAGAAGAAACAACCCAAAGTTATCAAAAAACTTATGAGTTAAAATTAGAGCATTTTAAACTTGGAGTAATTAGTGAGTATGAGCTTAACAAATTTAAAGCTGAACTTGAAAATTCAAGAGTTTTACTCACAAATGCTAAAATTCAAAAAGAAGCTAATACCAAAGCTTTAAAAATCTTAACTTCAAATGATATTGATGATATACTTTATAATAGCATAGAGTATAAAAAAATAGGACAATACGAGCTTAGCATACCTGAAGGTATTGGTAGTGAAATTTTACTTCAAAGACCTGATATACAAGCTAGTTTAAAAATTTTAGAAGAAAAAAACTATCTTGTTGGAGTAGCCAGAACTGCATTTTTACCAAACCTTTCTTTAACAGGACTTTTGGGTTTTCAAAGTAATGATTTAGATCTTTTAGTTAAACATGGAAGTAATACTTGGAATGTAGCTGGAAATTTTGCAATGCCGATTTTTCATTGGGGTGAGATTATGAATAATGTTAATATCGCAAAACTTACCAAAGATGAAGCGTTTTTACAATATGAAAACACCTTAAAAACAGCCTTTGGAGAAATAAGACTTGCTTTATTTAACCGCCAAAGCTATTATGAAAATGAGCAAAATTATAAAAATTTATTTCTAGCTCAAAGTAAAATTTATGAAATTTCTACCTTAAGATATGAAAATGGCGTGATTAATTTAGCTGATTTTTTACAAGATCAAAGAAATTACCTAAATGCTAAACTTTCTTACACTAACTCATCTTACGAGCTTGCAAATTCCATTGTAGATGTTATGAAAGCCTTTGGTGGTGGATTTAACGCTAAAGAAGAATCAAAAGAAAATATCAAAGCTATGGAAGAAAACTTAAAAGAAAACTTTTATAACAACTAAGCCTTTAAGGCTTAGTTGTTAATGCATTTGAATTTGAATTCTTTGATTAAAATTATTATTTCCTCTATCTTTTGGGCTATTATGCTCAAAACGATAACGCATATTACCTGAAACATTAACATCTTGAAAAATTTCATCTAAAGGTGCAGAATTTGACACGCTTATAAGCCCTAATAAAAATACAAAAAATGCTATAAAAATATTTTTCATTATAAAGCCTTTGTAAAAATATGATACAATTATAGTCTTTTTAAATAACTACAAAATGAAATTTTTAGGAAAAATATGAATTTTTTACAAAACTTAGCTCTTTCTTACTCACATAAAGCCATGCAAAAATCTTTAGAGAATGGTTTTGATGTGAAACTTTTAAAAGAAGGACAAGAAAAAAAAGTTAATCCAAAAAAATCTTATATGCTCTATGCTCATATACCATTTTGCCATACTTTTTGTCCATATTGTAGTTTTCATAAGTATTATTATAGTGAAGATTTAGCAAAAAGATATTTTGAAAGCTTAAGAGAAGAAATCAAACAAATCAAAGACAAAGGATTTGATTTTACTTCTATGTATGTGGGTGGCGGCACTACTTTGATCAACGAAGAAGAACTTGCTAAAACTTTAGAACTTTGCAAAAAATTATTTAATATTAAAGAAATTTCTTGTGAGAGCGATCCTAATCATATCGAACCTAAAAAGCTAGAAATGTTTAAAGGGCTTATAGATCGTTTAAGTTGTGGTATACAAAGTTTTGATGATGATACTTTAAAAAAAGTAGCAAGGTATCATAAATTTGGCTCAAACAAAGAGCTTCAAGAAAAGCTTTCTAAAGCTATAGGCGTGCTTCCTATTATGAGTCTTGATTTGATTTTTAACTTTCCTTCTCAAACTAAAGAGCAATTACTCAATGATTTAGAAATAGCCAAAAATTTAAAACCTCAACAAATCACAACTTATCCTTTAATGAAATCAAACCTCACAAAAGATAATATCGCAAAAACTCTAGGAGTAAGTTTTAAAGATAATGAATTTGAGTTTTATAAAATCATTATAGATTTTTTCAAAGATTATGAAAGAAATAATGCATGGTCATTTTCTTTAGAAAAAAGTAGCTTTAATGATGAGTATGTAAGTAGCCATCATGAGTATTTAGGCGTGGGAAGTGGGGCTTTTAGCTTTTTAGATGGAGAGCTTTTAATCAATGCTTTTAATTTAAATGATTATTCTAAACTCATCAAAGAAAAACAAAATGCTAATATCGCTAAAGCTAATTTTAGCAGAAAAGAAATCATCAAATATGTCTTTTTAACTGAAATGTTTGCCGGTAAAATCGAGATCGATAAATTTAATAAAACCTTAGAATGCAACCTAGAAAAAGATCTTTTCATAGAACTTTTAGGTCTTAAGCTAAGCAAGGCTATAAAAAAAGAAAATAACACTTTATACACAAGTGAATTTGGGCGTTATTTGTTTATGGTATTAATGAAAGATTTTTACACCGGTATGGATTTAGTGCGTGCTGTATTTAGAGATAATAAACGCTTACAAGATAAAGAACACATTAATATCATGCAAGAAAATGTTGATCCACTTGATTTTAAAAGTATGGAGTTTAAAGGATAAAAAGCCTTTAAAGGCTTTTTACTAAAATGGTCTTACCACCATCATAATAGCAATAATTATAAATAATATCGTTGGAATTTCATTATAAGCTCTAAAAAATTTCCCACTCTTTTTGCAAGTATCATTTTGAAGTTGTTTTAAATAATAATAATTTTGCAAATGATAAATAATCAAAAGCAAAGCACAGGTTAATTTAGCATGCATAAATCCTGATCCAACCATCAAAACTTTATTTACATGCAACATCAAACTTCCACTTATTAAAGTTACTATCATCGCAGGAGTTTGGATATAAAAATACAATTTTCTTTCTTGAATTTTTACCACTTCTACAAAGCCTTTATTATCTTTATGCTCTGTATGATAGACAAAAAGTCTTGGTAAATAAAACAATCCAGCCATCCAAGAAACAAAAGCTAAATAATGCACCATTTTAATCCACAAATACCAGTCAGTTAAAAAATCTAACATTTTTCTCCTTTTTTATTAAAAATTTCTTTTATTAAAATCAAAGCTACACTAATGTTTATCATCACATCAGCTAAATTAAACACAGCAAATTCAAACCACTTATGCCAAAATACAAAATCCACCACACCTATATGCACAAAACGATCAAGTAAATTTGAACACCCAGCAGATAGCATAATAGCAAAAGCGATCGAATGTGTTTTAAAAAATTCTTTTTGATAAAGCAAATACACAAACAAAGCCAAAATAAAAACAAGTTGTATGTATTTTAAATACTCTCCTAAAAATGCAAACATTGAAAAGGCTACACCAGTATTATAGGTTAAAACTAAATCAAAAAATTCACCCCTATACTCAAGCCCTTGCAAAAACAAATACTTACTTACTTGATCTAGTATAAAAACTAAAGCAAAAACAAGCCAAAATTTTAAAGATAAAATTTTAAGCATTCAATGCTTTCATAAAAAAGCTTTCAACAGCTTTCATTTCTTTTTCTAAAAGCTTAATATCTTTTGCTTCAAGTAATAAGCGTATTAAATTTTCTGTACCTGAATACCTAAACAAACTAGCAATTCCTTTTTTTTCTAAATCTTTTTTCAACTCTTCTAAGCCTGCAAGCTTACTTAAGTCTTTTTTCTCTGAAATTTTAAGATTATGCAAAAGCTGTGGGTAAGGTTTAACTTGATTTAAAATTTCACTTGCACTTTTTGCTTCACTTAGCATTAAAGCACTAAATTGTAAAGCAGCTACCAAACCATCTCCAGTTTTTGCATAGTCACTAAAGATAATATGCCCACTCTGCTCACCACCAAAATTTCCACCGCATTCTTTGAGTTTTTCAAGTACATATTTATCGCCTACATTGCAAGTTTCATGTGTGATTTTATGTTTAGTTAAAAACTCTTTTAAAGCACCATTGCTCATTATAGTGCTAACTACACTTGATTTTAACTTGCCTTGTTTTTTCAAAAATAAAGCTAAAACACCCAAAAGACTATCTCCATGAGCTACTTCGCCTTTTTCATCTACAACAACCAAACGATCCGCATCCCCATCAAAAGCAAAACCCACATCTGCTCTAAATTTTTTTACTTCTAAAGCTAAATTTAAAGGATGTAAAGCCCCGCAATTTTCATTGATATTTAAACCATTTGGCTTATCATTGATCACAATCACATCTGCACCAAGTTCTTTAAAAACCGTAGGTGCTACCTTATAAGAAGCTCCATGAGCCACATCTAACACAACGCGTAAAGACTTTAAAGTCAGCTCTTTAGGAAAAGAATTTTTTATAGAAACAATATATCTTCCTATCACATCATCAATTCTTTTTGCTTGACCAATTTGTGATTTTGTTGTTCTTGCCTCTTCTATGAGTTTATCATTAAAATAAATTTCTTCTATTTTCGCTTCTGCTTGCTCATCAAGTTTATTTCCGTGTGCATCAAAAAATTTAATGCCATTATCATAGTAAGGATTGTGTGAAGCTGATATCATAATCCCTGCATCACAACGCATATCTTCAGTTAAAAACGCAATAGCAGGTGTTGGCATAGGGCCTATTTCTATAACATTATAACCTATAGAAGTAAGTCCTGAAACGATAGCATTTTCTATCATATAACCACTTCTTCTTGTATCTTTTCCTACTAAGATATTGTTTGTAAGGGCTTTGTCTTTAAAATAAATTCCAGCAGCCATAGCCAAACGCATTGCTAAAAATGAATCCAAAAACTCCCCCGCTTTACCGCGTACTCCATCTGTTCCAAAAAGTTTCATTTTTTTACCTTTATTTAAAATAATGCAATTATAGAAAAAAAAGTTAAGTAATGTATAAATATAAAAATTTTATAATACTCAGTTTTTTTAAAATACTTACCAAAATTAAAAATCAAAATTTATTTTTTAAGGAAAATTATGAAAAAAATTATTGCAGGAATCGTCCTTTTAACAACACTTGTTGTTTTATTTTTCATTTCAACTTCTTATGTTAGCTCTGTCAATGAAAAAATTTTTAATCACATAAGCAAAAGCACAGATTATTATGAAGTTAAAGATGTCAATTTTACTAAAAACTTTTTAGATTCTAAAGGAAGCTTTAAAATTTCATTCAATGATTTTTATATTTTTACAATTAATATTGATTTTTCAAATATTTTCTTTGTAAGTAATAATGCAAAAATTTCTATTATCAATGAAAATGAAGATATGAATGATTTATTTACAAACAAAGAAATTATGAAAATATTTGTTAATGTCAAAGCAAATGATAAAATAGCTATCAATGCTAAAATTAACGATATTAACACTACTAAAGATAATAAAACATTATTAGTTAAAAATTTTGATATAAATATCGATCTTAAAGAAGAATTTGTAAAAGAAATCCAATTAAATCTAAATCATTTTTTATTTGAGGATGATTATAATAAAATGGAATTGAAAAATGTTAAAATAGCTGAACTTCCTTTTGAAAATTTAAAACTCGAAGATATTTTCACTCCTGCACGCACTGGTGAGCAAAAAATCGACATAGAATTGATTGATTTAAAAGATGCAATAGTTAGCAAATTAAAGGCTAATGCAAAAACTCTTACAAATGCAAATAATGAATACGATGGCGCATTGAAATTTAGCATGGATAAATTCTCTCTACCTTCTAACAATCTTTCATTAGATAATATTAATATGGATATGAAATTGGTTAATATCTCTAAAAAAGCTTATGATCAATACCTAAAATCAGATGGAAATATTTTTTCACTAATGGTTTTATCAAATCAATTTTTACAAAGCAATCCAGAAATTTTCTTAAATGATTTTTCATTCTCAAAAGAAGAAAAGAAATTTCAAACAAAAGCTCAAGCTATAATCAAAGATAACAACATAAAAGCTCAAGCAAATATTAACTCTGAACTTCTTCCAAGCCAAATCATTCCTGAATTTAATAATTTTGATATGTATTTTGTAGATAACAATGGAAGTTATACGCTAGATTTTAGCTATGATGATAGTAACAAAAGTGATGTCAAAGCTATCCTTAATGGAGAAGAATTTAATCCAAACCTATAATGACAAATTTAAGCTTAACTTTTCGTCCTAAAACTTTAGATGAGGTTTTAGGACAAGAAAATTTAGTAGAAATTTTTAAAAAATTCATACAAGTTTCAAAACTCCCTCATAGTGTATTTTTTGGTCCAGCAGGTTGCGGGAAGACTTCTTTTGCAAGAGCAATAGCGTATGAGTATAAACTTGATTTTTATGAGTTTGATGGAGGGAATTTTAAACTTGAAGAGCTTAGAAAAATACTAAGTAATTATGAAAATTCTTTATATAAACCTTTGATATTTATTGATGAGGTACATAGGCTTTCAAAAACCCAGCAAGAAATGCTTTTAATCCCTTTGGAAAATCAAAAATGCCTTTTCATAGGCGCAAGCACTGAAAACCCTTACTTTACTTTAACTTCAGGCATAAGAAGCAGAAGTATGCTTTTTGAATTTAAAGGTTTAGAGTATAAAGACTTAGAAAAACTTGCCACAAAAGTGCAAGAAAAACTCCAATGTAAAATCGATGATGATGCTAAAGACTTTTTAATCACTTCTAGTGCAAATGATGCAAGAAGCTTTTTAAATTTATGTGAGTTTGCTTTGACTTTAGATAGCACTCATATCACACTTGAAACTTTAAAAAAATTAAGAGCAAATGTTTTAAGCGATGGCACTTCAAGTAAAGACACACACTATAGACTAGCTAGTTCTATGATAAAAAGTTTAAGAGGAAGTGATGTGGATGCGAGTTTGTATTATCTTGCGAGGTTGATTGATGGGGGTGAAAGTGCAGATTTCATCGCTAGAAGATTAGTGATATTTGCAAGTGAAGATATCTCAAATGCAAACCCACAAGCACTTAATCTAACCACAAGCACACTCATAGCAGTAAAAAACATAGGCTATCCTGAAGCTAGGATCATCTTAGCTCAATGTGTGGTATTTTTAGCAAGTTCGCCTAAGTCAAACTCAAGCTATCTTGCTATAAATGAAGCGCTAAATTATGTGCAAAACAACCCTGCATTAAAAATACTTCCTTATCTTGATAATAACAACCCACAAAGAAAAAACTACCTTTACCCACATGATTTTGGAGGATGGGTTAAGCAAAGATATCTAGAAAAAGATTTGAAATTTTATCATAGCAAAGGTATAGGTTTTGAAGCACAGCTAGATTTATGGTTAAATGATATGAAAAAAATTAAAAAGTGATTTTAAGCACAATGTAAAAATATTTTTATATAATTTTTATTTTTTTAAGGTTCCGTAGCTCAGTTGGTAGAGCACCACCTTGACATGGTGGTGGTCGTTGGTTCAAGTCCAATCGGAGCCACCATTTTTTATTTCTTTCGATCAATTCACTACATATACTTTAACAAATTCGTAAATTCTTGGATTTCTTTTTCTTGATCTAAAATGATTTTTTTCGCTATATCGGTGATAGTTTTGTCTTTAGAGTAAAATAAAATTTGTTTTGAAGCATCTACCGCACCTTGATGATGTGCTATCATCGCTTCTAGAAAGTCTTTATTGATGTTTTTGCTTTCTTTAACCGAACTCATTAAAATCATCATTTTTTGCATTAACTCTTTTTCTTCTTGAACGAATTTTTTATAAGTTTCTTCATCAATTTGAGTTTTTGTATAAAGATTTTTATCTAGAATTTCTTGAAATTCTTGGATTTCTTTTTCTTGAGCTTTTATGATATTTTGAGCGATTTTTTTCATCTCTTCACTTTTAGTATGTTCTAATAAAAGCTTAGATGAGTCAATAGCACCTTGGTGATGTGGAATCATATTAGCTAAAAAATCTCTTTCTATGTCATTGCTTTGTACTAAAGGATTTTTCATCATAGGTTCATGCATACTCATCATGATTTGTGATGAAATACTTCCAGAAGCTCCATGATGAGCATGATGAGAATTTGCAGCAAATAAAGTACTTGCTAAAACTAAACTTGAAACTATAGTTTTAATTTTCATTTTTTTCCTTTTTTTAAAATAACTTTGGAATGTTATAAAAATTATATAAACTAAAATTAACAAAGAAAAAAACATTTTTTTGTTATAATCTATAATACTAAAAAAAATAATAAGGATGTTATATGCTAAAAGAACTACTTGAAATAAAAAAAGAAATGGAACCTATAATTCATGATTGTTCAGTAAAAATTCAAGTAGCCGCAAGAGAAGTAATCGTAAGAAAAAGAGAATATGAAATCTATGGTCCTATGATAGATAGAGTATATCTTGATAATGCTATATATATAAAAGTTTTTGGTAGTGGGCGTGATACTAAAAGCACTAAAGTAGATATTAAAAATGGACTTTATATGGTTTATGTAGCACCTGATAAACCTACTAATCAAGAAATTATGAATAAACTAAAAATAGCATTTGAAAGTATAGATAATAAATTCATCTCAAGAATTTTAGAACTCAATAGAAGAATGAAAGAAGTGATTAACAAAACTCAAGCAACCCTAGCAAAAGCATCAAATATGAATGTTTTGATAGAAACAAATCTAGGCGAAGCTACCGCGGCACATAAATTTGTAATAACTATTAAATATTTAAAAGATAATCAAAAATTAGAATTAAAAAATTCAAAATCTGCAGGAAGTTTTAGAGATACCAAAAATCATATCAACCTAGTAGTAGAAAAAAATACTGATTCTGCTGTATGTGAAAAACTTCTACATGATGTTGAAATTTATTTTATAGGAAATGGAAAGTAAAATCACTTTTTTACTCTCAAATTTGCTAAATGCGTCAAAGCTACTGCGATAGCATCGGTAATATCAAGTGGCTTGATGTCTTTTGAAATTCCAAGTAATCTTTTTACCATAAAAGCTACTTGCTCTTTAGTAGCTTTTGCTTTACCTGTTACGGTTTTTTTCACTTGTAAAGGTGTATATTCTGCAAATTCTCCATGAATTTGTAAGATTTTTAAACTCAAAGCTCCACGAAATTGAGCTAGTTTTAAAACCGTTTTTGGATTATAAGCAAAAAATATATCTTCTATAGCTACCTCATCAAATTGATGATTTTTAAAGATTAAATCAAGTCCTTCACATAATTCTGTGATTTGATACTGCAAATCATTAGGTTTGATTTTGATAAGCCCTGCTTCTATGAGTTGATTTTTATTATTAATTCTTTCTACAATAGCATATCCACAATACCTAGAACCAGGATCTATCCCTAAAACTTTCAAACTTTTCACCTTTTTATTCACATAGATGTGAAATTTAAATTTTTATGTGAATAATTTTAACCATTTTTTATAAAAAATAAGCTAGAATTTTAAGTTTTACATCATAATTTATAAGAAAAATAATGAATATAAAAGATTTTTTACTTGAATTTAAAACTGAAATTAGCAATAACGAATACAATACTTACATTTCTCACTTACAATTTAGTGAAAAATTAAGTAAAAATAATATCTTAGTATTTATCGCACCAAATCATTTTTTGGCTAAATTTATACAAACAAAATATGCACAAAAACTAGCTTATTTTTATGAAGTAAAAACAGGGATTAACCCTCAAGTTAAAATCATTACAAATGATCAAAAGATAGAGAAAAAACATTTTTCTACAGATATTTCACAGATTAAATTTCAAAGTACTATTTTAAATCCTTCTTTTACTTTTGAAAGCTTTGTTGTAGGAGATTCTAATCAATTTGCCTATGCAACTTGCAAAGCCATTACCGATAAAAGCAAACTTGGAAAATTATACAACCCTATCTTTATCTATGGCCCTACAGGACTTGGAAAAACTCACTTGCTTCAAGCTGTCGGAAATGTGTGCTTGGATAATGGATATAAGGTTATTTATGCTACAAGTGATAATTTTATCAATGATTTTACCATGCATTTAAATAACAAAACTATGAGTAAATTTCATGAAAAATACAAAAATTGTGATGTCTTACTCATCGATGATGTGCAGTTTTTAGGTAAAACAGATAAAATTCAAGAGGAATTTTTCTTTACTTTTAATGAAATAAAAGAAAAATTTGGACAAATCATCATGACAAGTGATAATCCTCCAAATATGTTAAAAGGCATAACAGAACGTTTAAAAAGCCGTTTTGCAAATGGGATCATCGCAGATATCACTCCACCTCAGCTTGATACAAAAATCGCAATTATCAAGAAAAAATGCGAATTTAATGCTATTTATCTCAAACCTGAAGTCATAAGCTACATCGCTACTTCAATGGGAGATAACATCCGAGAAATTGAAGGTATGATTACAAATCTAAATGCCCAAGCAAGGCTTTTTAATCAAGAAATCACTTTAGAAATCGTTAAAAGCTTTATGAAAGATCACATTAAAGAAACAAAAGAAAATATTAGTGTTGAAGACATACTTGCTGATGTTTCAAAAAGCTATAATCTTAAATCAAATGATATAAAATCAAATAAAAAAACACAAAATATCGTTATGGCAAGAAGGGTTGTGATATATTTAGCAAGAGAGCTTACAACTATGTCTATGCCTCAACTTGCTAGATTTTTTAATATGAAAGATCACACTGCCATTTCACATAATATTAAAAAAATTCAAGAGTTAATGAGTGAAAATGAAAACCTAAAAGCCATAGTAGAAGAATTAAGAAATAAAATTTTAACAAAAATAAAAAGCACCCTGTGAATAAAAGTGAAAAATAAAAAATTTTATTCTATGAGTAAAATTTCTATAAAAAAAGGCTTTTAAAAAGCATTTCACATTTTCACATTGCTTATTATTATGATAAAATAAATTTAAAAAACAAAGGAAGTAAAAATGAAAATTAGCATTAATAAAAACACTTTAGAATCTGCCATAGTTTTAACTAACTCTTATGTAGATAAAAAAGACTCAAGCAACATCGCTTCTCACTTACTTTTTGAAGTAGTTGAAGATAAATTAATCATAAGGGCAAGTGATTATGAAATAGGTATTAACTATAAAATCAAAAAAATCAAAGTTGAAAGTGCAGGTTTTGCAACTGCTAATGCTAAAAGTATTTTAGATATCATTAAAAGTTTAAATAATGAAGATGTGGTCTTAGAAACTATAGAAAATTTCCTTTTTATTAGACAAAAAGGAACTAAATATAAACTTCCTATGTTTAATTATGAAGATTTTCCAAATTTCCCAAGCACTGAAGGAAAAGATAAATTTGATATTGATTCAAGTGATTTAAGTAGATCTTTGAAAAAAATCCTACCTGCAGTTGATACAAATAATCCAAAGTATTCTTTAAATGGTGCTTTACTTGATATAAAAACAACCCACATTAGCTTTGTAGGAACAGATACTAAACGCTTAGCGGTTTTTACACTAAATAAAACAAACGAAAAAGAATTTAATCTTTGTATCCCTAAAAAAGCTATTTTAGAAATGCAAAAAATCTTTTTTGAAAAAATTGAAATTTATTATGATGAAAATATATTGATTGCAAAAAATGACAATTTTGAGTTTTTCACAAAACTTATTAATGATAAATTCCCTGATTATGAAAGAGTAATTCCAAAAAATATTACAAAAGAATTTATTTTTAAAACAGAAGAATTTATGGACGCATTGAAAAAAATCAATGTAATTACTGAAAAAATGAAATTAAATTTCCATAAAGATAAACTTGTATTTGAAGGTATTAGTTTAGATAATATGGAAGCAAAAACTGAACTTGAAATGGAATTAAACATAGATGAAGAATTTAATCTTTGCATTAAAAATAAATTCATTACTGACTTTTTAAATTCTATTGAAAGTGAAACATTTAAACTTAGCATAAATGAACCTCATATGGCATTCTTAGTTTCAAGTGAAGAATTACAAACTGTGATAATGCCAGTTATTTTATAAGGAAAATAAATGCAAGAAAATCAAAATTATGGCGCAGGAAATATTAAAGTTTTAAAAGGCTTAGAAGCTGTTAGAAAACGCCCTGGTATGTATATAGGTGATACCAACATAGGCGGTCTTCATCATATGATTTATGAAGTAGTGGATAATTCTATTGATGAAGCTATGGCAGGTTTTTGTGATACGATTAATGTAGAAATTACTACAGAAGGCTCTTGTATAGTAAGTGATAATGGTAGAGGAATTCCTGTGGGAATTCACCCTACTGAAAATATCCCTACTTTAACTGTAGTTTTAACCGTGCTTCATGCAGGTGGAAAATTTGATAAAGATACTTATAAAGTTTCAGGTGGTTTACACGGGGTTGGTGTAAGCGTTGTAAATGCTTTATCAAAAAAATTAGTTGCTACAGTGCATAGAGATGGAGAAATTTATCGCCAAGAATTTTCAGAAGGTAAAGTTACAAGTAATTTTGAAACCATAGGTAAAAGTAAAAAAACAGGAACAATCATAGAATTTTGGCCAGATGATCAAATTTTTGAAGTGACTGATTTTGATTATGAAATTTTAGCTAAAAGATTTCGTGAACTTGCATATTTAAATCCAAAAATTACTATAAATTTTAAAGATAATCGTGTAGGAAAAGCAGAAAGCTTTCATTTTGAAGGTGGTATAAGTCAATTTGTTACAGATTTAAATAAAAAACAAACTCTAACTAAGGCAATATTTTTCAATGTAGATGAAGAAGATGTAAATGTTGAAGTAGCATTGCTTTATAATGATAGTTATAGTGAAAATTTACTTTCTTTTGTTAATAATATAAAAACTCCAGATGGTGGAACGCACGAAGCAGGTTTTAGAATGGGTTTAACTCGTGTTATTAGTAATTACATTGAAGCAAATGCTAGTGCTAGAGAGAAAGACTCTAAAATCACAGGTGATGATGTAAGAGAAGGTTTGATAGCAGTTGTAAGTGTTAAAGTACCTGAGCCACAATTTGAAGGACAAACTAAAGGAAAATTAGGTTCAAGTTATGTTAGACCTATAGTTTCTAAGGCTTCTTTTGAGTATTTGACAAAATATTTTGAAGAAAATCCTATTGAAGCAAAAGCTATCATGAATAAAGCTTTAATGGCTGCTCGTGGTAGAGAAGCAGCTAAAAAAGCTAGAGAATTAACCCGTAAAAAAGAAAGTTCAAGTGTAGGGACTTTGCCAGGAAAATTAGCTGATTGTCAAAGTAAAGATCCGAGTGAAAGCGAAATTTATTTAGTTGAGGGTGATAGTGCGGGAGGTTCTGCAAAACAAGGTAGAGAAAGAACTTTCCAAGCGATTTTACCTTTAAGAGGTAAAATACTCAATGTTGAAAAAGCAAGACTAGATAAAATTTTAAAAAGTGAACAAATTCAAAATATGATCACAGCTTTTGGTTGTGGGATCGGTGATGAGTTTGATATAGAAAAACTAAGATATCATAAAATCATCATTATGACAGATGCTGATGTAGATGGTTCTCACATACAAACTTTGCTTTTGACATTTTTCTTCCGTTTTATGAATGATCTTGTAACAAATGGACATATTTATTTAGCTCAACCACCTTTATATCGCTATAAAAAAGGTCAAAAAAAAGAAATTTATCTAAAAGATGAAAAAGCTTTAAATGATTATTTGATCGAAACAGGTATAGAAAGTTCTACTTATGAGGGTATAGGATTAAACGATTTAAAAGATTTTCTAAAAATCGTTGCAGCTTATAGAAGTGTTTTAAAAGAATTAGAAAAAAGATTTAATGTAATTTCAGTGATTAGGTATTTGATAGAAAATCCTGATTTGATAAAAGCTTCTAATGAAGAATTATTTAAAGTCATAAAAGAATTTTTAGAAAAACAAAATCACAATATCTTAAATTCATATATCAATGAAAATGAAATTCGTGTTTATGTACAAACTGAAAATGGTTTAGAAGAACTTATCATCAATGATGATTTATTTGCTAATCCTTTATATGAAGAGGCAAATTATATTTATCAAAAAATTAAAGATAGAGATTTAAAATTTGATAAAGATATTTTAGAAATTTTAGATGAAGTTGAAAAAAATGCTAAAAAAGGTGCTTATATACAACGCTATAAAGGTCTTGGTGAGATGAATCCTGAACAACTTTGGGAAACAACTATGGATCCAAGTAATCGTCGTTTGTTAAAGATCACCATAGAAGATGCTCAAAGAGCAAATGATACTTTCAACCTTTTCATGGGTGATGATGTAGAACCACGCCGTGAGTATATACAAGCTCATGCTAAAGATGTTAAACATTTGGATGTTTAATTTTTAAATGATTTTTTTAATTGGAGGGCAAGGTCATAGTGGAAAGACCTTGCTTGCTCAAAGACTTCTTGAAAAATTGTCCTTTTAGAGTAGATGAGGATGAAAAAATAACTGATTTTTATTTCCTATTGTAGATGGTATGATTTAAATTTGTATAGAAAATAAACAAAATTTAATCATTGAAGGATTTTATCTTACTCTAAAAAAGTTACAAAAATTTCAAAATCATTCTGATATTAAAATACTTTTTATTCTTTTTTCAAAAAAATATATTTTGCAAAATTATGAATTAATCTATTAAAATGAAAATGTCATAGAAAAGCGTTTATTTAGTGAAAAAGAAGAAATAAACACTCTTATTTTAAATCATCAAAAATTTAAAGCTCAATGTGAAAATTTAAATCCTCCTTTTATAGAAATTCAAAAAGACTATAAAATAGAATTAAAAAATGTAATAGAATTTTTTGCTTAAAAGCAAGCAAATAGTTATATAATATCTAAAAAATTTATAAGGATTAAAATGCATTTTACTCAGCAGCAATTGCAACGATTAATGCTTCATTATGCAGGGAAAATCGCTAAAGATAGAAAAGAGCAAAAAATAAAATTAAATTATAATGAAGCTTTAGCTTATATATGTTATGAATTAATGGAACTTGCAAGAAAAAATTTAAGTGTGAGTGAATTGATGAGTATAGGGAAAACTTTACTTACAAGTGAAGATGTGATTGATGGTGTTGCAAGTATGCTTGAAGAAATTCAAATAGAACTTCCTTTTGAAGATGGCACAAAATTAGTTACTATACATGAGCCTATAGCAAATGATGATAAAATAAAAGCTGGAGAGATATTTTTATCATCAGAATTTATTGTGCTTAATGAAAATAAAACT
This sequence comes from Campylobacter sp. CNRCH_2014_2849, assembly GCF_025772845.1. NCBI lineage: Bacteria > Pseudomonadati > Campylobacterota > Epsilonproteobacteria > Campylobacterales > Campylobacteraceae > Campylobacter > Campylobacter sp. CNRCH_2014_2849. Next base: position 128,809 of record NZ_JAKMSW010000004.1, on the reverse strand, counting down.
TCTATAGAAATTAAAGTAAGCAATAAAGGTGATCGTCCTATACAAGTTGGTTCGCATTTTCATTTCTTTGAAGTTAATCGTTTTTTGTCTTTTGACAGAGAAAAAGCTTATGGTAAAAGGTTAAATATCGCTTCAGGAACAAGTGTGAGATTTGAACCAGGTGAAGAAAAAACAGTAAGTTTAATAGAATTTGGTGGTTTAAAAAAGGTTTTAGGTTTTAATAATCTTTGTGATGATTTTATCAATGATGAAAATAAAACTAAAGCTTTATCAAAAGCAAAAGAGAAAGGATTTCTTTGATTAAGATTAGCAAAAAAGACTATGTAAATATGTATGGTCCAACAACTAATGATAGAGTAAGATTAGCAGATACAGATTTAATTTTAAGAGTAGAAAAAGATTATACTTTATATGGTGAAGAAGTTAAATTTGGTGGTGGTAAAAATATTAGAGATGGTATGGCTCAAAGTGTAAGTGAGGGAGAATTTCCGGATTTAGTTTTAACTAATGCTTTGATTGTTGATTATACCGGTATTTATAAAGCAGATATTGGGATAAAAAATGGCTATATAGTAGGTATAGGAAAAGCAGGCAATCCTGATATACAAGATGGAGTTGATCCTAGCTTAGTTATAGGCACAAGTACAGATATTATCGGTGCAGAAGGTTTAATAGTAACTGCAGGTGGTATTGATACTCATATACATTTTATCTCCCCAACTCAAATTGAATGTGCCTTATATAGTGGTGTTACTACTATGATAGGAGGTGGTATAGGACCAAGTGAGGGAACAAATGCTACAACTTGCACAAGTGGGGCTTATCATATACATTCTATGTTAAAAGCTACGCAAAATTACCCTATGAATTTTGGCTTTTTAGGTAAAGGAAATTCAAGTAATAAAAATGCTTTAAAAGAGCAAATCATAGCTGGTGCATGCGGCTTAAAAATTCATGAAGACTGGGGTGCTACTTCTAGTGTGATTGATACTAGTTTAAATATAGCTGATGAAATGGATATACAAGTAGCTATCCATACAGATACTTTAAATGAAGCAGGTTTTGTAGAAGATACGATTAAAGCTATTAATGGTAGAGTTATCCATACTTTTCACACTGAAGGTGCAGGTGGTGGCCATGCTCCTGATATTATTAAAATGGCAGGTTTTGAAAATGTTTTACCTGCAAGTACTAATCCTACTATGCCTTTTACTAAAAATACCATTGATGAACATTTAGATATGCTTATGGTTTGTCATCATTTAGATAATAAAATCAAAGAAGATGTTGAATTTGCAGATAGTAGAATTCGTCCTGAAACTATAGCAGCAGAAGATAAACTTCATGATATGGGTGTTTTTAGCATTATGAGTAGTGATTCTCAAGCTATGGGACGCGTAGGTGAGGTGATTTTAAGAACATGGCAAAGTGCTGATAAATGTAAAAAAGAATTTGGTGCCTTGAAAGAAGATAATGATTTAGATGATAATTTTCGTATTAAACGCTATATAGCAAAATACACTATAAATCCTGCTATTGCACATGGGATTGATAGTTATGTTGGTTCTATTGAAGTAGGAAAATTTGCTGATTTAGTGCTTTGGCAACCTAAATTTTTTGGAGTAAAACCAAAGCTTATTTTAAAGGGTGGCTTGATAGTAGGTGCAAAAATAGGCGATGCTAATGCTTCTATCCCAACACCTGAGCCTATTATCTATGAAAAAATGTTTGGTGCAAATTTAAATGAAAATGCTTTACATTTTGTTTCTAAAGCTTCTTTAGAAGCTAATATGCCTGAAAAATTAAGCTTAAAAAGAAAATGTGTTGCAGTAAAAAATTGTAGAAATATCACTAAAAAAGATTTGAAATTTAATGATAAAGTTCAAGATATAGAAGTAAATCCACAAACTTATGAAGTAAAAATAAATGGTGAGCTTATTAGCTCTAAGAGCGTTGATTCTTTAGCTTTAGCTAGAAAATATTTTATGATTTAATGATTTTACTTCAAAATAAAATAACGCATTATGATTTAAACAAAGAATGCGATTTTTTAGAGCTTAGTTGGTTTGATACTTTTAAAAAGATATTAAGAACAACAACTTTAAAAGGACTAGATGTTGCTATAAAAATGCCTGGTAATAAAGGTTTAAATCATAATGATTGTTTATATGATGAGGATTTTTTGATTTTAGTGAAGATTAAACCTGAAAAGGTTTTAAAAATTCACATAGAAAATGAATACAACCTTGCTTTAATAAGTTATCAAGTGGGCAATATGCATTTAAATTTATTTTATAAAGATCATAAACTCATTACTTTAGAGCAAAATTCTATCATAAGGTTTTTAGAAAAATTTAATATAAAATACGAAAAATGTGAGGAAATTTTAGAGCCAAAATATATGCTTGATATGCCAAGTTTTATCCAAGTTGATCCAAATTTTAAACTTATTAAAGAATAAAGATGAATAAATTAAATTTTTTACTTTTACAAATTAGTGATTCTTCTTTTCCTATAGGAGCTTTTTCACATTCTTTTGGTTTAGAATCTTATGTGAATTTTGCTTATATAAAAAATATAGAAGATGCTAAAAAAGTTTTAAAAACTCAGCTTTATTCTAATATTTTGTATTTTGAACTTTTAGCTTTGAAAATAGCTTATGAAAATGCAAATGATGTAAAAAATTTACTAGTCTTTCAAAGAAAATTTTTATCAAGTATAGTTGCAAAAGAACAAAGTCAAGCTTATGTTTTTTTAGCTAAACGCTTTGTAAAAAATGTCAGTCTTTATGGATTATCAAATCCTTTATTAAATCAATACATTAAAGAAAATCAAACTCCTATTTATCCTTTTGTGTATGCTTTATTTTGTAAAGATAATGAACTTGATTTTATGTATGAAAGTTTTTTATTTGCTTTAATGAGTAATTTTGTTAATATTCTTGTGAAAATTGTGCCTTTATCACAAAATGAAGGGCAGATTTTACTTTTTCAATTACAGCAAGATTTTCAAAAGGTTCTTTCTAAATTACAAAATTTAACTTTAAAAGATTGGTGTGAAAATCACAATATCTTAAATGATTATTTGAGTATAAAACACCAAAATTTAGCATTTAAAATTTATATTTCTTAAAAGGGTTATAATGGTTAAAATAGGCATAGGTGGTCCTGTAGGTAGTGGTAAAACAGCTTTAGTATTAAATTTATGTCAAGCTTTAAAAGATGAGCTTTCTTTGGCTGTGATTACGAATGATATTTATACAAATGAAGATGCAAATTTTTTAATCAAACAAGGCGTTCTTGAAAAAGAAAGAATCATTGGAGTGCAAACTGGAGGTTGTCCTCATACAGCCATTAGAGAAGATGCTTCTTGTAATCTTGAAGCCGTTGAACTTTTACAAGAGCGTTTTAGTGATTTAGATCTTATTTTTATAGAAAGTGGTGGAGATAATTTATCAATGACTTTTTCACCTGAACTTGTGGATTTTTTTATCTTTGTTATAGATGTTGCTCAAGGAGAAAAAATTCCACGCAAAGGTGGTCCTGCTATTTGTAGATCTGATTTAATGATTATCAATAAAATAGACTTAGCTCCTTATGTAAATGCTTCTTTAAAAATCATGCAAGAAGATACTTTAAAAATGCGTGGAGATAGACCTTTTATCATGAGCAATCTTCAAACTAAAGAAGGTTTAGAAGAAATCATTACTTGGATTAAAAAATACACACTTTTAAAGGATTGATTTGTTTGCTCAAAAGAGTGTTTTTAAACTTACATTAGATACTATCAATGAAAAAACTATCATAAAAAATTCTTTTTTTACTCCTCCTTTTAAACTTATGAGGAATTTTTATGATAAAAAATTAACTAGTATATATGTTTTAAATTCTAGTGCCGGAATTTTTAAAGAGGATCATTTAAGTTTTGAAATCATATGTAAGAAAAGTACAAACACCGCTATACTCACACAAAGTTATGAAAAGGTATATGATACTAAAGATTCTTTTGCGAGTAAAAATATTGATTTTACTCTTGAAGAAAATGCAAGCTTTTTTTATATGCCAAAGCCACTTTTGCTTCAAGAAAATGCAAATTTTATACAAAATACAAAGATTAATCTAGCTTCTTTTTCAAGATTAGTTTATGTTGATTTTGTTATTTTTGGTAGAGTGGCTATGGATGAAAAATTTGCTTTTAAAAATTATGAGAGTTTAACTCAAATTTATAGAAATGATACTTTAATTTTAAATGATAAAATTAAAATCAATCCTTCTTATATGAAAGAAAATGATTTAAATTTTTTTGCAAATTATACGCATTATTTGAGTATTTATCTTTTTGGATATGATGAGTTTTATGAAGAATTAAAAGCTTCATTTGACGATATAAATCAACTTTTTTATGAGGGTTTGTGTATAAAAATTCTTAGTAATGAAAGTGAAAAATTACTTTTACTTCAAGATAAGCTTTTTAAATTTTGTCAAAATAAAATATAAAATATTGTGGTATTATAAAGTTTTAAAAACAAACTAAGGATTATAAATGCGATATGGTGAAAAAGAAATCAAAGAATTTAGTGTAGAAAATATGGAAGTTTGGCCAAATGATGCCAAAAATGATTATGTGATTAAAATCACTTTACCTGAATTTATGTGTTGTTGTCCGCGTAGTGGGTATCCTGATTTTGCTACAATTTACTTAGAATACATTCCAAATAAATTAGTAGTAGAACTTAAAGCAATCAAACTTTATATTAATACCTTTATGTATAGAAATGTTTCACATGAAGCAAGTATTAATGAAATTTATAATACTTTAAAAGAAAAACTTGATCCAAAATGGATAAAAGTAGTAGGTGATTTTAACCCTCGTGGTAATGTGCATACTGTGATTGAATGTAGATCTGATTTAGTGGTACCACAAAATTAAGTTTTTATTAAAAATAAAAGGATATATTAAGTCTTATTTTAAGGAGGAAAATATGAAATTAAAATTATTTAGTTTAGTTGCAAGTGTTGCTTTGGTTTCAAATTTAGCTTTAGCTGATGAAAATTCAGGAATATTATTAGGTATTGATGCTGGTTGGTTTCATACTAAGGTAAAATCTGATCTTGATCATACTAAAAATAATAAAAAATTTAATGGTGATTTAGAAGGTAATGTTCCTGTTTTTGGTTTAAGAGTTGGTTATCGTTTTAGTGAAAACCATAGAATTTATGGTGCTTATAATTATTCAAGCGAATTTAGTGATGTAATCAATACTACAAAGTTTAAAATTGATGGAGAATTTACTACACATAAGTTTTTGCTTGGTTATGATTTTACTCCAAAAATCTTTGAAAAAACAAAAGCTGTTTTAGGTGTATATGGTGGCTATGCAAGAACGGATATTACTTTAAAAACAAGCTTTTTATCATTATCTCAAGATTTTGATGGTTATACTTATGGAGCAAAAATCGGTGCTTTATATGAGTTAAATCAAGCAAATGAAATTGAGTTTGGTTTTAAAGCCGAGCAAACTCATTATAATACAAGAAATTTCTACCAAAGCAAGGTAGGTTCAAACTTTTACGATCCTAAACAAACAAATTATGGTTTATATCTAGGATATACTTATAAATTCTAAGGAGAATATATGCCAAAAGATACAAATGGAACTGAGCTTAATGCAGGTGATAGTGTAAGTGTTGTGAAAGATTTAAAGGTAAAAGGTGCAAACACTACTTTAAAGCGTGGCACGACTATAAAAAATATTAAACTTACAAACAAAGACACTGAAATTGAAGCTAAGGTAGATAAATTTGGTGTGATTGTTTTAAAAACTGAATTTCTTAAAAAAATATAGTAAAAATTCCCAATCAATCTTGGGAATTTTCTTCTTGATAAACACAATGTTTAAAAATAAATTGATGTTCCTCAGGTAAGTTTTCAAATAAAGCATTTGCGAGTTGTCTTATCTCCCAAAGGGCTGATTTTGAGCTTCTTAGAGTAATAAAATTTTGCAAACTTCTTGCATTAATCGTTAAAGTTAATTCTGTTTTATAACTTTCTGGTAAGCAGTATTTTGCTATATCTAAACTAATGCTATTTTGCAAAATCAAACGTAGATTTTCTAAAGCTTTGATACTTGCATTATCCACTACTTCATTTCCGGTTAATACTAAGTATCTTTTAGCATTTTCAAAGTCATTTTCTTTAAATTCGCTTTCATTTCTTAGTTCTTTTAAAGTATATCTTGTGCTTTTTACACTAGGACTAGTGTGGCGGTGTCTTGCAACTTCTTGTAAGCATGCTCTTGAAATACCTTGTATATAAAAAGTATAGTTTAAATGCTCTAAGGTTGAAGCATGTTTGAATTTATTTCCCACTCGATCGATTAATTCTTTGTCTTTCTCACCACCACAATCGCCTTTGTCAAAACTTTGCCAACATGTTCTTGTTGCATGAGAGCATACAGAAAGTGGAGTATGATTTAATAATGTGATTTTCATCGAAAATTTCCTTCAAAAATAATTGAATTTTACACAAATGTTTATAAAAATAAAATTTTTTATTCGTTATAATTTCAAAAAAAGAAATTAAGGTTATTTTATGAAATTAAAACAAACTAAGTATATTTTTGTAACCGGTGGTGTTTTAAGCTCATTAGGAAAAGGTATAGCAGCAGCTTCTATAGCTACGATTTTAAAAAATTCAGGTTTAAAAGTAAGTATTTTAAAAGCAGATCCTTATATTAATGTAGATCCTGGCACGATGAGTCCTTTGGAGCATGGGGAAGTTTTTGTAACTGAAGATGGAGCTGAGACAGATTTAGACTTAGGACATTATGAGAGATTTTTAAATGAGAATTTAACTCAGGATAATAACTTTACCACAGGAAGAGTTTATCAAAGTGTTATAGAAAAAGAAAGAAGAGGAGATTACTTAGGAAAAACTATACAAGTAATCCCTCATATAGTTGATGAGATAAAAGATCGTATTAAAAAGGCTGGAGTTGATAAAGATATTTTAATCGTTGAAATAGGTGGTACGGTAGGAGATATAGAAGGCTTACCATTTTTAGAAGCTATTAGAGCTTTAAAACTTGAAGTGGGTAAATACAATGCTATTAATATTCACTTGACTTTAGTGCCATTTATCAAAGCAGCAGGAGAACTTAAAACAAAACCAACTCAACATAGTGTGGGAGAATTACGCCGTATAGGTATAAGCCCTGATATGATCATTTGCAGAAGTGAAAAATCTTTAGATAGAGAGTTAAAAGACAAAATAGCAATTTCATGTGGGGTTGAAAAAAACTGTGTTATAGAAAGTGTGGACGCAGCTAGTATTTATCAAATTCCACTAAATTTTTTAAAACAAGATATTTTAAATTCTATTGCAAGTTTATTGGATCTTCAAAATTTAAAGCCAAATATGAACGAATGGGATTCTTTAGTAAAAAGAGTCATCGCTCCAAGTAATGAACTTAGCATTGCTTTTGTAGGAAAATATGTAGATTTAAAAGAAAGCTATAAAAGCTTAACAGAGGCCATTATCCATGCAGGTGCAGCACTTGATGCAAGAGTAAATTTAAAATGGATCGATAGTGAAAAATTAGAAAATGCAAATGTCGAAGAAAGCTTTAAAGATGTAAATGGGATTTTAGTAGCAGGTGGTTTTGGCTACCGTGGAGTAGAAGGAAAAATCAAAGCCATACAATATGCAAGAGAAAATAAAATTCCATTTTTAGGAATTTGTTTGGGTATGCAGCTTTCTTTAGTGGAATTTGCACGCAATGTTTTAAAACTAGAAGATGCAAATTCTCACGAGTTTAATCCAAATTGTAAAAATCCTATCATCTTTTTGATTGATGAATTTATTGACGCAAGTGGAGAAAAGCAAATTAGAACAAGTAAAACTCCACTTGGTGGAACTATGCGTCTTGGAGCTTATGAGTGTCATATCAAGCCAAATACACTTTTAAGTAAGGTTTATGATAATCAAAAAAGCGTAAAAGAACGCCACCGCCACCGCTATGAAGCTAATCCAAAATATAAAGAAATGTTTGAAAAAAATGGGCTTATTATAAGCGGGGAAAATGAAGGTTTAGTTGAGGCTGTAGAGCTTAAAGATCATCCATTTTTCTTAGCAGTGCAGTTTCACCCTGAATTTACTTCACGCTTAGTTAGGGTTAATCCGGCTATTTTTTCTTTTATCAAGGCATCTTTAACAAATCATGCTAAATAAAGCCAAAATAAAAGAAATTTTACACCAGCGTTTTATCAATGATACACATGTAAAGCTTTGTGATTTACCTATGCCATCTTGTTTAAAAGATGTCTATAAGGGTGCTTTACGTATTAAAGAAGCGATTGAAAAAAATCAAAAGCTTGCTATTGTTGGAGATTATGATGTAGATGGGGTGATTTCTTGTGTGATTTTATCTGAATTTTTTGATGATATCGGATATGACTATGTGGTAAAAATTCCAAATCGTTTTAAAGATGGATATGGTCTAAATGAAGAAATCATCAATGAACTTAATGGGGTAGATTTAATCATCACTGTAGATAATGGTATAGCAGCTTTTGATGCAGCAGAGCTTTGTTTACAAAAAGGAATTGATTTAATCATTACCGATCATCATATGCCTCCAGCTACTTTACCAAAAGCTTATGCGATCATTAATCCTAAACAACAAGATTGTGAATTTCCTGATATTGAAATTTGTGGTGCTCAAGTGGCTTGGTATTTAGTTGCTGCTATAAAAGAAGTATGTAAGATTAATTATAATATGTGTAAATTTATAGAGCTTTTATCTATCGCAATTATCGCAGATATGATGGAGCTTAGAGATTTAAATAGAGCCTTAGTTAGAAAAGGCATAGAATGTATTAATGATTCAAAACGAGTTGCATTTAAAGCTATCAAACAGTATTTTGGTAAGGATAAATTTGAGCTTGATAATATTAGTTTTTTAATTGCACCTTTGATTAATAGTGCAGGTAGAATGGATGATGCGATTATTTCTTATAAATTTTTGCATTCTAAAAATATTAATGAGGTTATGGGTTATTTAGAACAAATTATTACTTATAATAATAGCCGTAAAGATGAAGAGCGCGAGCTTTTTAAACAATGTTTAGAACAAGTTGATGAAAATGATCCTGTGATTATTGTCAATGGCCAAAATTGGCATGAGGGTGTTTTGGGTATAGTTGCAAGTCGTTTAGCAAAGCATTTTAACAAGCCTGCCTTTGTTTTTTCAGAATGTGAGCAAAAGGCTAAAGCTAGCGTTAGAAGCGTGGGTAGGATAGATATTTTAAATGTTATAGAACAAGCTAAAGAATTTGTTTTAAGCTATGGTGGACATAAAGGTGCAGCTGGAGTTTTAGTCGAGCTTGAAAAATTTGGTATTTTTAAAAATAAGCTTTATGAAATTTGTCAAAATATCCCTAAAGATGATTTTTACAATACTGATGAGGTTTTAGGTAGTATTGATCCAAATGAAGTTGATTTTGAACTTTTAGAGATATTGGAATTTTTTGAACCTTTTGGGCATAAAAACCCAAGACCATATTTTAAATTTGATAAGCTTTTTGTAAAAAACAAAAAAAGACTTGGTAAAGATGAAAATCATATAAAACTTATTTTAACACAAGGAAATAAGACTTTAGAAGCTTTATTTTTTAATTTTGACTATGAGCCAGAAATTGGTGAAAATATTGATTTTATAGCTAGTATTTCTAAAAATAATTTTAGAGGATTAATCACCCCTCAACTTACTATAAAAGAAATTCTTAGATAATTTATTAACTTATTTGCATAATTTTTATTTATAAATTTGCTATAGCATAAGTACTATAAAGGAGTAAAATGTTAAAAAGGATTTTATTATTAGCAATATTTTTTAATTTTACTTTTGCTTTTGATACAAAAATTTTTATAGGTGATACTTATATACCTGAAAATTTTTATAAATATGATAAAGATTTTAAAATCGCGGCTAGAAAGTATAACATACCCATGGCATTACTTAAAGCCATAGCTTTGACAGAGAATGCAGCTTATGAACATAATATCATTGGTAGAAATAAAAATCAAACAAGAGATTATGGTTTAATGCAAATTAATAGCATTCATTTAAAGCGTTATGGTGTTAGCGAAAAAGAGATTGTAAAAGTTAGTGCAAATATAGACATAGCAGCAAGATTACTTTATGAAATTATACAACGATACGGGTTTAATTGGAATGCTATTGGAAGATATCATTCAGCAAATGATAAATATAAAAATATTTGGCTTGATAAAGTAATGAAAAATTTAGTTGCTATAGTTTTAAAAGATAGTAAAGATCTTTTTGTAATGGAAAAATTTAGAGCTTTTAAATTAGTTTCGCTTTTGATAAATGTTGATAAAGAACAATATAGAATTTTATTAGCAAGCAATAATTAAAACAAGAATTATAAATTTTCTTGTTTTAAAGCCTCTGCTTGATAATAAGCGATTAATGGCTCGATGATTTCATCAAAAAGTCCACCTTCTAAAATCGCATCAAGTCTATATAAAGTAAGATTTATTCTATGATCACTAATTCTATTTTGAGGGAAATTATAAGTGCGTATGCGTTCGCTTCTATCGCCACTTCCAACTTGTGATTTTCTTGCTTGACTTTCTTTAGCTAAGCGTTCTTGTTCTTGCATTTCAAAAAGTCTTGCCTTTAAGACTTTCATGGCACTTTCTTTGTTTTTATGTTGGCTTTTACCATCTTGATTTACTACAACTATACCTGTTGGAATGTGAGTGATTCTTACAGCACTATCTGTGGTATTTACGCTTTGACCACCATGACCGCTACTACGCATTACATCGATTTTTAAATCATTTGGATTGATTTGAATTTCAACATCATCAACTTCAGGCATAATAGCCACTGTAATAGCTGAAGTATGAACTCTACCTTGAGATTCTGTTTCAGGTACTCTTTGAACTCTATGTGTGCCACCTTCGTATTTTAGCCTTGAATAAGCTCCATTTCCTTTGATAAGAATGATGATTTCTTTAAATCCACCTACGCTACCTTCACTTGAACTTACAATTTCATATTTGTAATCACGATTTTCAGCATAGCGTATATAAGCTTTTACTAAATCCCCAACAAATAAAGAAGCTTCATCACCACCTGTGCCTGCACGAATTTCTAAAAAGATATTCTTATCATCGTTTGGATCTTTAGGTAATAAGAGAATTTTTAATTTTTCTTCAAGTTGTGGCTTTAAAACTTCGAGATTTTTAAGTTCTTCTTTTGCAAGTTCACCTAGTTCAGGATCAGATAAAAGAAGTTTATTTTCTTCTATATCATCTAAGGTTTTGAGATATTCTTTTGCTTTTTCTACTATGGGTTCTAAATTTTTTTGCTCTTTAGATAGAGCTGTCATTTTAGAAATATCATTAGAGATATTAACATCACTAAGAAGAGCATTTAACTCATCAAAGCGTGCTAAAAAAGGTTTGAGTTTATCAGCTAACATTAATTATGCTAATTTGTTTACCAATAATGCTAATCTGCTAACACGGCGTGATGCAGTTTGTTTTTTCAAAAATCCGCGACTTACCATAGCGTGAATGCTTTTATTAGCTACTTTTAATGCATTTTGTGCAGCTTCTTTATCGTTATTTGCCGCTGCTTCACGAACCGCTTTTGTAATGTTTTTTAATCTTGTTCTATAAAATCTATTTCTTTCAGTTCTTTTGATAGTTTGTCTTGCTCTTTTTTCAGCAGATTTATGGTTTGCCATAATTTTCCTTTTTTATATAAATTAAATTGCTAATTATACAAAATTAAAATTAAATTTTAATTAATTTAAGTATTTTTAAAGTATTAATTTTAATACCTAATATCATTTATTTTTAAAAAATCGCGCAGTTTTTCATACTCGCCATTTTCCAAATAACGATATTTACCAGCTTTTAACATACCAAGATCTAATGCTCCAAATGCCACTCTTTTAAGATCCATCACTTCTAAATCAAAATGTCCAAAAAAGCGTCTTAGCTCCCTATTTTTACCTTCATTAATGATTACTTTTAGTTTCGTATAGCCTCCGCTTGAACCAAAAATTTCAAAGCCTAAAAATGGAGCAAAACTCATTGAGGTTATTTTAGTTTTGGCGTGAGCCCCTTTTTTTTCATTTTGAATTTCTAAGCCATTTTGCATAGCTTCGATGACATTTTTATCTATATTACCTTTTACTTTTAAGTAATATTCTCTTTCTAAATCACTATGCATAAGTGCATCTGCTATTACAGGTGAATCAGTTAGTAAAAGTAATCCCTCACTTGCAAAGTCAAGCCTTCCTACGCTAAGCCAAGTGCTAAACTGTTTTGGTAAAGTATGATAGATGGTTTTTCTACCTCTATCATCTTTTTTGCTAACTATTTCGCCTTTTTGCTTGTGATAAATGATGACTGAAAATTGTGTTTTTTTATGGAGTTTTTTACCATTGATAAAAACTTTATCTTCAGTATTTACACTATCACTGAGCAAGGCTGTTTTTTTATTGATTTTTACTAAGCCTTGCTTGATTAGCTCATCAGCTTCACGGCGAGAATATTTGCTATTGTGTGAGATGAATTTATTAATTCTCATAATTTTACTTTACATCACAAAAATAGTTGGTACTATGGTTGGATATTTTTTGATTTTTCTAAAAATATGCTTTCTTAGTACTTGTCTAATTTGAGCTTCTAAAACTTTTGGATTATCTAAAATTTCATCTTTTACATTTGGGAAAAATTGACTTAAAACATCACTCATTTCTTTTGAGAATGCTCCATCTTGTTTATCAGCTACCAAGCCATAACTAAATACTCTTGGTTTATTAATTAGTGTTTTACTTGCTTTATCAAGCTGAGCAATGATGACAACTATACCGCTATCTGCTAGTTTTTGTCTATCAATTACCACATCATCTGCGATTTGTTTGTTGATTTGATTATCCACAAAGACTTTTCCTGTTTTAACTGTTTTTACACGTTTGATGTATTTTTGACAAAGCTCTACTTGATCCCCATCACTCATTAAGTAGATGTTTCTTTCAGGTATACCACATTTTAGAGCAGTTTCTTTATGTTTATTGATATGATTATACTCTCCATGCACTGGTAAGAAAAATTTAGGTTTTACTAAAGTTAGCATGAGTTTTTGTTCTTCTATACTAGCATGTCCGCTTACATGAATTTCACTAAATTCTTGATAAGCTACTTTAGCTCCTGCTTTTAAAAGAAAATCAAGTACAGCAGAAACATTTGCTTCATTACCTGGTATTGCTTTAGCTGAAATGATAACTTGATCGCTAGGTTTGATTTTGATAAATTTATGCTCATCAGTTGCCATTCTATATAAAGCACTCATGGTCTCGCCTTGACTTCCTGTAGTGACAATTAGTACTTCGTTGTCTTTGTATTTGCTTACTTCATCAGCGTCAATGAAAATTTTCCTATCAAGTTTGATATAGCCAAGTTCCATAGTAGTATAGAGATTTCTTTCCATAGAACGCCCTATAACACACACTTTTCTGCCGTATTTTAAACCATAACTAATAGCTTGATATACGCGGTGGATATTAGAGCTAAAGGTGCTCATGATTACCCTGCCTTTAGTTTTGGCAAAAATTTGATCAAAAGTAGGTCCTACGAAGCTTTCACTTTTTGTATAACCTTCTTTATATGAGTTTGTACTATCACTTAAAAGACAAAGTACGCCTTCTTCGCCATATTGAGCTAAACGACTTAAATCCGTTGGATAGCCATCAATTGGTGTTTGATCTATTTTAAAATCGCCAGTGTGTATGATGGTTCCTGCTTTAGTTTTAATAGCCAAAGCACAAGCATCGATGATAGAGTGGGTTATGTGAATCCATTCTAAATTAAATTCACCTATTTCATAAATTTGTCTTTTTGTTATAGGTCTAAACCATTTACGCTCAGCCTTTAAACCATGCTCTTCAAATTTATTTGAAATCATACCTAGTGCTAAAGGTGTTGCGTAGATAGGAAATTGAAATTCTTTGAAAAAATATGGCACAGCACCGATGTGATCTTCATGAGCATGGGTGATGATGATAGCACGAATTTTGTTTTTAATCTTTCTTACATAGTCAAAATCAGGTATGATAATATCTACTCCATGCATAGTTCCATCTGGAAAACTCATACCTATATCAATGATAATCGCGTCATTATTAGTTTCAAAAATAGTGATATTTCCACCGATTTCCCCAAGTCCGCCCAAAGGTGTAATACGAATTTTATGTTCGCTTGAGTTGTTGTGTTTTAAAGGGTGAAGTCTTAGCTCGTGCATGATTTTATTAGCTTCTATACTTTTGGCAAGTTCTATTTGCCATTCTTCATTACCACTTAATTTAGATGGTAAATTTCTATTCTTTTTCTTTTTCTTTTTTTCTTCGCTAGCTTCAGTTTGAGCATTTTCTACTTTTGTTTTATTTTTAATTTCGCTATTTTGCTCTTGATTTTGTGAATCTTTTTTTCTTTTGTTTCTAAATTTATTAAATCTTTTAGTTTTATTTTGTTCTTGAGTTTTGTTTTCTTCGCTCATAGTCATCCTTTAAATAGTCATAAATTTTAAGGTATGAATCAACGCTAATTTCATGAGCTCTTGAGGTAGAAGAGATGTCTAGTGCTTCAAATGCTTTTAGAATTTTTTCTTTTTTATTTTTAAAATTAGATAAGAGTTGTTTTCTAGGATTTTGAAAACAAGCTCTAAGAAATTCTTTAAAAGCTTCTATATTTTCACATTTTTGCTGATAATGAGTAGTTTTTATTAACTTCATTACAGCTGAAGTAACTTTTGGTGGAGGATTAAAGCTTTGTGGTTGTATATCAAAAAGCATTTGTCTTTGGCATATTAATGCACAAAGCACCCCTAAGGCCGAAAAATTACTTTCTTTTTCATTTGCACAAAATTTCTGTGCCACTTCTTTTTGCACCATTACTATAAGCCCAAGGCAATTTTGATCTTCTAGGGCTTTTAAAATCAAATTTGTAGCAATATAATATGGTAAATTTGCTACTAAAAAGTACTCTTTATCACTTAAACTTCCTTGATCAAAAGCATCACTTGCATTTTGATGAATAAGCTCAAAATTTCCACCTTCAATCTCATTTTGAAATTTTTTATTTAAAATAGGAATCAAATCTTTATCAATCTCATAAGCTCTAATATAAGCTTGTGGAATTTTCAAAAGTTCTTGCGTTAAATCACCTAAGCCAGGCCCAATCTCAACTATATTTTTAGTATCTTTGGGTATGGCTTGGATGATTTTATCTACCACGCTTTTATCACATAAAAAATTTTGCCCAAAATGTTTTTTTGCTTTTATCATAAATTTATTTTATCTAAAAAATATTAATTATAGCATTATTTTAAGCGCTAATTAGATAAAATTTGAATTATTTTTTATAAAGGTTAATTTTTGAAAAATCTTATAGTGTGTGCAGGAGGAAATGAGGATTTTAAATTTGCACAAAGTATAGGTGTAGGCTTAGTTAATTCTGCTTTTTCTCTAGGTAAAATTTTAAGTCAAGTAAAAGTAGATAGAGTGATTTTTATAGGTACATGTGGAATTTACCAAGAAGGAAAAATTTTAGACATTTATGAAAGTTCTAATGCTGCAAATTTAGAATACGCAGATTTATTTGATAGTTTTTATACACCTATAGCAAATGAGATTAGATTAAATGTTTCACATGAAACTATGATTAATTCTTCAAATTATATTTGCAAAGATGAAAATATTGCTCAAGAATTTTTTAAAAAAGGCGTACATATAGAAAATATGGAGGCATACGCTGTGCTTTCTTGTGCAAAAATGCAAGGAATAGAAGGAATTTGTTATTTATGTGCTACAAATTTTTGTAATGAATTTGCACATGAAGATTTTTTAAAAAATCATCAAGAAGCAAAAGAATTATTAAAAGATTTTTTGTTAGATAAGAAACTTATATAGGAAAAAAATTGAGTGAATTAAAAAATATATTAGATTTTACTAAAGAAGAATTAGAAAATTTAGTCCAGCCAAAATTTAGAGCAAAGCAAATTTTTGAATGGGTATATAAAAAATATGCAGATGATTTTTTACAAATGTCATCTTTACCAAAAGACTTTAGGGTGTTTTTGCAAGAAAATTTTCATTTTTCACCTTTAAAATGTGTGAAAGATGAAAAAAGCAAGGATGGGAGTATTAAATATCTTTTTGAGCTTTTAGATGGTAAAAAAATAGAAGCTGTTTTGCTACCTATGAAAGAAGAGCTTGTAGATGAAAATGGAAAAATCATCAAACATGCAAGATATACTATTTGTGTTTCCTCTCAAGTGGGGTGTAAAAGTGGGTGCAGTTTTTGTCTGACTGCTAAAGGCGGTTTGAAAAGAAATTTGACTGCAGGAGAAATAGTAGGACAAATTTTATGGATCAAAAAACATAATCATATTCCTTATGAAAGAAGGGTTAATATAGTCTATATGGGTATGGGAGAGCCTTTGGATAATCTTAAAAATGTTTCTAAGGCAGTTAAAATTTTAGCTGATAATGATGCTTTAGCGATAAGCCCTAGAAGACAAACTATAAGCACAAGTGGTTTAGCAAAGCAAATTAAAGAGCTTGGAGAAATGAATTTAGGTGTGCTTTTGGCTATTTCACTCCATGCTGTAAATGATGAACTTAGAAGTGAATTAATGCCCATTAATAAAGCTTATAATATAGCAAGCATTATGGAAGCGGTGAGAAATTTTCCTATAGATCAGCGTAAAAGAGTGATGTTTGAATACCTTTTAATTGATGGGATAAATGATAAAATAGAACATGCAAAAGAACTAATCAAGCTCTTAAATGGTATAAAAGCCAAAGTAAATTTAATACTTTTTAATCCACACGAAGGAAGTTTATATAAAAGACCAAGTGTTGAAAATGCGGTTAAAATTCAAGATTATTTAAGCGCAAAAGGTGTTACTTGTACGATAAGGGAAAGTAAAGGACTTGATATTTCAGCTGCATGCGGACAGCTTAAAGAAAGGCAGAGTAAACAATGACTTTTTTAGATATAGTCCAACTTATTTTTATAAGCATAGTAGTGATCATAGGACTTGGTGGGATTATTTATGTATTAAAAAATGAAGGGAAAAATAATGATAGATAAAAAACAATTGTTAGAAAATCAATTATTTCAAAATAGATATATAAAGCCAAATATTTCTTGGTATTTTTCTCATTTAAATGGTAAAAGAGGAATTGCTAGAATTTTTAAAGTTCCTTATGCTGCTTTGATGAAAAAATTTTATTTGAAAAAATACTTCGAAAAGAGGGTTTTAGAAGGTAAGGTGGATATTCCTTATTTAGAATTAGTTTTAACTACAAGATGTACTTTGCGTTGTGAATCATGTAACAATTTAATGCAGTATTTTTCACCATCAAATCAATATACCTGTACTTTAGAGGGTATTATAGAATCATTAGATCTACTTTTATCTAAAGTAGATTCTATCGCAAGGGTTAGAATTATAGGTGGAGAGCCTTTGTTGTTTAAAGATTTACCACAATTGATTGATTATTTAGATACTCAAAAGAAAATACTAACTTTTTCTTTAGTTACTAATGCAACCATTGATTTTAAAGATGAATTGATGAAAAAGTTAAAAAAATCTAATAAGGTTAGAAAAATTACGATTTCAGATTACAAAAGATCACCAAATTTAAAAATTCCACTAAAGCAAGAAAACATTTTAAGAAAATTAAAAGAAAATAAAATTCCATTTTCTATGGACTCTAGTGGTGAAAATTCTACTTGGAGTGACCCTGAAAAAATTTATAAACGTAGTAGAAGTAAAGAAGATATAATCAAAAATTATCGTAATTGTCAAATGCCATGTGTAAGTTTGATGACATCTGAGGGCTTAGAAAATAAACAATTAGCACCTAAAGGAGCTATTTTTGTTTGTCCTATATCAAGTTCCTTGTCACGCTTAAAAGGACTTGAAGAATTTAATGGCGATTTTTTAAATTTAGAGGATTCTAAAGAAAGATTTTTTGAATTTTATTCTCAAGATTTTTATAAATCTTGTGATTATTGTAGAGATTATGGTAAACCAGCTAAGCAAATTGCAGTTGCAATCCAAACTGATAAGGTTTTAAAATTAGAAAAAGATTAAGATAAATTTTTCAAAAATTCACCTTTTATATCTTTTTGAGATTGTATCAAAAATTTTTGATTTTTATATGTAAATTCTAAGCTAAAAGAATGCAAAAGCAATCTTTTAGCACCTGTGATGTGAGCTCTTTCGATATCGCTCATTTTTCCATCTAATATTTGCTCTATTTGTGTTTTTTCTAAACCATATAAAGGTTCACCTAAAATTTTATGTTTCACATGAAACAAATGTAGTCTTATTTGATGTTGTCTACCTGTTAGAGGTTTAGCTAAAACTAAACTAGCATCTAAATTTTCAAAATATTCTAAAGTATAAAATTGTGTTAAAGCTTCTTTGCCATTTTCACAAATATGCATCCTAGTTTTTACTGTATCATAGTCTTTAGCTAAATCCATGCTTTTATCTACTATAAATTCTTTTTCAGTTTTTCCTTTTACTAGAGCAAGATAACTTTTTTGCACTAATCTTTTTTCAAACATAGTTTTTAACTCAATTTGTGCATTTTTATGTTTTGCTATGAGTAAAAGTCCGCTTGTTTCTTTATCTAATCTATGAGCCACGCAAGCTTTTTCACCCCATAAATGCCAAATTTCATCACAAAGACTATAAGCACAATTGCGCCCATTAGGATGAGTTAGCACTCCACTTGGTTTTTCTACGATGGCAAAATCTTCATTTTCAAAAACTATTTCTAATCCTTTGGGGTTGTTTTCATATACGATTAATTCTACTAAACCATTTAAAAATTTATTTTTTTCTTCTACCAAATTTCCATCACAAAATAATCTTTTTTTATCAATGAGTTTTTGTGCTTCACGCATAGAAATTTTTAACTCTTCCATAAGTAGTCTAAATGCCTTTTTTCCATTATTTGCTAGTTTCTTTTTTATATATGCCATTTAATAACTTTCTTAGGTAATTTATAATAAAATTCAAGCTATTTTTTCATAAAAAATTATATAAAAAAAGGTCTTGAAAATGGTTGAAAGATATAGTAGAGAAATCATGGCTAAAAAATGGGACATGCAAGCAAAATATGATGCATGGCTAAAAGTAGAATTAGCTGCTGTGAAAGCATGGAATAAACTTGGTCTTATTAAAGACGATGATTGTGAAAAAATTATAAAAAATGCAAAATTTGATATAGCAAGAATAGATGAAATAGAAAAAACTACCAAACATGATGTTATCGCTTTTTTAACTAGTGTAAGTGAAAGCTTAGGCGAGGAAAGTCGTTTTGTACATTATGCAATGACAAGTTCAGATTGTATTGATACCGCAGTTGCTTTGCAGATTAAAGATAGTTTAGAACTAATCTTGCAAGATTTAGATCAAGTTTTAGCAGCGATTAAAACAAGAGCATATGAGCATAAAAATACCTTAATGGTAGGAAGGAGTCATGGAATTCATGGAGAGCCTATAACTTTTGGTTTAGTTTTGGCTATTTGGTATGATTCGCTAGTTCATGCAAAAGATTTAATTATTCATGCAAAAGAAGTGATTAGCTATGGAAAAATCAGTGGTGCTATGGGAAATTTTGCTCATGCTCCACTTGAATTTGAAGAAGAAGTTTGTAAAAATTTAGATCTTAAACCAGCACCAGTTTCAAACCAAGTTATACAAAGAGATCGTTACGCACAAGTTATCTCGGCTTTAGCTATTTTAGCTTCAAGTTGTGAGCAAATTGCTGTTGCTATCCGCCATTTTCAAAGAACAGAAGTATATGAAGCTGAAGAATATTTTTCTCAAGGACAAAAAGGAAGTTCAGCTATGCCTCATAAAAGAAATCCTGTTTTGAGTGAAAATATTACCGGTCTTTGCAGGATGATAAGAGCTTATGTAACACCTGCTTTAGAAAATGTAGCATTATGGCATGAAAGAGATATATCACATTCTAGTGTAGAAAGATTTGTATTACCTGATGCTTTTATCACGACTGATTTTATGCTTTCAAGATTATGCGGTGTGATAGAAAAGCTTTTGGTATATCCAGAAAATATGATGAAAAATTTAAATTTAACCGGAGGGCTTGTATTTTCTCAAAGAGTATTGCTTGAACTTCCATTTAAAGGTATAAGCAGAGAAGAAGCTTACAAGATTGTTCAAAGAAATGCTATGAAAGTTTGGGCTGATTTACAAAATGGTAAGCCTGCTTTAAATGAAAAAGGTGAGAGTTTGTTTTTATTAGCTTTATTAGCTGATGAGGATTTGAAAAATTCTTTAAGTGAAGCAGATATTAGAAATTGCTTTGATTATAACTACTATACTAAAAATGTAGATAAAATTTTTGAAAGAACTTTTAAATAATAAACTAGGGGTTGTGAGTGAAAGTATTAAAAAGAAATGGAAGAACTGAAGAGTTAGATGTTTCTAAGATTAAAAAATATACTACCGACGCGGTGGCAAATTTAGAAAATGTAAGTCAAAGTGAGCTTGAAGTAGATGCAAAAATTCAATTTCGTGATGGTATAACAACAGAAGAAATCCAACAAACTCTTATAAAAACAGCAGTAGATAAAATAGATATTGATAGGCCTAATTGGACCTTTGTTGCTGCAAGATTGTTTTTGTATGATTTATATAAAAAAGTAAGTGGTTATAATGGGTATAAGCATTTAAGAGAATACCTTGAAAAAGGCGAAAAAGAAGGTAGGATTTTAATCGGCCTAAAAGAAAAATATGATTTAGATGATCTTAATGCTTATATCAAGCCAGAGCGTGATTTGCAATTTACTTATCTTGGTATAAAAACTTTATATGATAGGTATTTGATTAAAGATTCTAAAGGTATGCCTATAGAATTACCACAACAAATGTTTATGGCTATTGCGATGTTTTTAGCACAAAATGAATTAGATTCTCAAACTTGGGCTAAAAAATTTTATGATTTGATCTCAACTTTTGAAGTAATGCTTGCAACTCCAACCCTTTCAAATGCAAGAACTACAAGACACCAATTAAGCTCATGTTATATAGGAAGCACACCTGATAATATAGAAGGGATTTTTGATTCCTATCAAGAAATGGCACTCTTATCTAAATTTGGTGGTGGTATAGGCTGGGATTGGTCTAAGGTGCGTGCTATGGGTGGAAGTATAGATGGGCATAAAAACGCAGCAGGCGGGATCATACCATTTTTAAAAATCACTAATGACATAGCCGTTGCTGTTGATCAACTTGGTACTAGAAAAGGGGCGATTGCTGTATATATCGAACCTTGGCATATGGATATTAATGACTTTTTAGATTTGCGTAAAAATTCTGGCGAAGAAAGAAGAAGAGCGCATGAACTTTTCCCTGCTTTGTGGATTAATGATTTATTTATGAAAAGAGTAAGGACAAATGGTAAATGGACGCTTTTTGATCCTGCTGATACTGCAAGTTTATGTGATTTATATGGTGAAGAATTTGAGAAAAAATACGAAGAATTTGAAAAAGATGAAAGCATAGCTAAAGAAATTATAGATGCAAAAGAGCTTTGGAAAAAAATACTTTTATCTTATTTTGAAACAGGTATGCCATTTTTATGTTTTAAAGATAGTGCAAACAAAACAAATCCAAATTCCCACGCAGGAATTATAAGAAGTTCAAATTTATGTACAGAAATTTTTCAAAATACAGATCCAAATTATTATCAAATTAAAATCGTATTTGATGATAAAACAGAGCTTCATTTAGACGAGGATGAAGAGCTTACAATAGATGGAGGGTATAAAAAGCTTGCTAAGAAAGTTTCTACTTTAGATAGTATTAATGGTAAAAAAGTTTATATAGTAGAAAAATATAAAAACGAAGGAAAAACCGCAGTTTGTAATCTTGCAAGTATAAACTTAAGTAAAATCAACACTAAAGAAGATATCCAAAGAATAGTACCAACAGCGATAAGAATGCTTGATAATGTGATTGATTTGAATTTTTATCCCCATGTAAAGGTTAAAAATACCAACTTAAAATCACGCGCTATAGGACTTGGTGTAATGGGTGAAGCGCAAATGCTGGCTGAAGCTCAAATTTATTGGGGTTCTAATGAGCATTTTGAAAAAATTGATCGTATTATGGAGATGATTAGCTATGAGGCTATTTTAGCTAGCTCAAATTTAGCTTTAGAAAAAGGAAACTATCCTGACTTTGAAGGATCAAATTGGAGTAAAGGTATAGTACCAATTGATGTGGCAAATGAAAATGCTAAAAAACTTACCGCAAGTGAAGGTTTGTTTGATCAAAGCGAGTGTGATTGGGAAAAATTAAGAGAAAAACTAAAAAGAGATGGTATAAGAAATGGTTATTTAATGGCTATAGCACCAACTTCTTCTATCTCGATTTTAGTGGGTACTACTCAAACAATTGAGCCTGTGTATAAAAGAAAATGGTTTGAGCAAAACTTAAGTGGTATGATACCAACTGTGGTGCCAAATTTAAGCGCTAATACTTGGCAGTATTATACTCCTGCTTATGAGCTTGATCAAAAAATCTTAGTAAAAGCAGCAGCGATTCGTGGTAAATGGATTGATCAAGGTCAATCATTAAATATCTTTGTTTCTTTAGATAAAGCAAGCGGTGGATATTTAAATGAAATTTATCAACTTGCTTGGG
Organism: Campylobacter sp. CNRCH_2014_2849; assembly: GCF_025772845.1. Taxonomy (NCBI): domain Bacteria; kingdom Pseudomonadati; phylum Campylobacterota; class Epsilonproteobacteria; order Campylobacterales; family Campylobacteraceae; genus Campylobacter; species Campylobacter sp. CNRCH_2014_2849. The sequence goes on along the minus strand of NZ_JAKMSW010000004.1, from coordinate 106,011 downwards.
AATTAGGTGTTAAATCAACTTACTATCTAAGAAGCGAAAGCCCTGATAGTCAAAAAGTAAATGATGATGTGGTTGATAGAACTATAGAATGTGAAGGTTGTCAATAAAAATGGAGAAACAAAATGCATGTAAAAAACTCACTACCGGAGCTTACGCTTAGGGGTATAATACTAGGAAGTATTTTAACGATTATTTTTACTGCCTCAAATGTATATTTGGGGCTTAAAGTTGGTCTTACTTTTTCTACTTCTATTCCTGCTGTTGTAATTGCAATGGCTGTTTTAAAAATCTTTAAAGATTCTAATATTTTAGAAAATAATATGGTTCAAACTCAAGTTTCAGCTGCAGGTACGCTCTCGGCTGTGATTTTTGTTATACCAGGTCTTTTTATATGTGGGTATTGGTTTGAATTTCCACTTTGGCTTACCTTTATGCTCTGTCTTTGCGGAGGTGGATTAGGCGTGCTTTTTACTATACCTTTGCGTAGAGCTATGGTAGTAGAGAGTAAATTGGCTTATCCTGAAGGAAGGGCTGCTGCTGAAATTTTAAAAGTGGCTAATAAAGATCAAGCTGATAAAAAAGGAAAGGTGGGCTTAAAAGAAATCACACTTGGTGTAGTATTAGCTTCTATTGTAAGCCTTTTTTCAAGTGGCTTTAAACTACTTTCAAGTGGAAGTAGTTTTGCATTTATTTGGCAAAAAATGACTTTTGGATTTTCTATGGGCTATTCAGTGGCACTTTTGGGTGCTGGATACTTAGTAGGTATAGCTGGAGGTGTTGCATTGCTTGTGGGTATGGTACTTGCTTGGATGGTTTTTGTGCCATATTTTTCTGCTAAAGAAAGTTTTGATGTAAGCTTAAGTGCACTTGATATAGCTAATCAAATTTGGGCTCAAAAAGTACGCTTAATAGGTACAGGAGCTATTGCCATAGCAGCATTATGGACTTTAATAGAACTTGCAAAGCCTGTATATGATGGCATGAAAAATATGCTTAAAAAAACTTCATTAAACCTCTCACAAGATCCTAAAGATATGGATTTATCTTTAAAAGCTATGCTAGGTTTATTTGTGCTTATGTGTATAGGCTTATTTATTTCATTTTATGCTTTTGTGGCTGATTCAAATTTAGCAAGTGGCTATCAAATTCTTTTTGCTTTAGTAGGAACTTTAGTAGCTATTTTTATAGGCTTTTTTGTAGCTTCTGCTTGTGGATATATGGCAGGTTTAGTGGGTTCATCATCTTCTCCTATTTCAGGTATAGGACTAATTGGGATTATGATTTCTTCTTTGATTATTTTACTTTTGGGTTATCAAGTAGATTTATTTAGTGATCCTTTAATGTCTAAATTTGCTATTGCTTTTGCTATATTTACTACTAGTGTTATTTTGGCAACTGCTGCTATTTCTAATGATAATTTACAAGATTTAAAAACTGGCTATTTAGTGGGTGCAACTCCTTGGAAACAACAAGTTTCTTTGATTATAGGTTGTGTGTTTGGAGCTTTAGCTATAGCTCCTGTGTTAAATTTGTTATACCAAGCTTATGGTTTTGTGGGTGCAATGCCAAGACAAGGAATGGATGAGGCAAATGCACTTGCTGCACCACAAGCAAATTTAATGAGCACTATAGCTCAAGGTATTTTTAACGCTAACATTGATTGGAGTTATATTATAGCAGGAGCTTTTGTGGGTGTTGGTATAATCATTGTCGATCGTTTATTAAGAAAGAAAAATATGTCTTTACCACCTTTAGCTGTGGGTATAGGTATATATTTACCACCTGCTGTTAATATGCCTTTGTTTATAGGTGGATTATTGGCATATTTAATTAAAAAGCGTTTGGATCAAAGATATGCTAAAAATGCTCATAAAAAAGAACTTATTCAAGAGCATGAGCAAAAAGGAACCTTATTTGCCTCTGGTTTGATAGTGGGTGAGAGTATATTTGGAGTATTAATAGCTGGTTTAACTGTGCTTTCTATTAGTAGAGGTGGAGCTGAAGATCCGCTTGCTATTGCAACTTCATTTAAAGATGATGGGATTATAGGTTTTGTAGTATTTATAGCGATTATGCTAATTTTTGCAAGAAGAGTGCTTAAAAAATGAATTTAGATTATTATTATGCTTTGATTTTAGGAATCATTGAGGGTCTGACAGAATTTTTACCTGTTTCATCTACTGGGCATATGATCTTGGGTGCTGAAATTTTGGGTTTAAATATAGATGATTTTTGGAGAAGTTTTTTTATCATCATTCAGCTTGGTTCTATACTAGCGGTGATTTTTATTTTTAAAGAAAAACTAACTCAAAAACTTGATATTTGGTTAAAACTTGCTGTGGGCTTTTTGCCCGCAGGTGGAGTAGGTTTTATAGCATATAAGTTTTTAAAAGAAATATTTAATGGCTATACCGTGGCTACTATGTTAATTATTGGTGGGATTGTTTTTATCATCATAGAACTTAAACATAGAAAAAAAGACTATACAATCCACTCTTTAGATGAGGTAAGTTATAAACAAGCTTTTTTGATAGGTTTAACCCAAGCTCTTGCTATTATACCAGGTACTTCAAGAAGTGGAGCAAGTATCATAGGTGGGTTATTGCTCGGACTTGATCGCAAAGTTGCTTCTGAATTTTCATTTTTGCTTGCAATTCCTACTATGATTATCGCAACAGCTTATAGCATTTATAAAGAACCACAGGTTTTAAGCAATATGAATAATTTCATTCCTTTAGCCATAGGTTTTATAACAGCTTTTGTAGTGGCTTTTATAGTAATTAAAATATTTTTAAAATTAATTAGCAAAATAAACTTCATACCTTTTGGAATTTATAGGATAATTTTAGGTTTTGTATTTTTATACCTTTTTATGAGTGGTACTTTAGATATATCAAGAACAGGTATTTGAAATATAAAAATATCCTTTATTTAAAAAAAGTTTAAGTTTTTCATAGCTAAAATTAGTCTTATATTTTAATTTAAGCTCACAAGGTTAGTGAGTGTTAAGGGTAGAAATGACAAAAGATATAATTGCATATGCAAATAATGAAACTTTAGTAGATACTCAAAGTTTTAACAATGATATAAATTTAACTCCGATTTATTTTGATAACTCTAAAGAAAGTTTAGAAGTTATCCGCCACTCTTGTGCACATTTAATGGCTCAAGCGATTAAAAGTTTGTATCCAGAGGCTAAATTTTTCGTAGGGCCTGTGATAGAAGATGGGTTTTATTATGATTTTAGAGTTGATAGCAAGATTTCAGAAGAAGACTTAAGCAAAATCGAAAAGAAAATGAAAGAACTAGCAGAAGCAAAGCTAGACATCACAAAATACGAACTCTCAAAGGCTGATGTTAAAGAAAAATTTGCTAATGATGATTTAAAACAAGAGGTTTTGCTGAGAATTCCTGATGGAAAAGTAAGTATTTATAAGCAAGGCGAATTTGAAGATTTATGCCGTGGACCTCATGTACCAAACACTAGATATTTAAGATTTTTCAAGCTTACTCGTGTAGCGGGAGCGTATTTGGGTGGTGATGAAAAAAGAGAAATGCTCACAAGAATTTATGGTACTGCCTTTGCAGATAAAGAAAGTTTAAATGAATACTTAAAAATCATTGAAGAAGCTAAAAAAAGAGATCATAGAAAACTTGGTAATGAAATGAAACTTTTTGCTTTTGATGATGAAATAGGCGGCGGGCTTCCTATATGGCTTAGCAATGGTGCAAAATTAAGAAGTAAATTAGAACATTTATTATATAAAGCACATAGATTAAGAGGTTATGAGCCTGTGCGTGGGCCTGAACTTTTAAAAGCTGATGCGTGGAAAATTAGTGGGCATTATGCAAACTATAAAGAAAATATGTATTTTACGCAAATTGATGAGCAAGAATATGGCATTAAGCCGATGAATTGTGTAGGACATATTAAAATTTATCAAAGTGATGTTAGAAGTTATCGCGATTTACCTTTGAAATTTTTTGAATACGGCGTGGTGCACCGCCATGAAAAAAGTGGAGTTTTGCACGGGCTTTTTAGGGTAAGAGAATTCACTCAAGATGATGCACATATTTTTTGTATGCCAAGTCAGATAAAAGAACAAGTTTTAGAAATTTTAAGTTTTGTTGATACTTTGATGAAGGCTTTTGAGTTTGATTATGAAATGGAAATTTCAACACGTCCGGCAAAAGCAATAGGCGATGATGAAATTTGGGATATAGCTACAAAGGCTTTAAAAGAAGCTTTAGATGAGCAAGGTTTAAAATATGGCATTGATGAGGGCGGTGGAGCTTTCTATGGCCCAAAAATCGATATTAAAATTACTGATGCGCTAAAAAGAAAATGGCAGTGCGGAACTATACAAGTAGATTTTAACCTACCAAGCCGTTTTAAACTCGAATACACAGACGCAGATAATGAGAAAAAACAACCTGTAATGCTTCACCGTGCTATTTTGGGTTCTTTTGAAAGATTTATAGGAATTTTAGTAGAGCATTGTGCGGGTGAGTTGCCATTTTTTATAGCACCAACTCAAGTAGCTATAGTGCCTATTTCGCAAAATCATCATGAGTATGCAAAAGAAATAGCAAGAAAACTTTTAGAACTTGGCATTGATAGTGAAGTGTATAATAAAAATGAAAGCTTAAATAAAAAAATCCGCACAGCCGAAAAAGCACATGTGCCTATGATACTTGTTTTAGGCGATGAAGAAGTAGCAAACAAAAGTGTGGCTTTAAGAGATAGAAGAGCAAAAGAACAAAAAACAATGACTTTAGATGAATTTATAACCCTAACAAAGGAGAAATTAAGTGAGGTACGCTTTTGAGTAAAGAAAAAGAAGTATTGCTAAATGAAGAAATTCAAGCAGATGAGATCAGATGTATAGGTGATGATGGCAAGGTTTATGGCATTATTAGTAGTGATGAAGCACTAGATATAGCAAATAGACTAGGGCTTGATTTGGTGATGATAGCCCCTGAAGCCAAACCACCTGTATGTAAGATAATGGATTATGGAAAATTTCGTTATCAACAAGAAAAGAAACAAAAAGAAGCAAAGAAAAAACAAAAAGTTATTGATATAAAAGAAATCAAACTTTCTGTGAAAATCGCTCAAAATGACATTAATTATAAAGTCAAACATGCAAGCGAGTTTTTAGAGCAAGGCAAGCATGTGAAATTTAGAGTGTTTTTAAAAGGTCGTGAGATGGGCTCTCCTGAAGCAGGGGTAGCTTTGCTTGAAAAAATTTGGCAAATGGTTGAAGATATAGCAGATAGAGACAAAGAGCCTTTACTCGAAGGACGCTATGTAAATATGCTAGTAACTCCTAAAAAGAAAAAATAATCACAAGCCTTTTTAAGGCTTGTATTTTAAACTTATGCTAGAAGAAAATCCACAATTTTTAAAAGAACAAATCATAACTTATCTTGGTAATAAAAGATCCTTGCTCGAGTTTTTAAATCAAGGCTTTAAATTCGCACAAAATGAGCTTAAAAAAGACAAATTTAGTTTTTGCGATGTATTTAGTGGCTCTGGGGTAGTTTCGCGTTTTGTGAAGCCTTATGCGAGTTTTATCATGGCAAATGATTTGGAAGATTATTCTAAAATCATCAATGAGTGTTATTTAAGCAATCAAAACGCAAAATTTTTACAAGAATTACAAAAACATTATGCTTTTTTAACTTCTGATTTAAAACTCAAAAAAGGCTTTATAAGCAAGCTTTATGCACCAAATGATGATGAGTATATCCAAAAGAATGAAAGAGTTTTCTACACACTTAAAAACGCTATGTATTTAGACTCTATGCGAGAAAAAATTTCAAGCCTGCCAAGTAATATACAAAAATACTTCATCGCACCTCTTATCTACGAAGCAAGTGTACATGCAAATACAAGTGGGGTTTTTAAAGGCTTTTATAAAGATAAAAATGGAGTAGGAAAATTTGGAGGAAATGGAGCAAATGCACTTAGTCGTATAAAGGGTGATATAGCTTTAAAAATGCCTATTTTTTCAAATTTTATTTGTGAATATGAGGTTTTTCAAAAGGATGCAAATGTTTTAGCTAAAGAGCTTGATAGCTTTGATGTGGCGTATTTAGATCCACCTTATAATCAACACCCTTATGGATCAAATTATTTTATGTTAAATTTAATCGCTAATTATAAAAAGCCAAAGGAAATTTCAAAGGTTTCTGGTATACCAAAAGACTGGAACCGCAGTGCTTTTAACAAAGAAAAAAAAGCCGAAGATGCTTTGTTTGATTTGATAAATGATTTAAAAGCCAAGATTGTATTGCTTTCTTATAATTGTGAGGGTTTTGTAAAAAAAGAAAAATTCACAAAAAGACTTCAAAGTCTTGGAGAATGTTTTGTGCTTGAGCAAAAGTATAATGCCTTTAGAGCTAGCAGAAACCTTTCTAAGCGCTCTATGCATATACAAGAACAACTCTATGTATTAAAAAAACGCTAATCTTGCATGTATGTATTTAACTGCTCAAAAAGTTTTTCTTTTAAAGCGATAGGTTTGTTTATTTTAATATATGGTATCCAATATCTTATTAAATTTAAAAGCTCATCATCATAGGTATAAAATGCCTTGATGTAAATAAAATTCTCATCCTCATCTATAAATTCGTATTTAGTAAGGGCATTTTTTCTTAAGAAATATTCTTTGGCTTTTTTATCAAGTTTTAAAATAGCTTCTTTGTTTTCTTTACTAATCCAGTTGCTTTGATCTTTTTGAATTTGTTTTAAAAACTTTTCTTTTGGGGTAAAAATTTCTTTTTTTTCCACTCTTAGTTGTGTGATTTTAGAAAAAGCAAAGGTTTTTAAAGTATCGTTTTCATCTGCTAAAAGATACCATATGTGATCAATATTGATGAGTTTGTATGGATTTGCTTTTCTGTGTTTTTCTTTGTAGTAAAAACTAATGGGGTATTTTGCTATGATAGCTGCGCTTAGTTCTTCAAAAATTTCTCTATCAAGTGTTTCATAGCTTTGGGTTTTGACTAAAAAAGCTTTATTGATTTTTTCATTAAGCAAGTCGTTTAAAAACTCTTTATCTAAACTAGGATAAAGCCTACCTATACCGCTTAAAATAGCAAAATTTTGTATATCTTTAAAGCTTAATTTTCCTAAAACATAGCCTTCTAAAAAATACTTTCCATTTTCTTTTTTTATAGGGATAAAAGCAAGGCGCTCATGCAAGTCTCTTTGTATGGTGCGAATGCTGACATTAAATTCTTGTGCAAGCTCTTCTAAGCTAAAACGCTCGCCATTGTTTAAACACTGCAGTATAGAAACTAAACGCGTAGAAAGCTTGTCTTTTTCCATATACAACCTTTTTTTGTTTATTTTAGCAAATCTTTGATGTTTTGTTTGATTGTTTTTGGATCATTTTCATAGGTAGTTAAAAGTTCTTGAATAAGTTTTAAAAAATCACTAAAATCATCAGGATTTTCTTTTTTAAATTTAAGTACTCTATCTAGGATGATAAAAGCAGCTTCTGTTTTGTCATTTTCTTTTTCATAAAGCTCTTTTAGCTCTAAAGCAAACTTAGTGTAAGTATAAGCTTGCTTTGGCTTTGAGATGATATCAAAGATGTTTGATTTATAGCTAAAAAGCAATGAAAAAAGTTGAGGTAGTTTGTTTAGCATGGTGTGACTTTCTTTGAAAATATTAAACTTGTAAATTTAAGTGCTAGTCTAAATATTTAGACTAGCAAAATTGTTATTTTTTTGAACTTTTTGAAGAGTTAAATATTTTCTTGAAAACATTTATGACTTCTTGAAATTGCTCACTTTTTGTAAAATCAATAAAATCTTTTGCTATTTCTACGCCTTTTACAGCATATTCTTTGAGCGTTTCTATAAAAGAATTTCCTATTTTTTCATTGTAGTTTTCAATGTTATCATTGTCTTGAAAATTTGTTTCATTTTGTGATTTATATTTTAAATAAACAAATCTTTTCTCTGTAGGTGTTTTATCAATGATATATGCTAGCAATTTTTTAAGATTGTATGATTTTTGTTTTTTCTTTGTTTTATCGGTATATCCTGCTGCATAGTATATTATATCAACATCTACTTTAGTTTCATCATAAATTCTTTTTTTAATGATTTCTACATCTTCGTTTAGTTTTTCTATTAGTTCTATGCTAGGTTGATTTTTTTCATAATCAAAAGAATTTGGTATATCTGAAGCTTTATCACATTTATTAATAGCAATCAATATTCTTTTTTTGTCTTTTAATGTAGGCATAATGGTATCTTTAATTAGATTATAAAAAGTACCTAAATCTCTAAGATTTGCACCGTTTAAAGTGATTAAAACAAGATCAATTTCTTCATCGCCCTTTTTTTTCAATAATTCTTCGATTTGATTTTTATATATTTTATCGTTTTCTTCACTATCTCCAAAACCAGGCGAATCATAGATTGTTAAATTGTCTAGTTTAAAATCTTTAACTTCTTTAGTTTCTGGCTTAGCTGTTGTTCCGATTTCTATATCAAGTTCTTTTCCCTCATATTCAAATAGTGCTTTTATAGTAGAGCTTTTACCAGCACCAGTGGGACCAGCTATTAAAATGTTTAATTTTTGATCAAATAGCTCATTAATACTATATTTTTTACCATCTTGTATTTTTTCTTTTAGCTGTTTTTTTTCTCTTTGCTTTTTTTCTAATTCTTGTTTTTCTAAAAGATAATGTTGTCTTAGATGTATTATATGAAATACAGCTGGTATTGTAACTCTAAAGGCTGTTCCGGCTATGTCATTGAGTGTCCAAAGACCAGTTATAGTCATGCCAATAGGACCTAAAAAACTAGCTCCAGCTCTTTGAGTGACAGCACCTGCAGTAAATTTAAGTATAGATTGATTAATTGCTTTTATTAGCATTTGCGAAATACCAAACATTAAAACTAAACTCGAATTCACTTCTGTATATTTTAAAATAACATCTTTAGAGTAATTAGTGATATCTTTTAAGTCCAAAGATTGTGAAAGCTCTTTTAATTCTTCTGGAGATAGTTTTTCAATGGATTTTTTGAAAGTATCTTTTAAAATTTTTTCTTCTATTTCTAAGATTGTATCATCTTTATTAAAATTTATTTTTAATTTTTCAGCAACATCTTGCAGAATTTCTTTATATAAAATACCACTATCTCGGAATTTATTAGCAATAGTATTACCGCCAAATTTTTGCAATTCTTCCATTATGGCTTCTATGTATTTTTCATGTTGTGGATAATGCTTTTTATAAAGTTCATTTTTGGTTAATTCCTCTGTATATCTTGGTTTACCATCATCATCATGGGTAAGAGTTTTTACCAAATCGTTTAAAACTTCATCATTTAATTCTCTTAAAAATTCCAAATCTTTGTCATATTTATATGCCATCTTTTTCCTTTCAATTTTGAATTTATTTTTTATTGTATCTAAGTTTGCTTAAGTTTTATTGCTTTTAATGATCCTTACAAGCACCATTATACCTGCTAAAATTAGCGCATAAGACACCGCTACATTTGTAATTCCGTATTTTTCTATTAAAAATAAACTTGGCAAAATAACACAATATAAAACAAATATAAGTAAAGCCCAAAAAGCTCCGCAGGCAATAGCCCATATAGCAGTAGCTATCATGACTATAATACCAATTACAACCGCCATAAATAATTCCTTTTGTTTTGACTTACAAAAGGAATTATATTTTAGCTTTATGACAGGTTATGTCGTAAATTAGCATTATCTTTTAAAAGCACTTAATATAGTGCTAAATGCCATTTCTAAGGCATTAGCGTTTTTTCTTTGGAGAGGTTCTTTGCATTTTGGGCAAGAAAAAATTTCACCACTAAAAGATATAACATCAGATTTTGGAACTATTACTTTAGAATACCCGCATTTTTTACATACTTTTTTAAATGGCATAGGACGTATCATTAATTTCCTTTTTTTGTTTTGTGAGCTGTTAAAAATTATCCATTTTTTGCTCTTTTATTTCACTTGGATTTGCATTTTCAAAAATCTCTTTTATGCTAGCGCGTGTTTGCTCGTATTTTTCTTTAAGCTCGGGATTATTTTCTATGGTTTCTTTTCCGCCAAATAAATCTGCAACAACCAAAGGCTCGTTGAAAAATTTATCATCCACCGCATCAACTACATTATAAACTTTTTCAGCAGCTTGTCCAAGCATTTCACATGCTATGTCTTTTGGATCATCAGTCCAGTATGCATTTTCTTCTTTGGTTTTGTCATACCATTTTTTTAATCCATATCCAGTTGCAGCTAAAGCAACTCCACCTAAAATAAAACCTAATTTTCCCATAAATAACTCCTTTTGTTTTGATTTACAAAAGGAATTATATTTTAGCTTTATGACAGGTTGTGTCGTTTTTTAAAATTAAGCAGTTGGTAACTCTTGATTTAATTCCCCAATGCGATTTTTCATATCTAGCAACTTAGCGTTAAGCTCCTCTGTGTTTAATTTTTCAGATAATTTACTATTGATAATCGGATTATAAATATCATTAACTTGTTCAGTTATTGCTTTTGTAAAATTATCTTTAATATGAAGAATTATATTTTTTATTTCATTGATAATATGCATTTGTTTTGCTTTATTTTTTTCATTTTGAGATTCTGTTTCATTGTCTGAAAAAACAGTTGATAGTATAGTATTTAAAACTGCAACACATTTTAGAGCTAATTTTGCATAAGGATGTGGAATCGCTATAAGTGCAAGCTCCAATCCACTTAACCATTTTTTTGCATCATTTTTTAAGAAATCTGTTATACCAGCATCTTCATCAGAGTTGGAGGTATTAAATTTAATTTCACCGCATTTACTTAATTTATCAAAAGTATAGTTGATATTTTCAATATTTTTTTTGAGATTTTCAACTTTTTCTTTCATGGTATTTTCTAATTTTTGTTTTATTTCATCTACGCTTTGTTTTATCACATCTTCAAGCAAAGATATATTGCCTTCACTTTTATCATATAACTCATTTTCTAATTTAGAACATTTTTCATTGACAATGCCTAGTAATTCATGTTTTACTACCTCTTTTTCGCGTTGAGTGTTGCTGATGAAATTTTCTATAATTTTTATAGATTTATCATCTAACTTTTTATCTATAGATATATTAACATCATCTATAAAATCATTAATATTTTTATTACATAATTGTATTATTTCTTTTTCGCCACTGCTATAGAATAAATCTTTGATCTTGTTTTCAAGTTCATAAAATCCACTATTTTCATATAAAAGATTTTTATTTTCAGATTTACCTTTAAAAGCACTTAATGCATTAACCGAATAAACGGATATTTTTTCTTTAGCATCTTCTTTATCAAAGCCAAATTTTTCAAGATTTAAGTAAATTACTTCGCGTTGCTTAATATCATCCTCATCACTTACATTTTGTTTTTTATTTAAGATAATAATGGCTGATTTATTATCATCTATGATTTTTTTTATTTTTTCATATAAAAAAGTTTGTTCTACATTTTCATTGCTCATTACAAACAAAATCAATTCGCATTGCTTATAATAATCATCTGCTATTTTTTGATCTTCTTCAGGTGCATTTACTCCTGGAGTATCAAAAATTTCAAAATCATTATATTTATAAGATTGTACTTGTTTTGTTTCTGGAGCATCACCTGTTTTTGCTACTTCTTTACCTACTAGAGCATTTATTAAGGTGCTTTTTCCAGAATTATATACTCCATAAACCATCATTTTTGGTTTAAAATTTTCTATTTTATCTTGCAAAGTATTTTTAAGATGAGTTATTTTTTCTTGATCGCAAATTTGATGATCAACCAGCTCTGATTCTATATTTTGCAAAATAGCAATTTTGCTTTTGTATTGTTCAATTATATTTTTCATTTATTTTCCTTTAGTTTTAATAATTTATTTTCTAGGCTTATAATGTTTATTTTTAATCCTTCTGCTATTTTTTCACAAGGAACTAAAACATCATTGTAAAATGTTTTAATACTCTCATTTGCTACCTCCTCATAGTGTTTTTTTAGCAATTGGATATTTTTTTCTATCAGTTCAGACCTATTGTCACCTGCTTTGATTTTTTTATTTGTTGTTTCTTCTTTGTAGAAATAGTCAAAACTGATGGTATTTATAAATTTTTCAAAAAAGCCTCTCGGTATGGTATATTTGTATGTTTTATATTTTGTTTCTATTTTTGAATCTAAAGCAGGAGCTATGATGTTAAATCGCATAACAAAATCATTTACTAGTTTATTAACTTCAGAGCATATTTGGTTATTTACTTTTTCTGCTATAGTTTTTGCTGTGTTTTTAAATTTTTCCTCTGCATTAAATTCATTAATTTCATTTGCTATAATGTTTAATTCTTCGTGCAATAATAAAGAAATTTCATTATTCAAGTTAGATTGTATAGCTTGCCCTTCTCTCTTTTTTTCTTCGATTAGATTCTTTAAAGCTTGATAGTCATCTTTGGCGTTTGATTTTTCTAAAATAGAATTAATTAAAGAATTTAATCTTTTTTGTGGCACCTCTTCTTTGAGTTTTTGAGCTTTTTTTGTTAGCACTAAAGACATAGAATTGTAAAATTCTTCTATATTACTGTTTTTAAATAATTCTATATTGTTTGTTTTAATCCCTTCTTGTGCTGTAAAAACTGAAATTGACATAATTTTTTCATTTTGTTCTAAATTTGGGATTTTTTCTTTGGTTGTATTTAAAACATATTCTTCTTGTTTTTTTCTATCTTCTTCTTTTTTATTTTCTAATATAGCAACTATTTTTCCATCTACTTCATCTTGTATTGTTTTGTCTGATTTTGTGATGATTAATCTTAAAGCAGAGCCTTTACCAGAATTTACTAATTCATTGATTTGTTCTATTTCATCATTTTGTAAAGGTGCATCAGAGCTAGTTGGAAAGATGATATAATCAGCAGCTTCGATATATTGTTTAGCTAAATTTCCATTTTCTTCCGTTGTAGATAATAATCCTGGAGTGTCTACCCATGCTATACCACCATTTTCATCTTTTCCGCCTAGTTTGAATAATTGTATAGAGCTAGTGCATTCTGTAATATCTGTTTTAAATTCTTGAATTTCTTCTAGTTTTTCACTTTCTCTTTCTTTTCCGGTTTTATCGTAGACTTTAAAATAAGGTTTTTGACTTTCTAAGCAATTGCTAGCTACAAAATTTCCTAAAGTGCTTTTACCGGCCTTTACTTTTCCATAAATAATAACAATGAAATTATTTTCTAATTCATCTCTAAATTTGTCTTCATTAGAAAGTTTTAAAATTTCATTTTCCCAGTTGGATATAGCTAGGTGTATTGAATCTAACTTTTGTTTTAAAAATTCACCAATTTCTTGATTTTTAGTTTCAAGTTGAGCTATATTGATTTTTACACAATTTTCTTTAAATTCTTTTACATAATTTTCTACTTGCTCTCTTTTTTTAAGTAAATTAGTTCCTATTATGCTTAATTTTTCTAAGTCATGATAGAATTGATTTAGTTGTTCTTTCATGAAATTTCCTCTATTTTTGTTTTTAGCTGATTTTGAATTTCTTTTAATTGCTCAATGTCGTTTTCGAGCGAGTATATTTGCTCATCAATATCATTAAGCTCTTGACTTTTTGTAAATACAATAAATGGTTTTGTGGAATTTTTACAAGCGTCTGTATAACTAGAAGTTACTAGCTCTATTTTTTTAGATTTAAAATCTTCTTTGTATGCATTAAGTAAATTATTGTATTGTATTTCAGAATCAGATTGTTCTTTTTCTTCAAAATTATAATCATCATTATCTTTTTCTGTAACACTATCATATATTTTTTTACCAACAAAAGCAGATGCTACTGCGGCTCCTATCCAAAATAATGGCAACATGATATCTCCTTAATTTAAAATTTTTGCTAAGTTTTTATTAGCTTTTTTGATTTCATTGTCAATCGTTGTTTTGAGTTGTTCTCTTTTTGTAGTCCTGTCTTTTAATTCTTTATTTTTTTGAAAAATTAAATTATTTATTTTTGTAAAAATTTCATGATTTTGTAGTTTATTTTTTCTATTTTCATTTACTTTTAAATTGGATTTTAAATCATTAAGTGTTTGATTCAATAACTCTATATTGCTATTTTCTATGAGTAGTTTTTTATTTTCATTATAACCCTTAGTATAGCTTTCAGATGAAATAGGAATTATTTTTATTTTATCAATGGTTTTTTGGTCGATAAAATTTAATAATTGATTTTCCATACTTTCTTTGACTTGTTTAATTTTATCTCTATCTACTCCATCAGATTTTGACAAAATAATGACTAAATTTTTAACAAAATTATCATCATTATTTTCAACTAATTTTTTCAAATACTCAAATTCTTGTTTGTGTAATTCCCCCGTTAAAACACTATGTACAAAAAGATATATGTCAGATTGCAAAAAGCCTTTAGAAGCATTTGCATCATCGTTTTCATCAACATTTAGCCCAGGTGTATCGATAAAAATTACATCTTTATATTCTAAAGATTTAATTTCTTTTGTTTCGACTATATCAGCTACTGAAAAATTATTTTTATCAAAAGAATTTGTTAAGGCATTAAGCAGTGAACTTTTACCACTATTGTATAAACCTATGACGCAAATAGTTGATTTTTTGCTAATTGTTTCTAAGATGGCTAAGAAACTTTTATATTCATTTCTTATATCAAATTTATTTAATATATCATCACTTGGCATTTTTCTCCTTTTATAAAACCAAAATTATACATTCCCCCCCCCCATTGTCAAGATATTTAACTTTGTTAATAAAATTATATTTTAGCTTTACGACAGGTTGCGTCACATAAGAGTTAAATTTCAAAATATAAAAGATATATTTATTAGTTTATTGGTGTAGCAAACAAGTATTGTGATATTACAATACTTGCTTATCGTCTAATCTTTGCTTTTGTATTAAAATTCCTTTTAAAATGCTAAAAGTATCCATGCCTAAGATGAGATTTCTTAACTTTTTAGTTTGCTCTAGCGATGAGGCTTTTTCATGTACAGCTGTGTTTCTTATGTCTTGTAAAGTATTTATATGCTTGCAAAGCTCATAAATGATAAAATTTTTACATTTTATTTCAAGTAAGTCTTGAATTTGTTTATTGATAAGTAAAAACTTCATTGTACCTATATTTGGTTTGTGTTTAAAAAAATCATTTAATGTATAAGCATTTTGTTGCACGCTATAGCTTATGTTTTTTATACTTTCATCTTTTTGGCAAAGTTGCAAAAATATTTTTTTACAAAAATCATAAATTTCATATTCTAAGGTTTTAGAGTATTTAACGATGATAGAAGTAAAATCATACAAAGGATCTTGTTTGTTTTTATCAAATTCCATTTCAGCGTATATTATATTGCTAATGCTATCAGGATGTAAAAGGTGAAAAAGCTCATTTCCAAAGATGTATTTTTTATAAATATCTTGAATTTGCAAATATTCTTGGTTTTTATAAATATCCAAATAATGTTTTGTTTCATCTAAAAAATAATCAATCTCGTTTTTTTGCTTGATGATTAAAGGATATATATAAGAATTTCCATAGATAGCATAAGAGTTGTTTTTATAATTTGGCGTGGTAAAATTTGATAGATAGTGATTTTTAACAGTTGTAAAATCTTCACGAACTAATTCTCTTAAATCTTCTATGATGAAATAACACTCGATGTTAAAATTCTTTTCTTTATAATAACTTGGCAATAAACTCTCATCATCTAAACTTTTACTTACCTTTGTGACCTTTGCTACAAATAAATTCGCATAATCACTTAAAAAAAGTTGCAAAGGATTATCTTTGCTAGTGCTAGTATAAATTTCATCTAAGTCTTTTTCAAAAGAATTGTTTTGATCGTTGATTTTTGATTTTACTTTGGCAAAAGCAACTTGACCTTTATCAAGCAGAATATGCAAATGCTCTTTGATGACACCATCTTGGTAGTAAGGATTATAAAGGATTAAAAGATTGTTCATAGTTTTCCTTGAAAATGTTTGATTTTGATATTTTACTTAATTTTTTAAAAAAATTCTTAAGAAATGAATTTAATTTTTCTAAAGCATAGTTATAGTAAAATGATAGCTTTCTTTTATGAAAAAATTTATCCAAAGGATACACATGCCAAAAATGAAAAGCGTTAAAAGTGCTGTTAAACGCTTCAAAGTAGGTAAAAATAAAATCAAAAGAGGTGCTGCTTATAGAAGCCACATTTTGACTAAAAAACCTGCTAAAAGAATGCGTGATCTTCGCACTTCTAAGTATGTTCACTCAACCAATGTTAAAGCGGTTGAAAAAATGTTAGGAATTTAAGCTCGCTTAAATTTAGTTTTTGACGAAAGTCATTCAAACTCCCCTTATTTTAAAGGGCAAGATTCGTTTAACGAACGCCAATTTGTGAAAGGATAAATATGGCAAGAGTAAAAACAGGTGTTGTAAGACGCCGCAGACATAAAAAAGTTTTAAAACTTGCGCGTGGTTTTTATAGTGGTCGCCGCAAACACTTTAGAAAAGCTAAAGAACAATTAGAAAGAAGTTTGGTTTATGCGTATCGTGATAGACGCCGCAAAAAACGCGATTTCCGTCGTCTTTGGATAGTGCGTATCAATGCAGCTTGCAGACTAAATGATATTAGTTATTCAAGATTTATAAATGGTCTTAAAAAAGCAGGCATTGAGCTTGATAGAAAAATCTTAGCTGATTTAGCGATGAATGACGCAGCTGCTTTTGCAAAAATTGCAGATGCTGCTAAAAAAGCACTTTAATCTTATTGCAAGGCTTTTTAGCCTTGCTTTTCTCTTTACTCTCTTTTTAAATTCTCTTTTTGCAAAAGATATTTTGCTTTTTAAAGTTTATGATGAAAAAGCATTTAAAGATGTAAATTTAAGCCATTATCTCATGAGTGAAAAACTCGATGGTATAAGAGGTCTTTGGAATGGTAAGTCTATGCAAACAAGAGCAGGAAATACTATAAAACTTCCTTTATTTTTCACAAAAAACTTTCCTAAATTTGAGTTAGATGGAGAACTTTGGATAAAAAGAGCTTCTTTTGAAGAAATTTCATCTTTAATACGCCAAGAAAACCCTGATGAAAAACTTTGGCAAAAAGTAAGTTATAATGTCTTTGATGTGCCAAATGCTTGTGAGGAATTTAAGCTTGATCCTTGTACTTTAGAAGCAAGATTAGAAGTTTTGAAAAAGTATTTAGCTAAAAATCCAAATGATTATATAAAAATTATTCCACAAGTTTCCATTAAAGATAAAAATCATTTAAAGCAATTTTACCAAGATATCATTTTGCATAAGGGCGAGGGTATAATCATAAGATTAAACAATGCACCTTATGAAAAGAAAAGATCAAATAATGCTTTTAAACTAAAACCTTTTGATGATACAGAATGTGTTGTAAAAAAGCATTTTGAAGGTAAGGGAAAATTTGAAGGTAAAATGGGATCTTTACTTTGTGAAGCAGTGATTGAGGGTAAAAAAGTGAGTTTTAAAATAGGTTCAGGTTTTAAAGAAAGCGATCGCTTAAATCCTCCGCCAATTGGTGCTATAATTACTTTTAAATACAATGGTTTAACCAAAAATGGTAAACCAAAATTTGCTAGTTTTTTAAGAACGAGGGAAGTTTTTTAAAGCATTAATTCCTAAAAATATAGCAAAAGCAACACATGAGATCATAATGATACTAGCACCACTTGAGATATTAAAATAATAACTTACCATCAAACCACTTAAGCAAAAACATAAACTCAAAATACTTGAATAAATCATCATCCAACCAAGTTTTTTACTAATACCTTCTGCTATAAAGCTTGGTATGCTTAATAAAGCCATGGCTAAAATTAATCCCACAAGTCTAATGCCAATAACTACGCACAAGCTTATCATAAAAATCAAAAGATAATAAAATAAATTAGTGTTAATCCCTCTAGTTTGAGCAAATTCGCTATCAAAGCTTATGATTTCAAATTGTCTATAAAAGCATAATAAAATAATGATAAAAATGATATCTGCACCAAGCATAAGCCAAATGTCTTCATTAGAAACGGTTAATATATTGCCAAATAAATATGCCATTAAGTCGTTATTGTATTTTGGGCTTAAGTCTATAAGTATGATTCCTATAGCCATACCAAACGCCCATATGACAGCTATAATGCTATCGCTTCTGTTTGGATAGTGTTTGCTTAAATAAGCCACTATAAAGGCTAAAATCAAAGTAAATAAACTTGTGCTAAGTAAAACGGGTAAAGAAAAGTAAAATGCTACTCCAATGCCACCAAATGCCCCATGTGTAATGCCACCAGCCATAGACATAAGCCTATTTACCATTACCAAACTTCCTATACAACCACATGCAATGCTTACTAGCACACAAGAAAATAAAGCATTTTGAAAAAAGTTAAAATTTAAAATTTCAAGCATTACATTCCTTACATAGGCAAGAATTTAAACTCATTTCAACATCGCAAAAATGAGAATGGTTTTGGTATAAGTGTTTTATATAGTTGATTTTATTTGGATCTTTAATGTTTTTGTGTATAAAAATTTCTTTGTTTAAATATGCGATTTTATCGCTATATGCTAAAGTTATGTTAATGTCGTGACTAATGCATATAATACCTATGCCATTTTGATGAAGTTGTTTTAAAAGCTCAAAAATTTGTATAGCATTTTTAGTATCTACACTTGCTGTAGGTTCATCTAATATAAGCAATTTACACTCTCCTACTAAAGCTCTTGCTATGAGCACTCTTTGTCTTTGGCCGCCGCTTAAAGAATGGATAGTTTTATCCCAAAAATCTTGCATAGATACTTTTTTTAGAGCATCTAGAGCTAACTCTTTGTCTTTTTTGGTGTAAAAACCAAAAGTTTTATGATTTATCCTTCCCATAAGCACGACTTCTAAGACTCTAGTTGGAAAATTGGTATTAGTTAGAGTGTTTTGTGGGACATAGCCTATTTGACTTAAATTTATATTTTTAAATTCAATTATATTTTTACTTTTTAAAAGTCCAAATATGAGTTTTATAAGGGTTGATTTTCCACCACCATTTGGTCCTATGATAGATAAAAAATCATTATTATCATAGCTTAGATTGATATTTTTTAACACAAGTTCTTCATTATAAGAAAAATTTAAATTAGATATTCGAAATAATTCCACTAAAATACACCTTCTTTGGTATTGATGAATAAAAATAATCCAAATGATATCATAAATATCAAAGCTAGATACTCTAGTAAGGTTCTTATTTTTATAGTTTTGACATTTTGGTGAATTTTATTTGCCCCTATAGCAAATAAAAATAATACAAAACACATTCCCAATGTCACAAACACAGCAGAGCTTAAAGCATAAAAAAAGTTGAATTTATACGCAAAAATAAAAAGTAATATAACACCAGGACAAGGCACCAAAGAAGCTCCTAGTATGACTACCCATTCACTTGTTTTATGTGAGTGGCAAGAGCATGAGCAAGAGTTTTTATGAAGTATTTTTTTGCTTAGCATAAAAAGAGCTATAAAAACTATAAGTAAACTTGTAAATTTTGTAAGAATAAATCCAGCCATATTGATATCTTTGAGTAATTTCTCAAGGATAATTATACCAATGCTTACAAGTAAAAATGCACTCATTATATGCACTATGCCTATTTTTAATACAAAATAAAATATTTTAGAAAATGAGCTTTTGTGTGTTAAAAAATACGAACTTGTAAGCATTTTAGAATGACCTGGTGCACTAGCATGAAAAACGCCATACCCAAAAGATATGATTAATAATATTAAAAATGTTTGTATATTAAATTCTTGTTGAAGAAGTTGCTTGATATACAATAAAATATTTTCGTTAAAAATTTGCAATTTATTTAAAAGATCATCTATAAAATTTGGACTTTGCTTGATTTGAATTTCTGCAAAGGTTATATTTGGTGTTTTGCCTTTTTGTGCTTGTAAAAATATGAGATTTAAATTGGGATTTGCACTTAGATAATAGTTTGAATTCAAAGTGATAAAATCTTGCGGTATAAATTTAAAACTAAAAAATCCTTCCTTATCTTCAAATCTTATGCTAAATGTGTTATTTTCTTTTATAGGGATGTTAAGATTTACTTCAAAAGTGAAAAATAGTTTCGTTTTATCTAAGATTAATTTGGCATTTAAAAATTTTTCTATGTAAATTTTTTCATCTAAATTGTAAAATTGAAATTGCATTAAAAATTGTCTTGGCTCTATATAATCTAAAAGAGTATATTTAATATCAGTAAGTTCGTCTTTGTCTAAAGTATTATTATAATTTATATCATAGTTTTGAAGCAGTATTTTTATAAAATCTTGCGAAAATTCCCAAGTTACATAAATTTTATTGATGTTATCATCAGTTGCGTTAAAGTCTAATTTTACATTTGCCGTTGGAGTATAAGCTGCACACAAAGCACAGCTTAATACTTTTTGAAAGCATATAAAAGCTAGTATTAAAATGATTTTCATTCTAAAGCCATTTTTAATGCTTGTATGGTTTTTAAAAGTTCTTTATCCCAATCTTTAGCCAAATGATCGATAAAAACAATTTTTGCGTTTAATTCTTTAGATAATACTTTAGCCGAATTTTCACTAAAACCAGGTTGGACAAAAATAACCTTTATGTTTTTTTCTTTGGCTATTTTTATTAGTTTTTGCAAATCTTGAATTTTTGGCTCTTTTCCATCAATTTCCACAGGAATTTGGATGAGGTTGTATCTTTTTGCAAGATAATTCCAACTAGGATGATAGACTATAAATTCTCGGTGTTTGATATCTTGTAAATTTGTTTTGATTACTGAATTTAAGTCATCCAATTCTTTAAGAAAATTTTCTAAATTTTTTGCATAAAAGTCTTTATTTTGTGGAAAAGTTTGACTTAAAGCTTTATAGATATTTTGTGCTTGTATTTTTACTAAAACAGGATCTAGCCAAGTATGAGGATCGTTTTTACCATGCTCATGTTCATCGTGGTCATGTTCATCAGTCTCATCATTTTCTAGTAATGATATGCCATCATTAATATTAACAATTTTGACATTTTTGAGTGTGTTTTTAAATTTGTTTTCTAGGATTTTTTCAAGTTCTAAATCGGCAAGAAAATAAATTTTGCTTTTTTCAAGATTTTTAATCATCATAGGTTTAAATTCTACATTATGTTCATTAGAATTAGGTGAAATCAAGATATTAATTTCAACACTATCTTTAGCAATCTTTTCTACAAAAAATGCTTGAGGTGGTATGCTAACACTCACAATAGGTTTTGAAAAAGCAAGTGCGCATGATAATAACAATAACAATATTTTTAACATTATTTCCTCCTGATTATCTAAAATTTATGTAATTATATATAATGCAACTTAGTTGCAACTTAAAAATTAAGTTGCATTTATAAAACTTTTTTTGTGGTAAAATACATTTATTTTCTAAGGTAGAATTATGGAAGCTATTGATTTATTAAAAAAACATGATATTTCTATGACAACTTTACGAGTGGAAATCTTGCAAATTTTATCTCTTGCTAAAACCCCATTAAGTTATGATCAATTTAATCTCAAAGCAAATAAAACTAGCTTTTATAGAAATATGGAGCTTTTTGAAAAAAAGGGTATTGTTAATAAAAGTCAACTTGATCGCAAAAGTTTTTATGAATTAGCAGATCATGCTAAAGCACATTTTATATGCGATGTATGTCATGAGATTAGTGATGTAAAAATGCCTGAAATTAAAGGGATTATAAAAAGTGTTGTGATTAAAGGAATTTGCCAAAAATGTGAGAATGAATAATGAATTTATGGAATAAAAAAGCAAAAAGCTATGCAAGATATAGTTCTAACTTAAACGAAATTCAAAAAGTTACTTTTGCAAAACTTGGCTCTTTGCAAGGCAAAATCGTGGTGGATATAGGTTGTGGAAGCGGTGTTTGGACTTTGCATTTAGCGCAAAAAGCAAAAAGTGTTTTGGGTGTAGATAGCTCTAGTGCTATGCTTGAAATTTTACAAGAAGATGCAAAAACTCATGCTATATCAAATATAAAAACTTTAAATTTAGACTTTGAAAACTTTTATAAAAACAATAACACAAATTTTGGTTTAGCCTTTTTGAGTATGTCTCCTGCTTTGCAAAATAAAAAAGACTATAAAGCTTTTTTAAGCTTAGCTTCTAAAAAAGTGTATTTAGGCTGGGCGAGTAGGCGCAAAAGTAGCTTTCTAGATCCTATATTTGAGCATTTTAACACGCATTTTAAAGGTTTTTATGAAGAGGATTTGCAAAGTTTTTTAAATGCGCAAAATATTTCTTATGAGAGTGAAATTTTTAATGAAATTAGAGTAGTAAAAAGAGATAAAGATAGTGCGATAGAAAATGCTTTGTGGCATTTGAGTATGAATGGCATTAATGCAAACAAACAAGAGTTAGAAAGCTTTGTAAAAGATGAGGTAGAAGAGATTATAGAAGCTAAGATAAAACTTTTGATTATTGATTAAATTTCAAGGCTAAATAACCTTGAAATTTAAAGTTTTTCCTGCCATAAATGGCACCACATCACCGTATTTTTGCGCTACTTGCCATTCTTGTTTTTCTAAAGTGATGATTTTATCTTTTTCAAATTTAAGATTATGGATTTTACAAGCATTATCTGAAATAAATTTTTGTAAATTTGCTTCATTTGAGTGCTTTTCAAAAAGTTCAGCTAATACAGGTAAAATCACCGGTGCGCTAAATACGCCAGCTGCACAACCACAGCATTCTTTAGTGTGCAATGGATGAGGTGCGCTATCACTTCCAAGCATAGTCTTTTCATAGCCACTAAAAGCAAGCTCACATAAAGCGTCTTTGTCTTCATAGCGTTTTGCAATAGGTTTGCAAAACAAATGCGGATCCATCTTAGCACCTACTACATCATCAAGTGTTATCATTAAATGATGTAAAGTGATAGTTGCGTATAAATTTTCATAATCTTTTAATAAATCACACAAAACCTTAGTGGTAATATGTTCCATTACAATTTTTAATTTTGGAAAATTTTTAGTTAATTTTTCATAGATTTTAGCAAAATTTGCCTCTCTATCCATTACAAAATCATTTGTTTCTCCATGTACAAGTAAAGGCAGGCCAAGCTCACTCATAGCATTTAGTGTAGGTTTTAACTTTTCTATATCAAAGCTTGAAATTCCATTATCTGAATTTGTAGTTATGCCTGCAGGATAAAGTTTGATAGCAAAAATTTCATCTTTAGCTTTTTCTAAAAATTGCTCATCATAGTCTTTAAAAAATAAAGTCATCAAAGGCGTAAAATCTTCATTTTTACATGCTTTTAAAATGCGTTCTTTATAAGCTTTTAGTGTATTTATTTCAGTAAGCGGAGTGATTAAATTTGGCATGATAACTCCCGCTTTAAAGTCTTTTGCGCTAAATGGAGCTACAAGTTCAAGCATGCTTTCATCGCGTAAATGTAAATGCATATCCAAAGGGTTTTTAAGCGTCATTTTATCTCCTATTTGAGTTTATATAAGCCGTTTTTGAGCTTTTCAAGCAAAGCCTTCTCTTCTAAAAATTTAAAAGTAGAAATGATGGTTGGTTTACTGATGTTTAACTTTTTAGAAAGTTCTTCGATATTTGCAAAGACAAAGCCATCTTCATTAGCATGAAGGGCTAAAAATTCTAAAATTTCAAAGCGTTTTTTACCAAAGATTTTTATGCATAGTGTTTTTACTTTATCATCCATTCTCTAGCCATATTAAAAAGAATAAAACTCCAAGTAATTATAGCCAAAACAACGCTAAAAAACACCCCAGCGCTCGCACAATCTTTTGCTTTTTTAGCTAAGATGTGAAATTCGCTCGTACAAAGATCCACGCAAGCTTCTATGGCAGAATTTAATGCCTCTATAATTAAAATCAAAACTAATACTAAAATAAGCACAAAATGTTCTAAAAAACTCGCAGGTAAAAATAAGCTTACAAAAATTAAAGGTAAGATAATGGCAAATTCTATTCTAAAAGCCATTTCATCTTTAAGCAAGAATTTAATGCCACTAAAGGCATAACTTGCATTTTTAAATAAAGAATACTTTGGCTTCATTAAGGATTTTCCTTTAAATTTTTACTATATAAGTCATAGTTTTCTTCATATTCTTTAGTTTGGACATTAAAATATCCTAATAAACTTGAAAAAATATTATCTTGAGATAATTTATAATCTTTCTTTTTTTGTAATTCTTGGATTAAATTATTATCTTTGCTCCAAAGAATCATAGGAACATGAGTTTGTTCTTTTGGTGCTATGAAATAGGGCATTCCATGAAGGTAAATTCCATTTTCTCCTAAACTTTCTCCATGGTCTGATACATACAACAATGAGGCATTTTGTGCAGGACTTTGCTTTAATAAGTCAATAAGACTTTTGATGATAAAATCTGTATAAAGTAAAGTATTGTCATAGGTATTAGTTAATTCTTCTTGCGAGCATTGTTGTAATTCATTTGTATCGCAAGTTGGCGTAAATTTTTTAAACTCATTTGGATAGCGCTTAAAATAAGCTGGTCCATGAGAACCTTGCAAATGAACGACTATGATTTTACTTGAAGATGGATTTTGTAATTGTTCTTTTACAAGCTCAAGTAAACTCTCATCATAATCTTTTGAAATCAATTTATGTGCTATACGATCGCAGTTTCCTTTGCAACCTCCAGAATTATTTCCAAGCCAAACACTTTGAACTCCAACTCTTTGCAAAATATCTAAAGCATTTTCTTCATAAAGACTATTGTCAAAAGTAGCTCTTTTGTGTCTTGAAAATATACAAGGTAAACTTCTAGCAGTTGCTGTCCCGCAAGAGCTTACATTGTCAAAATATATTAAATTAGGTTCGTTTTTGGTGTAAAAATTAGTATCATTTTTGGTATAACCACCCAAAGAATAGTTATTTGCTCTAGCGGTTTCCCCTATGACTAAAATCATAGTTTTGTTTAAGTCTTTTTCCATTTTCGCATCTAAAGCTATCTTTTGAAGTTCTTTTTCTGGAATAACTTCTAATTTTATATATTTAATTGCTGAATAAATTTGATAAAAAGGAGTGTTATAAACTCTTACTTCATTATAAGTTCTTAAAAATGGTACAATACTTTTTGAAAAAATTCCAAGCAATCCAAAAGCAACAAATAAAGCAACAACTAAAGTGCCAAATTTAATGATTAAATGTTTTTTGATATTGTGATATTCTATTTTAGCTTTTATAACTAAAAATGCTGGAATCACAAAAGTAAAAAATATATAAACAAAAATATTAAAATTAATCAGATCACGTACTTCTTTTTGATCAGTTTGCATAGCATTTCTAATCATATCATGATCTATAATAACACCATAATTGATCATAAAATAACTACTAATTGAACTCACACCTATTAAAAAAATCATTAAAATCTTGCTAAGATAAGGCAAAAATAATAAAGCGAAAATTCCAACTAATAGTGCAAAATATATAATTATATATAAAATAATGGAAATATCATTATTATGAGGATGTAAATTTTCGTGAATATAAGAAAACAATTTCAGATTGATACTAGTTATATAAAAAGCACTCAAAATAATAAATTTAAGCCACGATATATTAAAAAATTTCATGAAATCCTTTCAAAATTAAAGATTTAATTATAAATAAAAATGGTTAACTTAATATCTTTATGGTATGATTTTGCTTTTTGTAAGTTTAAGGATTAAATTATGAAATTATTATCATGGAATGTAAATGGCCTAAGGGCAATTTGTGATAAAAATGCACTTGATTGGATTGAAAAAGAAGAAATTGATTTTATAGGTTTTCAAGAAATCAAAGCACACGAGGATAAATTTCCAAAAAGAATTTATGAGTATCCTTTTAAACATATGTATTCAAATAGTGCTAAAAGAGCAGGGTATTCAGGCGTAATGAGCTTGTGTAATTTTGATTGTGAGGTAAAAAAATGTGAGTTTTTTGATGATGATGAGGGTAGAGTTTTAGAGCATAGCTTTAAAAATGTAGTTTTGTTTAATATTTACTTTCCAAATGGTCAAAAAGATGAAGAGCGTTTGAATTTTAAAATGAAATTTTATAATGACTTTTTAGTGTATTTAGATAAACTTTTAAAAGAAGGTAAAGAAATTATCATCTGTGGAGATGTTAATACCGCACATCGTGAGATAGACTTAACCCACCCAAAAGCTAATGAAAAAACTTCAGGTTTTCTACCGATTGAGCGTGCTTGGATAGATGATTTATTAAAATTAGGTTTTATAGATACTTTTAGGCATATAAATGGCGATGTTAAAGAAAAGTATTCGTGGTGGAGTTATAGAATGAAAGCAAGAGAAAGAAATGTAGGCTGGAGGATTGATTATTTTTTCATTTCTAATGGCTTAAAAGATAAACTTAAAAATGCTTTTATAAGAGATGATATTTTTGGCTCAGATCATGCTCCTGTAGGGATAGAAATCGATATTTAAGGTATTTTTTAATGCCTTAAATAATTATTAAGTAAAAATTGTTATAATTTCATCTTAAAACTGCAAAATGGCCCATTCGTCTAGCGGTTAGGACATCGCCCTTTCACGGCGGTAACACGAGTTCGAGTCTCGTATGGGTCACCACTTACTATTTTATATCCGCTTTTTTTGATAATCATTGTCATATTTTACAAAAAGTTACATTGTTCGATTTAAATATTTTTTATTTGTTTTATCTTATTTAAATTAAGTTTATTTTAAAATACTTATTATTAATATATTGAAAGTTATTATTAATAATTTGTAAATTTTTACATTGACTTCACACTTGTTTTTTAAAATATACAAAAAGGAGGACAAAATGTATAGACCTAAAAGCAAAAATGAGTTAATGAATTTGGTGCATAATGAAAGAATTTCTCTAAGGGATATTGATGTATCTTTGATTGATGATTTTTCTTATGTATTTTATTATTCTAAAAGATTGGATTTTTTAGGTATTGAACATTGGGATGTATCAAATGCTAAAGATATGTCTTATATGTTTTATTGTTGCGAAAGTTTTAATGCAAATTTGTCACGCTGGAATGTTTCTAAAGTTGAAAATATGGCAAGTATGTTTTTTAACTGCAAAAATTTTAATCAAGATTTATCAAAATGGGATACTCAAAATTTAAAAGATATGTCTTATATGTTTTTTAATTGTGTTAATTTTAATCATTCTTTATTGCATTGGAAAACTTCAAATACTACCAGAATGGCACATTGTTTTGAAAACTGTCATGCGTATGAGCATAGTGTTGTGAATTGGGATGTGCAAAATGTAATTACTATGGCATATCTTTTTCACAATTGCAAAAATTTCCATCATGAATTAGATGAGTGGAATATCCAAAAGGATTGTAATACTGAAAAAATGTTTGGAAATCGTGGTATTGATAAACTTTATGCAGTAAAAGGTATAGAGTTAGAATAAACAAAATTCACACAATTTTTGTGTGAATTTTTCTTTTATCTTTTTAAGTTTTTCATCAAGTTTTTGTACTAAACTTATCTTCATAAAGCGTTATTTTTTAGCTTCTAGAGATTATTTTTTAGGAAAATTTACATGAAAATAAAATTTATTACAAAAAGAGATAAAAGTCAAGTTGCATTTGATATTTTTAAAATTAAAAATGCTATTTTTAGAGCCAATATAAACTCTACTGATAA
This sequence comes from Campylobacter sp. CNRCH_2014_2849, assembly GCF_025772845.1. Lineage (NCBI taxonomy): Bacteria > Pseudomonadati > Campylobacterota > Epsilonproteobacteria > Campylobacterales > Campylobacteraceae > Campylobacter > Campylobacter sp. CNRCH_2014_2849. The sequence continues at coordinate 78,236 of NZ_JAKMSW010000004.1, read as the reverse complement.
AAAATTAGAAAATGATGAATTAGGTAGGCTTTGTGATGAGGTTGTAGCTTTGCTTGATGAAAATCATGCACAAGTAGAACAAATTCAAGATAAAGTTGAAGAGGTTTTAATAAAAAATGCTTTAATCAATACTGCAAAATCTTATATATTATACCGCCAAAAAAGAACACAAATCCGCAATGGTAGTTATGATTTGCTAAATTTGTATGATGATTTAACCTTCAAAGATTCTAAAGAAGCTGATTTAAAAAGAGAAAATGCTAATATCAACTCAGATAGTGCTATGGGAATGATGTTAAAATATGGTTCAGAAGGAGCAAAATACTATGTAGATGAGTGTATTTTGCCAAAACATATCGCAAATGCACACAAAAACGGCGATATACACATACACGATAAAGACTTTTATATGCTAACACAAACTTGTTGTCAAATAGACTTGTTAAAGCTTTTTGAAAATGGTTTTAGCACTGGACATGGAAGTTTGCGTGAGCCAAATGATATTAGATCTTATGCTTCTTTAGCTTGCATTGCCTTGCAGGCTAATCAAAATGAAATGCATGGAGGTCAATCTATACCAAATTTTGATTTTGCTATGGCAAAGGGTGTGGCAAAGACTTTTCAAAAAGAGTATAAAAAGGCTATAAATGCTTTTTTTGAAATAAAATTAGAACAAAACCTAGACGAGCAATGCTTTAAAAATGCTAATTTTCAAGTTTCAAGCGAAAAAGAATGCTTTAAAGAGCTTTTAAAGTTTGACTTAAATAGTGATGAGAATTTTTTAAAACAAGCAAATGCTTATGCTTATAAAAGAGCATTAAAGCAAACCCAAGATGCAACTTTTCAAGCTATGGAAGCTTTGGTGCATAATCTTAATACTATGAACTCAAGAGCAGGAGCTCAAGTGCCTTTTAGCACGCTAAATTATGGCACCGATACTTCTTTTGAAGGGCAAATGGTAATAGAAAATTTACTCAAAGCCACGATAAAAGGCTTAGGAAATGGTGAAACACCAATTTTTCCTGTGCAAATTTTTAAAGTAAAAGAAGGTATTAATTATAATGAAAAAGATCCAAACTACAAGCTTTTTAAACTCGCTATAGAATGTGCTTCTAAAAGACTTTTTCCAAATTTTAGCTTTTTAGATGCAAGCTTTAATGCAAAATACTATAAAAAGGGTGATTATAATAGCGAAGTAGCTTATATGGGTTGTAGAACTAGGGTTATGGCAAATGTTTATGATGAGAGTAAAGAAATCACAAGCGGCAGGGGAAATTTAAGCTTTACGAGTATAAACCTTGTGCGTTTAGCCATAGAAGCTAAAGGAAATTTAGAGCTTTTTTACTCACTTTTAAAAGAAAAATTAGAGCTTGTGTATGAGCAATTACTTCATAGATATAAAATTCAAAGTCTAAAAAAGGTTAAAAATTTCCCATTTTTAATGGGCGAGGGAATTTGGATAGATTCAGATTCTTTAAAAGAAAATGATAGCGTAGAAAAAATCATAGCACACGGGACTTTAGCTATAGGTTATATAGGACTTTGTGAGAGTTTAATAGCTTTAGTAGGTTCTCATCATGGACAAAGTCAAGAAGTAAGGGATTTAGGTTTGCAAATCGTGCGTTTTATGCGTGAATTTGTCGATGAAAAAGCACTCAAAGATAAGCTTAATTTTTCACTCATAGCTACCCCAGCTGAGGGTTTAAGTGGAAGGTTTTTAAAGCTAGATCAAAAAAAATACGGCATTTTAAAAGGCATAACTGATAAAGATTTTTATACTAATTCTTTTCATATTCCTGTGGATTTTCCTATTAGTATATATGAAAAAATTCAAATAGAAGCCCCATATCATGAGCTAAATAATGGTGGGCATATTACTTATGTAGAATTAAACGGCGATGTGAGTAAGAATTTAGAAAGTTTTGAACGCATTATAAAATGTATGAAAGAAAGCAATATAGGCTATGGCTCGATTAATTTCCCACTAGATAGAGATCCGGTATGTGGTTATAGTGGTGTGATAGATGAGTTTTGTCCAAAGTGTCATAGAAAAGAAGATGATATTAAATTTGAACGCATAAGAAGAATCACAGGCTATTTAGTAGGAACGCTTGATCGTTTTAATGACGCTAAAAAAGCTGAAGTTCATGCAAGAATTAAACACGATTTTTCTTAGATTAGCCGGTGTCATAAAAGAATCCATAGTCGATGGCTATGGTTTGCGTTATGTGATTTTTACTCAAGGCTGCCCTCATCATTGCAAAGGTTGTCATAATCCACAAACACATGATTTTAACAAAGGATATTTGCAAGATTTAGCAAGTTTGTATGATGATATTTGTAAAAATCCTTTGCTCCAAGGTGTTACTTTTAGTGGCGGGGAGCCTTTTATGCAAGCAAAAAATTTAAGTATTCTAGCAAAACACATTAAGGCTTTAGGGCTTGATCTTACTATATATACAGGTTTTACTTATGAAGAGCTATTGCAAGAGCAAGCTATGAAAGAATTACTTATCTTAGCTGATGTTTTGATAGATGGGAAGTTTATTTTAGAGCAAAAAGACTTATCTTTAAAATTTAAAGGTAGTAAAAACCAACGCATTATCGATGTAGCAAAAAGCTTAGAACAAGGCAAAGTAATACTTTTTGAAAAATAAAGACTCATTTAGTCTTTTTTAACTTAACTATGTTAGAATGCTATAAAATTTAAAAAAAGGAGAACAATATGTTTGAATTAAGAAAACTACCTTATGAAGCAGACGCTTTTGGAGACTTTTTGAGTGCAGAAACTTTTGCATTTCATCATGGCAAACACCATCAAACTTATGTAAATAACCTAAACAATCTTATCAAAGATACTGAATTTGCAGGAAAAGATTTAGTTTATATCATACAAAACTCAAATGGCGGAATTTTTAACAACGCTGCTCAAGTGTATAATCATGACTTTTATTTTGACTGCATTAAGCCAAAAACATGCTGTGGCTGTGGCTGTTCTTTAAGTGATGAGTTTAAAGCAGCGGTTGAAAAAGACTTTGGTTCTATGGAAAATTTAAAAGAAGAATTCATCAAAGGAGCTACAGGAGTATTTGGTTCTGGTTGGTTTTGGCTAGTTTATAACACTCAAAATCAAAAATTAGAATTAGTAGCTACAAGCAATGCTGCTACACCTATCACTGAAGGTAAAGTTCCACTTTTAGTAGTTGATGTGTGGGAGCATGCTTACTATGTAGATCACCGTAATGCACGCCCTGTGTATTTAGACAAATTCTACGCACACATTAACTGGGAATTTGTAGTAAAAGCTTATGAATGGGCTATCAAAGAAGGTATGAATTCAGTAAGCTTTTATGCAAATGAACTTCATCCTATAAAATAAGAAAAAAGTCTCTTATTTTTAAGAGGCTTTTTTTAATCAAAGCTAAATTATCTTAAGAATAACAACAATAAAAATATCCTAATTTACACAAATAATTAACAAAAGCACTATCATATTTAAAAAATATTAATAATTATTTTTTATCATTACAAAAAATTTTAATAAATCAAGGAGTTTTAATGTCTTATTTTATGGGGGGGGGTATGCGAAAATAATCCCACTTTAAAATCATCTTATTCAAACAATAATCTTTCTTTTGTTAAAAAAACTTTCTTATCTTTAGCGACTATATCTTTTTTGGTAACCTGTGCTAATGCTAGTATAGTAACTATAAATGATCAAAATTCTAATAGTAGTGTTAAAAACACTAAAGCCAAACAAGTAAAAAATTCAAAAAATATTAGTGGTGGTGGCTGTAATGGTGGTGGTACTTGTACTATTAATAGTAGTCAAAATGGTCCGGTTACCATAGGTTCTGATGGAACCTTGGTGATTGAAGAAAGCGGTGGTATTACTACAACTAGTGATTTTGGTGTTAATGTTAATGCTAATGCTAATGCTATAGATAACAAAGGTACTATTAGTGGTAGCAATGGTATTAATATTGGACAAAATTCTAGTATTGATAGTATAAAAAACTCTGGTAGTATAACAGGTACTACTTGGAATGGTATTGATCTTCAAACTGGCTCTAGTGTCGGTACAATAGAAAATACTGGAACTATAATTGGTGGTAATCAAGATGGTATACAATTAAAAGATAATTCCAAAGTAGGCACTATTATTAATAAAGGGTATATTAATAAAATTGGCGTAAGCGGGACTATTACTCATTTAGATAATCAAGGAAATATTGAAGGTAAAGGTAGTTATGGCGCAATAACTTTAAGTTCAAGTGCAAAAATAGAAACCTTAACTAATTCCGGAACTATTAGTGGAGCTAGAGGTGTATTTTTATGGAAAGGAGATATTGGAACTATAAACAATTCTGGTAATATAATTTCTACGGAGACTGATATTGGGGGTGCAGGAATTAAGCTAGAAGGTGGTGGTAAAATAGAAAATATCACCAATACTGGCACCATAAAAGCAGAAAACGATGGAATTTCTGTATCTTATGGTTCTTTTGGAACCTTAAATATTAAAGATGGTGGTGTAATAGATGCTAGAAATTATGGCATATTTGTAAATCAATGGCAAAAATTAGGATATTTATATGTTGATAATGGTAGCATTTATGGAGGAGAAAGTGGTGTTTTCTTAGGTACAGGTTCTACTACAAGCGATATATCTATAAAAAATGGTGGCGTGGTATATGGTGGTGATTATGGGATGTATTTTGATCACGCATATTTAAATCAAAACACAACTATAGCTGGAGAAAATTCTGCAATACATGGTGGAATTGCTGGAATTTATTTAAGCAGAGGATCTGCTTTAAAAGGAACTATAGAGGTTAAAGAGAAAGGTATGATCTCAGGTGGTGAGAATGGATTTGGTATTATAAATGCTGATAATGCTAATATAGGCGGATCTATTTTAATCAGTAGTGGCGGTGTGGTTACTGGTATTTTAAATAAAGATAATGCTAAGATTACCGGAACTATAAAAGTGGATGGAGAAGGCTCTTCTATAGTAGGTGGTATAATAAATCAAGATAATGGTAAAATAGAGGGTTTTATAGAGGTTAATAATAAAGGACAGATAGATAGTATCATCAATGCTGGAAGTGGAGAGATTAGCGGTAGTGTAAAAGTAGATAATCACTCTAAAGTTGAGAATATTATCAATGGTGCTTTGGCAAGTTCTTTTTATAATAATGGAGTTTCTACTGGTAAAATTTCAGGAGATGTTAGCGTTGATAATGGAAGTATAGTTGGAAGCATCATCAATGCTGGGCAAGGAGAGATTACTGGTGGTATTAAAGTTGATAATAATAGCGAAGTTACTAATATTTCTAATTCTGGTAATGGGCTTATTAGCAGTGATGTTAGCGTTGATAATGGCTCAAAAGTAGGTAATATCATTAATGATGATTATGGAAAAATTACAGGGGATGTATCTATAGGTAAAGATTCTTCTGTAGATAAGATTATCAATAGTGGTCATGGTAGTATAGGTGGAAATATTACAAACAATGGTAATTTAGGTTCAATTAACAATAGTGGTTCTATCAGCGGTTCTATTGAGAATAACAACGGTGATTTAGAAATCAAAAATGATGGAGATTTGGGAGGTTCTATCACTGTAGGTAGTGGCGGTGGTAATACTTCTATTTCAAATGGTTCCAATGGTAATATCGGCGGTGGTATAGTTAATAATGGTAATAATGATGTTAATATAGATAACCAAGGTACAGTTAAACCTGATAAAGATGGTAATCACATTACTAATAATGGTAATGGTAATGTAAATGTAGGAGATTGGATAGTAAAACCAAATGAAGATGGTAGCTTTGATGGAGCTATTAATGTAGGTGGAAATGGAAGTGGTTCTACAAATATAGATAATATCACAGTAGATACTTCAGATCCAAATTTTGATGCAAGCAAACCTATCAATCCTGACAATATAGTTAATAATACTGGTAGTGGTGGTAACATAGGAGTAGGTAATGTTGGCTCAAACAATAATTAACACTTATATGATGAGATCATTCTTCCTTGATACTGTTTTAGATGATGCATCAAGAATGGCTTACAAACATGCAAGAATACACAATAATCATAAAACAAATAAAGACTTAGTAGGTTTTGATGCAGATGAGCATTATCACGGCTTTATATTGCCTTATTTTTCATCTAATAGCATTAAGCTTTTAGGAACAAATGATTATTCTAAAGGAAATACTAAAGGTATAGTAGCAGGTTTTCATACCTTAAAAGATATAGGTATGCTAGGAGCTTATGTAGGAACTGAAGAAGCTAATATGGATACTAAAGATTACTTTTCTTTAAAAATGCAAACAGTGTATGCTGGTTTGAAGTATTCTAATATTTTATTAGAAGATGAGATAAAAGAAGCCTTTTTTAAATTCCATACCAAAGCGGCATATACCAAAAATGATGTGCAAAAATTTGTTGATAAAGGAAAAAGAGAGGCTAATGGTAATACAGATACCTATGGTTATGGAGCAAGTATTGGAACTGGTATGAATTTTTATTTAGATGGGGCAGATAATATAATTACTCCTGAGGTGTCTTTAAACTATGAAGGTGGTTTCACAAAAGCTTTCAGCATGCATGGAGATGGAGCATTAAATCATGAAAGATATTATAAGAGTGAATTAAATCTATTTTCAAGTACGGCATCTCTTAAATGGCTTAATAAATGGCATCCACAAATTAGCACTTCATTTGAAGCAGGTGCAAGAATTAATTTTAATCCTGAAGTAGAATCAAGAGTAAATTTTGCAAACTTAAAAGCAAGTGAAACCTTAGATTTGCCAAGAACTTATCAATATGCAAGTGCGTCTTTGATTTTTTCTTTGGCAGAAGATTTAGAAATGTCATTTAATTATAATGGAACTTTTGCAAATAATTCTCATTCGCATACGGGATTTTTACAGTTTGACTTTATATTTTAATAATGATTAACTAAGCCTTTTAAGGCTTAGTGTTTAATTAATTGCCCAGAGTTTGCTTAAAACAGATTATAAAATGACAAAATAAAAATTTAAAAAAAGCACAATTGGTACAATAAAGTTAAGAATGTGCCAATGTTGAATATAAAAACTATAAAAGTTTTTAGTATTATAAATAATTTAAAAACAATAAACTCCTTATTAAATACACTCTATCACATTAAGCTTATTTTTAAGCTCAATGTGATTTATTAGCAAACTCTAGGGAGTTAATTACTCTAAAACAACCCCTTCATTTAGCACAACTTCGCCTATTACATAAGCATCTGAATTCTCTAAAACTTTTCCTACATTAGATGGATCTACCACCATAACTAAGCCCACACCCATGTTAAAGCTTCTATACATTTCAGCTTCTTCTACGCTTTGGCCTATTTGATAAAAAATTTCAGGAGTTTTTAGATGATGTTTTCTAATAATAGCACCTATTCCTCTTGGAAAAACTCTAGGTAAATTTTCCACTAAACCACCACCTGTTATATGAGCTAGTGCATTGATGAAAGGTTTTAATTTTAAAAAGTCTTTTACATAAATTCTTGTAGGTTCAAGCAAGATATCGATTAAATTTTTACCATCTATTTTATCATCAAACTTAAGCTTTTGTGCTTCAAATAATACTTTTCTAGCTAAAGAATATCCATTAGAATGAAGCCCACTACTAGGCAAAGCTAGTAAAATATCTCCATTTTTTACAAAATTTCTTCTATCTATTTCATCTTTTTCAGCCATGCCCACTGAAAAACCTGCTAAGTCAAAGTCATTGTTATGATACATTCCAGGCATTTCAGCAGTTTCTCCACCTATTAAGGCACAATTTGCTTTTTTACAACCATTAGCAATCCCTGCTACAACCTTTTTAGCTACTTCTACATCTAGCTTTGCAGTTGCATAATAGTCTAGAAAAAACAAAGGCGTAGCAAAATTACAAATTAAATCATTCACGCACATTGCTACTAAGTCCTCGCCTATGGTGTCAAATTTTTGACTATCAATAGCAAGACGCAACTTTGTGCCTACCCCATCAGTTGCTGCTAGCATAACAGGATTTTTAAAACCACTTGGCATGGCAAAAGCACCCGAAAAAGAGCCTATGCCACCTAAAACATTTTCATTAAAAGTTTCTTTTACTAAAGGCTTGATTGCTTCTACAAAAGTATTACCATTATCTATACTTACACCCGCATCTTCATAGCTTATATTCATTTATCTTCCTTTAAGAATTTAAAAGGTATTTTAACTAAAAATATTTTAAGGTTAAATTATGCAAAATGCTTATTTTGTGACTTCAAGTATAGCAGGTGGAAAGTCAAGCTTTATAAAAATAGTTCAAAATTTGGGTTTTGATACTTTAAGTGCAGATGTGATAGCTCATGAGCTTTTAAATGAAAATGCTAATTCTATAGCTAAGCTTTTTGATAATGATGATTTACTTATAGCAGGAAAAATAGATAGAAAAAAGCTTGGTGCTATTGTATTTAATGATTTAAACGCCAAAAAAAAGTTAGAAGGTTTTTTACATCCTAAAATCAAAGAAGAAATTTTACAAAAAGCACTAATTTTAGATAAAAAAAACAAGGCTTTTTTTATAGAATTGCCTTTATTTTTTGAAAATAATCATTATCAAGATCTAGGAAAAAGTATATTGATTTATGCTCCAAAAGAAATTTTATTAAAAAGATTAATGCAAAGAGATAATTTAGATGAAAATGAAGCCTTAAAAAGAATTAATTTGCAACTTGATATAGAAGAAAAACTAAAAAAAGCAGATTTTGTGATAAAAAATATTTCAAGTTATGAAAAATTTGAAGAAAATGTGCTAAATTTTTTAAAACATACTTTAAAGGTTAAAAATGAAATTTTATAAATATTGTGCAAGCGGAAATGATTTTGTAGTATTTGCAGATGGTGAAAAAAAAGATCGTAGTGAGTTAGCTAGAATTCTTTGTAATCGTTATGAGGGCATAGGTGCTGATGGACTTATAGTAGTTGTGCCTCATGATAGATATGATTTTGAATGGGAATTTTATAATTGCGATGGTAGTAAAGCAAATATGTGTGGTAATGGATCGCGTGCAGCAGCTCATTTTGCTCATCATTATCTAAAAAAATCACAATATTTAAATTTTTTAACCGGAGCAGGACTTATAAAATCATTTGTTGATGATGACATGGTAGAGATTAAATTAAGTGGAGTGAAGGATATTAAAGAAGCTTTTAAACATAAAGATAGAATTTGGCAAGGATGTAATACAGGTGTGCCACATATGGTGACTTTTGTTGATGATTTAAATGAATTTGATGTAAATTTATGCAAAGAAGTGCGTAAAAAATATAATGCAAATGTTAATTTTGCTAAAATAGAAAATGAAGAATTTATAAGAGTTAGAACCTATGAACGCGGGGTAGAAGATGAGACTTTAGCTTGTGGTACAGGTATGGGAGCTTGTTTTTATCTTGCTTATTTAAATCAAAAAGTTAAAGATGATATTTTAGTAAAGCCAAAAAGCAAAGAAAATTTATATTTTAGATTAGAGGATGATCAAATATTTTTCAGAGGAAAGGTAAAATGCTGTTTTGAAGCTGATTATAATTTTACTTAGTAGTTTTTTATTTTTAAAAGCTGAATTTATAGCAGGTTTTGATAAACATTATTATGCTTTAAGTATAAAAGAAAAGCGTGAAGTTTTTATCAAAAAAATCAATGCTTTGTTGGATGTTTCTTTCAAAGAAATTGAAAATGAAAAAGAATTTATAGATATTTTTTTTGAGGAAGCTTTAAAGAGTAATTTTAGAAAACTAAATTCTAATGCTGTGCAAAAACTATGGTTTTTAAAAGAAAAATATCGCGTTAAAAATTTATACGATCACAAGGAATACCAACTGCGTATCCAAAAAGTTCCAAAATCTTTAGCCATAGCTCAAGCAATTATTGAAAGCGCAACTGGTACAAGTCGTTTTGCTAAAGAAGCAAATAATTTATTTGGAGAATGGACTTGGGGCGAGAAAGGTTTGATTCCAAAAGAAAGAAGTGAAGGTAAAACTCATAAAATTCGTATATTTGATACCTTGCAAGAAAGCGTGGATTCATACTTGCTAAATTTAAATCGTCATGATGCTTATAAGGAATTTAGAGCTTGGCGGTGGGATGCTATAAATCAAAATGAAAAACTTGATGGCAAAGAAGCGGCAAGTCATTTGGAAAAATACTCAGAGATCAAAAGTAATTATACTAAGCTTATTATTTCTATCATAAATCAACATAAGCTTGATGAGTTAGATTAATTTCCTAAAGCCCACTCATCAAAAGGCAAAATCATCACGCGCACCCCTTCAATGAAAAACTCATCTCTTTGTGAAAGCGTGATGATATAAATAGTCGAAAGTGCGAGTTGATTTTTACTAAGTATTTTTTTGACTTTTAAACTAAGTAAATCTTTATCTTTAAAGGGCGAGCATAAAAATGCATTTTTAAGACTTGGTAAGTAAAAATCAAAATATTTGGTATAAAAAATTTCTTGTTCAAATTTAAACAACTCGCTTAAAATCAAATTTTCAAACAAAGCACTAAAGTCTTTTTGTATGCTTAGAGAATTTTTTAGTGAAAAGTCCCAAAAATATACTTTTTTTAAATTCTTTTCAAGATTTTTTACAAAATACAAAGTGTAGTTTGATTCTAGTTTTTCTATGCTTTTATATAAGGTATCTTTGGAAATTTTTATAGTATTTTTTAGTGTTTTTAATAGCTCATTAACGCTAAATTCATTCCCAAGTTCTAAGGCGATTTGTTTGAGTATGGTAAGCTCTAATGGAGTGTAAAAACTTCTTAAGTATGATGAGTTTGTGTTAAAGTTGTGATTTAAAATCACATTGCGTCCTGTATGTAAAAAATAACTTACCATGGTTTTAGTGTCAGCGTATTTTTTGTTTAAGCTTAAAAATTCTTCAAAGTCTAAATAATCTAAATGAAGTTCTTCAAAATAATCTAAATGAAAATTGCTATCACAAACGCTTATTATGATTTGCAAATTAAGGTGTTTTAAACTGGCAAAGTCAAAATCATGAGCAAAGTTGCAAAGTGCTAAAAATTTAATCTGTGGATTATAGGTTAAAAACGAATTTAAATTTACCAAAGCACTTGCTTGAAATTTCAAATCATCACAATCAATAAAAAGTATATTTTCACTTTTGTACAAAGATAAAAAATTTAAAATTAAATTTTTCTTACCACTTGCAAAACCACCTTTTATAATGATGTTTTTATGGGTTTGAATTTGAATTTTTCTTTCATCAAATTTTTGAAATTTTGGGTAATTATCGTAAAAAAATTGTAGTGATTTCATAAATTTCTTTGTAATTAATGGTGGAGCATAGCGGGTTCGAACCGCTGACCCCAACGCTGCCAGCGTTGTGCTCTCCCAGCTGAGCTAATGCCCCTTTAGATTTTGAAATCATACTATATTTTTTCTTAGATTTTCTTAATGTATAAAAAATCTTGTAAATTTTATAAAATTTAATTTTTATCCTTTTTAAAAGGAAAATAATCAAAAAAAATGCATAAATTTCTTGACATAGCAAAGGCTCTTTTTATATAATTTCAACATCATTTTATATGGTGGTTAGATTCTTATGGGTCTAACGAGTTCTTTACAAAGGAAAAAATATGGAAAGAATCAGGCTTAAGCTAAAAGCTTATGACCACAGAGTTCTAGATCGCACAGTTGCAGCAATTGTAGAAGCTGTTAAAAGAACAGGTGCTGACATCAGAGGTCCAGTGCCAATGCCTACAAAAATCAAAAGATACACAGTTTTGAAATCTCCACACATCAATAAAGATTCACGCGAACAATTTGAGATGAGAATTCATGCTCGTATGCTTGATATTGTAGCAGCTACTCCAGATACAGTAGATTCACTCACTAAGCTTGACTTGGCTCCAGAGGTCAATGTTGAAGTAAGAGCTATGGGTAAATAAGGATAGAATATGGAATACATTGTAGAAAAAATTGGTATGAGTAGAACAATCAGCACACCAAGCATTCCTGTAACCTTACTTAAACTTGTTCAAACTAAAGTATGTGAAGTAGAAAATGGAAAAGCTTTGGTTGCTTATGTAAAAGGCAAAGCAAATAATAAATGCATTGCGGGTCAGCAAAAAAAATACAATCTTTCAGCTGAATATAATAGATTTGCTTCTTTAGAAGTAGCAAACACAGAAGCAGGTGATATTGATCTTAATCCTTTAAAAGAAGCTTCTATCTTAAAAGTAAGCTTTAATTCTAAAGGTAGAGGTTATAGTGGGGTTGTTAAAAGACACGGATTTGCCGGAGGTCCTGCAAGTCACGGTTCAAGATTCCACAGACGCCACGGATCAATCGGTAACCGCGAATGGCCAGGTCGTGTTCAACCAGGTATGAAAATGGCAGGTCATTATGGTAATGTAAAAGTTACTGTTAAAAATGAAGTAGTTTCATTTGATGAAGAAAATGGCATCTTAGTAGTAAAAGGTGCGGTACCAGGATTTAATGGTGCTATGGGTAAAATAAGGATTGCAAAATGAGTAAAGTAACTGTTTTAAATGATAAATTTGAAAAAGCTAGTGAACTCGATCTTCCAGCAAAATACGCAGAAGTTAATCCTCACAACCTTTATTTATATGTAAAATCTTATCTTGCTAGCCTTAGAGCAAACACAGCTCATACTAAAGGTAGAAGCGATGTAAGCGGTGGTGGTAAAAAACCATGGAGACAAAAAGGTCGTGGTGGTGCAAGAGCAGGTTCAACAAGAACGAATGTTTGGGTTGGTGGTGCTGTAGCATTTGGCCCTACAAACAATCGTAATTATTTCCAAAAAGTTAATAAAAAACAAAAACGCTTAGCGCTTGAAAGAGCATTGGCTGATAAAGCACAAAACAATGCATTATTCTCAGTAGATAGTTTAAGCATTGAAAGCGGTAAAACAAAAGATGCAAATGCAGTTATTAAAAAGCTTGGTTTAAAAGATGCTTTAATTGTAAAAGATTTACTAGATGAAAAAACACTTCTTGCTTTTAGAAACTTAGCAAATTGCTATGTAGTTGATATTAGCGAAGTAAATGCTTATTTAGTATCTGTATTTAATGCTGTTATCATTGAAAAAGCAGCGCTTGAATCTATCGTAAAAGAGGGTTAAAATGGCAGATATTACTGATATAAAAACAATACTTTACACTGAAAAAAGCTTAAACCTTCAAGAGCAAGGTGTTGTAGTTATTCAAACTTCTCCAAAAATGACTAAAAATGGTCTAAAAGAAGTTTTAAGAGAATATTTTGGTGTAACTCCAGTAAGAATTAATTCTTTAAAAATGGATGGAAAAGTAAAGCGTTTTAGAGGTCGTGAAGGTCAAAGAAATAGCTTTAAAAAATTCTATGTTAAGCTACCAGAAGGTGTGAGCTTAGAAAGTTCGGAGGCATAAGATGGCAATTAAAACTTATAAACCATATACTCCAAGTAGAAGATACATCACAGGTGTAAGCTCTGATGATATCACAGCAAAAGCTAGTGTGCGTTCATTACTTGTAAAACTTCCAGCTCATGCAGGTCGTAACAATAATGGTAGAATCACAAGCCGTCATAAAGAAGCAGGTGCTAAGAAACTTTACAGAATTATAGATTTTAAAAGAAGAAAATTTGGTATTGAAGGTAAAGTTGAAGCAATCGAGTATGATCCATACAGAAATTGTCGTATTGCATTAATCTCTTATAGAGATGGTGAAAAAAGATACATCTTACAACCAAAAGGTTTAAGCGTTGGTGATGTTATTTGCGCTGCTGAAAGCGGACTTGACATTAAACCAGGTAATGCAATGAAATTGAGAAATATCCCAGTGGGTACTATCGTACACAATATCGAGTTAAAACCGGGCAAAGGCGGACAAATGATCCGTTCAGCGGGTGCTTATGCTCAATTAATGGGTAAAGAAGAAAAATATGTTATCTTAAGACTTGCAAGTGGTGAAATGAGACAAGTTTTAGCTGAATGTATGGCAAGTATCGGTGAAGTTGGTAATGAAGAATGGTCAAATGTGACTATCGGTAAAGCAGGAAGAAACCGCCATAGAGGTATTCGTCCTCAAACAAGAGGTTCTGCGATGAACCCAGTTGATCACCCGCACGGTGGGGGTGAAGGTAAGAAAAATTCAGGCCGTCATCCAGTTACTCCATGGGGTAAACCAACTAAAGGTGCTAAAACTCGCCGTAAAAAAGCTAGCGATAAGCTAATAATTTCAAGAAGAAAAGGAAAGTAAGATGGCTAGGTCACTAAAAAAAGGTCCTTTTGTTGATGACCATGTAATGAAAAAAGTCATCGCTGCTAAAAAAGCTAACGATGGTAAGCCAATTAAAACTTGGTCAAGACGCAGCACTATTATACCTGATATGATAGGTTTAACTTTTAATGTTCATAATGGAAAAAGCTTTATCCCAGTATATATTACTGAAAATCATATCGGTTACAAATTAGGTGAATTTGCACCTACTAGAACATTTAAGGGTCATAAGGGCTCTGTTCAGAAAAAAATAGGTAAGTAAGGGAGATTTATGAGTAGAGCGTTAATTAAATTCATAAGATTATCTCCAACTAAAGCGAGATTGATTGCTAGAGAAGTTCAAGGTATGAATGCAGAGCTTGCATTAGCTAGTTTGAAATTTATGCCAAATAAAGGTGCTAAATTTATAGCAAATGCTATTTCAAGTGCTGTAGCAAATGGCGGATTTGAAGCAAATGAAGTTGTTGTTTCAAGTTGTCGTGTTGATGCTGGTGCGGTTTTAAAAAGATTTAGACCAAGAGCTAGAGGAAGTGCTAGTCGTATTAGAAAGCCAACTTCACACATTTTGGTAGAAGTTAGTAAAGTAGAAGCAAGTGCTGAAAAAACTACAAAAGCTAAAAAAGCATCAGTGAAAAAGGAAAGCTAATATGGGACAAAAAGTAAATCCGATTGGTTTAAGACTAGGAATTAATAGAAATTGGGAATCAAGATGGTTTCCTACAAAAGCTAATTTAGCAGAAAATATTGGTGAAGATTATAAAATCAGAACTTTCTTAAAAAGAAAACTTTATTATGCAGGAATTAGCCAAATTCTTGTAGAAAGAACAGCGAAAAAATTAAGAGTAACTGTTGTAGCTGCAAGACCAGGGATTATTATTGGTAAAAAAGGTAGTGATGTTGATATTTTAAGAAAAGAACTTCAAGATTTAATCAAAAAAGAAGTTAATATCAATATCAAAGAAGAAAGAAAAGCAGGTGCTTCAGCTCAGCTTGCAGCTGAAAGTGTTGCTACTCAACTTGAAAAAAGAATTGCTTTTAGAAGAGCAATGAAAAAAGTAATTCAAGGAGCGCAAAAAGCAGGTGCTAAAGGGATTAAAGTTTCAGTTTCAGGCCGTTTAGGTGGTGCTGAAATGGCAAGAACTGAATGGTACTTAGAAGGTCGTGTTCCACTTCACACTTTAAGAGCAAAAATCGATTATGGTTTTGCAGAAGCACATACTACTTATGGAAACATAGGTATTAAAGTATGGATCTTCAAAGGTGAAGTTTTACAAAAGGGTGTTCAACCTGAAAAAACCGAAGAAAACGCTCCAACTAAAAAAACTAGAAGAGCAAGAAGAGGTAAATAATCATGTTAATGCCAAAAAGAACAAAATATCGTAAAATGATGAAAGGGCGTAACAGAGGTTATGCCAACAGAGGGACTGAATTTACTTTTGGTGATTTTGCCCTAAAAGCAACTGAAGCTGGCCGTATCAATTCACGCCAAATCGAAGCAGCTCGTATTGCTTTAACTCGTTTTGTAAAAAGACAAGGTAAAACTTGGATTAGAGTTTTCCCAGATAAACCTCTAACTAAAAAACCTTTAGAAACTCGTATGGGTAAAGGTAAAGGTGCAGTTGAGGAATGGGTAATGAACATTAAACCAGGTCGTATTATTTATGAAATGGCAGGGGTTAATGAAGAAATGGCAAGACAAGCTTTAACTTTAGCGATGCATAAATTGCCATTTAAAACTAAGTTTGTTACAAGAGAGAGCCAAAATGAAATATACTGAGATTAAAGATAAAACAGCAGGTGAGCTTGCAACAATGCTAAAAGAAAAAAAGGTGCTTTTATTTACTTTAAGACAAAAGCTAAAAACAATGCAGCTAACTAATCCTAAAGAGATTAGCGAAGTTAAAAAAGACATCGCTAGAATCAATACTGCAATTAGCGCTTTAAAATAAGGATAGAAAATGGCATTTAAAAGAGAAATTCAAGGCGTTGTTGTTCAAATTGCTGGAGATAAAACAGCAACAATTTTGGTTGAAAGAAAAGTGGTTCACCCAAAATACAGAAAAATCGTAAAACGCTTTAAAAAATATTTAATTCATGATGAAAGAAATGAACTTAAAGTGGGAAATACTGTAGTTGCTATTGAATGTAGACCACTTTCTAAGAGAAAATCATTTCGCTTAAAAACTATAGTATCAGCAGGAGTTGAGTAATGATTCAAAGTTTTACTAGGCTTGCAGTTGCTGATAATAGCGGTGCAAAAGAATTAATGTGTATTAAGGTTTTAGGTGGTAGTAAAAGAAGATATGCTACTGTTGGTGATGTAATCGTTGCATCTGTAAAAAAAGCCCTACCAAATGGTAAAGTTAAAAAAGGTCAAGTAGTAAAAGCAGTTATCGTTAGAACTAAAAAAGAAATTCATAGAGACAATGGTTCTTTAATTCGTTTTGATGAAAATGCAGCAGTTATTCTTGATGCTAAAAGAGAGCCTATCGGAACGCGTATTTTTGGACCAGTAGGTCGTGAAGTAAGATATGGTGGCTTTATGAAAATTGTTTCACTAGCACCGGAGGTGTTGTAATGAAATTAAAAATTAAAAAGAATGATATGGTAAAAGTTATCGCAGGCGATGACAAAGGCAAAACAGGTAAAGTTTTAGCAGTATTTCCTAAAACAAATAAAGTAATTGTTGAGGGTTGTAAAATCGCTAAAAAAGCTGTTAAGCCAAGTGATAAAAATCCAAACGGTGGTTTTGTCAATAAAGAAATGCCAATGGATATTTCAAATGTAGCAAAGGCAGGAGAATAAGATGATGAGATTGAAAGAAAAATATACTCAAAATATCAAACCTGCTTTAGTTAAAGAATTTGATATTAAAAATCCTATGCTTGTTCCTTTTATTGAAAAAGTTGTAATCAGTGTAGGTGCTGGGGAATTAGCAAAAGATCAAAAAGTATTACAAAATGTTGCAGATACTATTTCATTGATCGCTGGGCAAAAAGCAGTTATCACAAAAGCTAAAAAATCAGTTGCTGGTTTTAAAGTAAGAGAAGGCTTCCCAGTAGGTGTAATGGTAACATTAAGAAAAGACAATATGTATGCTTTCTTAGATAAGCTTATTACCATAGCTCTTCCTCGTGTTAAAGACTTTAGAGGTCTTCCAAGAGATGGTTTTGATGGAAGAGGAAACTATAACTTTGGTTTAGATGAGCAGTTAATGTTCCCAGAAGTTGAATATGATAAAATCTTAAGAACTCATGGTATGAACATTTCTATCGTTACAACAGCAAAATCAGATAAAGAGGCACAAAAATTATTAGAATTATTTGGCGTGCCATTTGCAAAAGGAAAGTAATATGGCTAAAAAATCAATGATTGCAAAAGCTGCCCGCAAACCTAAATTTAGCGTTAGAGGGTATACTAGATGCCAAATTTGTGGAAGACCACATTCAGTTTATAGAGATTTTGGAATTTGTAGAGTTTGCTTAAGAAAAATGGCAAATGAAGGTTTAATTCCTGGTCTTAAAAAAGCAAGTTGGTAAGAGGAAAGAACCATGATAAATGATTTAATTTCAGATTCACTAACAAGAATTAGAAATGCAGGGATGAGAAGATTAGAAACTACTCAACTTTTGCATTCTAAAGTTATCGAAGCTTTACTTGGAATTTTCCAAGCTAAAGGCTATATTGAAAGCTTTAATGTTATTGAAGAGGATAAAAAGAAATTCATCAATGTAGTTTTAAAATATGATGAAAAAGGCAAAAGCGTAATTAATGAAGTTAAGCGTATTTCTAAACCTGGTCGTCGTGTTTATAAAGGCAAAGATGAGATTAAAAGATTTAAAAACGGTTATGGTACTATCGTAGTAAGCACTTCAAAAGGTGTTTTAGCTAACGACGAAGCTTATAAAGCAGGCGTTGGCGGCGAAGTTTTATGTACTATTTGGTAAGAGTTTCTACTTTTTATGGTATTCGGTATCCATTCTTATAAAGTAGTCATATCGTAGACAAGTAAAAAGGAAAAATGAATGTCTCGTATAGGTAAACAACCAGTTGCTATTCCAAGTGGAGTAGAAGTAAAATTAGAAGGTAACTTGCTAAAATTCAAAAAAGGAAATTTAGCAAAAGAGCTTGATACAAAAGCAAATGTTAATGTTGAGATTAAAGAAGGACAAATTCTTTTCTCTCCTAAAGGTGAAGATAGACAAAGTAGAGCTTATTGGGGAACTTATAGAGCTTTAGCTCAAAACATCATTATCGGTTTAACTGATGGCTTTAGCAAAACTTTAGAAATCAACGGTGTTGGTTATAAAGCTGCGTTAAAAGGTAAAGTTCTTGAACTTGCTTTAGGTTTTTCTCATCCTATCAACTATGCTATTCCAGAAGGCATAGAAATTACCGTTGATAAAAACAATGTTATTATTAAAGGTAGCGATAAACAAGTGGTAGGTCAAGTTGCTGCTCAAATTCGTGAATTTAGACCACCTGAGCCTTACAAAGGAAAAGGTGTTAAATATTCAGATGAGCGTATTATCCGCAAAGCTGGTAAGACATCTAAGAAGTAAGGATAGAATATGAGAGCAAATGTATTAAAAAGAAAAATATCTTTAAGAATTAAAAGAAAAAAAAGAATTAGAGCAAAAATTTCAGGAACACAAGCTCTTCCAAGAGTTTCTGTTTTTAAATCAAACAGAACTTTATATATCCAAGCTATCGATGATGTTAAAGCAGTAACTTTAGCAGCAGTAGATGGAAGAAAAATTGGTGTTAAAGCAAATAAAGAAGGTGCTAAAAAAATAGCAGCTGAATTTGCAAAAGTTTTAAAAGCTAAAAACATAGAAGAAGCAGTGTTTGATAGAAATGGTTATTTATACCATGGTGTTATTGCAGCATTAGCTGAAGCACTAAGAGAAAACGGAATCAAACTATAACCCAAAAGGAAGATCGATGGAAAAATATAATAGAGAAGAATTTGAAGAAGTAATCGTCGATATCGGCAGGGTTACTAAGGTTGTTAAAGGTGGTAGAAGATTTAGATTTACTGCTTTAGTTATCGTTGGAAATAGAAAAGGTTTAGTTGGTGTGGGCTATGGAAAAGCTAAAGAAGTTCCAGATGCTATCAGAAAAGCAGTTGATGATGCTTTTAAAAACATTGTTGAAGTTAAAACAAAAGGTTCAACTATCCCTCATGATGTAGAAGTAAAATACAACGCAAGTAGAATTTTACTTAAACCAGCAAGCGAAGGTACAGGGGTTATTGCAGGTGGTTCAACACGTCCTATCGTGGAACTTGCAGGTATTAAAGACATTTTAACTAAGTCTTTAGGTTCAAATAATTCAGCAAATGTTGTGCGTGCTACTATCAAAGCACTTACAATGCTTAAAGGATAATCAATGAATTTAACAAAAGCACCAGGTTCAACACATAAAACCAAAAGAATAGGCCGTGGTCAAGGTAGTGGTATGGGTAAAACTTCTACTAAAGGTGGAAAAGGCCAAACTGCTAGAAAAGGTTATAACGAAAAAAGAGGTTTTGAAGGGGGTCAACAACCACTTCAAAGACGCTTACCAAAAGTAGGCTTTACTTCTAAATTTGAAAAACCTTATGTGATTAATGTTGAAAAAATCACAGCAATCAAAGAGCTTAGCGAAATTACATTTGAAACAATCAATAGTATTCATAAGCTTTCAAAAAATGTAAATAAAGTTAAGCTTATTGGAGCAAGTGCTAAAGATCTTGCTAGTAAAATTAAAGACGAGAAGATCACTTTTAGCGGACAAAAATAATGAATAAAGCATTGACAAATAAAATTCTCATAACATTAGCTTTTTTATTTGCTTATAGAATATTAGCTTATGTTCCAGTTCCGGGGGTTAATGTCAGTGTTATCAAGGAATTTTTTGATTCTAATGCATCTAATGCATTAGGCTTGTTTAATATGTTTAGTGGGGGTGCTGCTGAAAGACTTAGCATCATCTCTCTAGGCATTATGCCTTATATTACTGCTTCGATTATTATGGAGCTTTTAGCGGCAACTTTTCCTAACATAGGAAAGATGAAAAAAGAACGCGATGGTATGCAAAAATATATGCAAATTATCCGTTATGCTACTATAGCTATCACTTTGATACAAAGTATAGGCGTTTCTATAGGCTTGCAAAGTCTTCATGGGAAAGCAGGTCAGTCAGCTATTATGATTGATATGAATACTTTTATTGCACTTTCTGCTATTTCTATGCTTGCAGGTACCATGCTTTTAATGTGGATAGGTGAGCAAATCACTCAACGCGGTATAGGAAATGGTATTTCTTTGATCATCTTTGGCGGTATTGTTTCTACAATTCCAGGTGCAATTAGTGGAACAGTAAATTTGGTAAATACAGGTGAGATGAATTTCTTGACTATCATTGCTATTTTAGTTGTAATTTTACTTACTATTTGGGCTATTATAGTAGTAGAGCTTGGAGAAAGAAGAATTCCTATTTCTTACTCAAGAAAAGTAATCATGCAAAATCAAAACAAACGCATTATGAATTACATACCTATTAAAATAAATTTAAGTGGAGTAATTCCTCCTATTTTTGCAAGTGCGATTTTGATGTTTCCAAGCACTATTTTGCAAACAAGTACAAATGAGTATGTGTTAAAAATTTATGACTTTTTAAATCCAAATGGATTTTTCTTTCATTTTTTAACATTCTTACTTGTTATTTTCTTTGCGTATTTTTATGCATCAATTGTATTTAATGCAAAAGATATAGCTGAAAATCTTAAAAGACAAGGCGGTTTCATACCAGGTATTAGACCAGGTGAAGGAACTGCAAATTATCTTAATGAAGTAGCATCAAGACTTACCTTGTCAGGTTCTATTTATTTAGGGCTTGTAGCTACATTACCATGGCTTATTGTGAAGTTGTTTGGTGTGCCTTTTTATTTTGGTGGAACTTCTGTTTTGATCGTAGTTCAAGTAGCGCTTGATACAATGAGAAAAATCGAAGCTCAAATTTATATGAATAAATACCAAACCTTAAGTGCAGTAGGCTTATAAGAAAGTAGATTTTCTACTTTCTTCTCTTTTTAAGGATTTTGATGAGACTAGGCGTTTTTGATAGCGGTGTAGGTGGGCTTAGTGTTTTAAAATCTTTACTTCAAGCAAAACTTTTTAAAGAATATATTTACTATGGAGATACCGCAAGGGTACCTTATGGGGTTAAAGATAAAAAAACTATCATTAAATTTTCCCTAGAAGCTTTAGAGTTTTTCAAAGAAAAAAAAGTCGATATGCTTATTATTGCGTGTAATACAGTTAGCGCGCATGCTTTAGAAATTCTAAAAGCAAATGCACCATTTCCAGTTCTTGGAGTTATAGAAGCAGGGGTTTTAGCGGTTAAAAACTCTTTAGAAGATAAAAACTCTAATATATTAGTCATTGCAACACAAGCTACCGTGGATTCTCACGCTTATAAGCAAGCTTTAATCAAAGAAGGTTTTTTAAAAGTGGAAGAAAAAGCAACTGGGCTTTTTGTACCTATGGTTGAAGAAGGGATTTTTCAAGGAGATTTTTTAAAAGCTGCTTTTGAGTATTATTTTAATAAGCTTAAATTTCATCCTAATGCTCTAATCTTAGCATGCACGCATTTTCCTTTAATCGCCCATTCTTTGGAAGAGTATTTTGGCAAAAATACAAAACTTATTCATTCAGGCGAGGCTATAGCTTTGCAATTGCAACAAGAATTTAACTTAACATCAATCCAAGAAGAAGCTAACATTCAATTTTATGCTTCAAGCGATGTGGAAAAACTAAAAAAAATTGCAAATTTATGGCTTTAATTAATGAATATTTACTAAAGTATTTTTTATATTAATAATTTATTTTTATTTAAACATAGTTGCATTATAATTTTTATCATTTCTAATGAAAGGACTAACATGAAAAAAATGTTAATGTGCGCAGCTATGGCACTAAGTTTAGGAGCAGGAATTTTGGAAGCAAAACCAAAAGTTGCAATTTTAGCTACAGGTGGAACTATTGCAGGCTCGATTGATAGTTCGGTAGCTACAACAGGTTATACAGCCGGTGTTTTAGGGGTTGATGCTTTGATTAAAGCAGTGCCTCAAATTCAAGATTTAGCAGTAATTAGCGGGGATCAAATTGCAAATATTGATAGTAAAGATATGACAAATGAAATTTGGCTAAAACTTGCTAAAGAAGTTAATAGGCTTTTAAAATCTGATGTAGATGGAGTTGTGATTACTCATGGTACTGATACCATGGAAGAAACTGCATATTTCCTAAATTTAACCGTAAAAAGCGATAAACCTGTTGTTTTAGTTGGTGCAATGCGCCCATCAACTGCAATTAGTGCAGATGGTCCTAAAAATCTTTACAATGCTGTAGCGTTAGCAGCAGATCCACAAGCAAAAAATAAAGGTGTAATGGTGGCTATGAATGATAGAATTCAAAGCGCTAGAGGCGTTATGAAAACTCATAGTTTAAATGTAAATGCATTTAGTTCACCGGATATGGGTGATATGGGTTATATAGTAGATGGAAAAGCATTCTTCTACAATACTAATACAAAATTACACACTAAAAAATCTCCATTTGATGTTAGCAAGCTAAAAGAATTACCAAAAGTAGATATTCTTTATAGTTATGCAAATGATGGTAGCGGTGTTGCAGCAAAAGCTTTGTTTGAAAATGGAACTAAAGGTATAGTTGTAGCTGGAACAGGTGCTGGCAGTATTCATGATTATCAAAAAGATGTATTAAAAGAATTGCTTAAAAAAGGTCTTAATGTAGCGGTAAGTTCACGCGTAGTAGCTGGTAGAGTTGCAGTAAGTGATGCTGATGCAAAACTTGGTTTTATTGATACAGGTGATATGAGTCCTCAAAAAGCTAGAGTATTATTAATGCTTGCTTTAACTAAAACAAGTGATCCTAAGAAAATTCAAGAATATTTCTTAAAATACTAAAATCTTTTAGCGCCCAAATGCTACAATAACATTTGGGTGAGTTTTTCAATCAAAATCTTACTTAAATTAATCACAAGGATATTAAATGAGACAATATGAAAGCTATAAATGCCAAAAATGCGGCAATGAAGTAGAAGTGCAAAATGTAGGTGGTGGAAAGCTTAGTTGCTGTGGTCAAGAAATGGAGTGCATTACTAAAGATTTAACAGCCATAAATTTGATGAAAGCTTTCGCAGGTGAATCTATGGCAAGAAACAAATATGATTTATTTGCAGATATTGCTCAAGAAGAAGGTTGGCATGCTATTGCAAAGCATTTTAGAGAAGCTGCAGAAAATGAAAAATGGCATGCAAGAGCTGAGTTTAAAGCTTATCATGAATTAGTAGATGGTAAAGCTTTGGAAGAAACTGCTAAAAATTTAATCTGTGCAGCAGAGGGTGAAAATTACGAGCATACTACCATGTATCCAAATTTTGCACAAATTGCAGAAGATGAAGGCAAGAAAAACATAGCAAGATTATTTACTGCTATTGGTAAAGTAGAAATTGAGCATGAAAGAGAATATTTAGCACTTAAAAAAATGCTTGAAGAAGAAGATTTCTTTAATTCAGAGGTAGAAGAATTATGGGTTTGTGAAGTTTGTGGGCATATACACCGTGGTAAAAAAGCACCAAATGCCTGTCCTTTGTGTAAAGCTCCAAAAGAATACTTCAAACGAGAATTTTTAGGATAATTTTAAAAATCTTGATAAAAATGATAAAATATTTTATTTTTATCAAGGCCTAATATGCAAATTCTAACTCATCCTTTTGAACCTTTTTTTGATGAAAACTCAAAAGTTTTGATACTAGGTTCTTTTCCATCTATTAAATCAAGAGAAGAAAATTTTTATTATCAACATAGTAAAAATCGTTTTTGGCGTATTTTTGAAATATTATTTGAGTGTGAGTTAAAAACAGTGCAAGAGCAAAAGGCTTTTTTAAAAGCAAATCATATAGCACTTTGGGATGTTATAGCAAGTTGTAAGATAAAAAATTCAGATGATAAAACTATTTCTTATGCCAAAGCAAATGATATAAGTATTATTTTAGATAAGGCAAATATAGAAAAAATTTGTGTATTAGGTAAAGTTGCAAGTAAATATTTTGCTAAATTTTATCCTGAGCAAGAATTTTTTGAACTTCCTTCAAGCTCACCTGCCAATATAAATTATTCTTTAGAAAATTTAGTAGAAAAATATACTATTATAAAGGAAAAATAATGGCTTTAGTTGGAGTAGATGAGGCTGGGCGTGGAGCTTTAGCTGGAGATATGCACTTGGCAGCTTGCAAGCTTTTAAAAAATATTGATGGTTTAGCTGATTCTAAAAAATTAAGTGCAAAAAAAAGAGAAGAATTATATGAGCAAATTCTTTCTAATTCAAATTTTTTAATCCTTGCTTTTTCACCTTTGCAAATTGATATTTTAGGACTTAGTCAGTGTTTAAATTTGGGCTTAAAGATAATAAAAAAACATTTTAACCAAGATGAGATTTTATATGATGGAAATTTAAATTATGGTGTTTTGGGTATTAATACTATGATTAAAGCTGATATGAAAGTGCAAGAAGTTTCAGCCGCTAGTATATTAGCTAAGGTAAGTCGTGATCAAAAAATGTGTTATTTTTCTAAATTATATAATAATTATGATTTTGATAAACACAAAGGTTATGGTACAAAAGCTCATATAGAAAAGATTAAAGTATTTGGTTATTCACCTTTGCATCGCAAAAGTTTTATGTTAAAGTGTTTTGAGAAAAGCTTATTTGATTAGATTGTGTTTTGTAGTTTTAATAATGAAAAAATATAATTAAAAACTATTTTTTTAATAATAATCTATTAAAAATTATAATATTGGTTTAAAATACTCTATGTTTTAAGAAAAATTAATTTTTTTCTATTATAGTAATATAAAAATATTTTAAGGGGTATTATGTCTTTACTTTTAAGTGAGCTAAAGATTGGAAATTTTTATGTAAAAAATCGCATCGTAATGCCTCCTATGGATATGTATGAAACACAAGTTTTAGATGGTAAGATTAATCAATTTCACTTGATACATTATGGAGCTAGAGCTTTGGGTGGTGTTGGGCTTATCATAGTTCAAGCTTGTGCGATCAATGAAAATGCAAAAATTGCTGATAATGATATAGGCCTTTGGGGAGATTTTCAAATTCGAGGACATAAGGAGCTTGTCGATCTTTGTCATCATTTTGGTACTAAAGTTGCTATCCAACTAAATCATAGTGGTCGTAAAAATTCATGCAAACAAGCTATATCAAAAGCCCCAAGTAATATCGCTTTTAGTGAAAAATTTTCTAAACTTCATGTTTTAAGTAAAGATGAAATTTTACAAATAGAGCAAGAATTTATCCAAAGTGCTAAAAGAGCTAAAGAAGCAGGCTATGATGCGATAGAACTTCATAGTGCTCATGGGTATTTGCTTAGTTCATTTTTATCTCCTTTATCAAATCAAAGAGATGATGAATATGGTGGTAGTTTTGAAAATAGAGCGCGTCTTTTGTGTGGTATCATTAAGCGTATAAAAAAAGAAGTTGATATTACTTTATTTGTAAGAATTTCAGCTACAGAGTGGCAAGAGGGTGGTTGGAATTTGGAAGATAGTAAAAAACTTGCCTTGATTTTAGAAAATTTAGGCGTTGATATGTTAGATATTTCAGCAGGAGGAAATATCAACAAACCTTCTTTAGTGCCAAATATAGCACCACTTTACCAAGCTCCTTATGCTAAGGCTTTAAAAGAAGTTGTTAAAATTCCTATATCTTGCGTGGGTCTTATAAATAGTGCTAGCGAAGGTGAGGCTTTGCTTTTGGGTGAGGTGTGTGATTTAGTTTGTTATGGTAGAAAATTATTAAGAAATCCAAATTTTGCAAATGAAGCCGCAGTTGCTTTAAATGAAAGGGAAAAAATCACGCCAAACTACTCAAGAGCATATTTGTAAAATAATACAAAAAGTTTTTAGGTAAAAGCTTTTTTTATTATTTTTTACAAGGAGAAAATGTGGATAATCTTAAGTGGAATTCTTTTGATACGCGTTGGATGCTTTCTCTTTTTGGGACTGCAGTTGGTGCGGGGATTTTATTTTTACCTATTAAAGCAGGTGTTGGTGGTTTTTGGCCAGTTGTTGTAATGGCTTTGATTATTTTTCCAATGGTGTATTTAAGCCATAGAGCCTTAAGTCGTTTTGTATGTCAAGCAAATGGTAATGATAAAGATATTACTCATGCGGCTGAAGAGTATTTTGGTAGAAAAGTAAGTATTTTTATTTCTGTGCTTTATTTCTTTGCAATTTTCCCAATTTGTTTAGCATATTGTGTAGGTATAACTAATACTTTTGAGAGTTTTATTTATAATCAATTCTTACCACTTTTAGATCCAAATGGTTCTTTCGCAAACGCAATTAGTGCTATGTATCAAACAAGTGTAAATGAGCAAGGAAAAACTATAGCTAATTTACTTCCTTTTTATAGAGCGCTTTTTGCTTTTGTTTTAGTAAGTATTTTTATGCTTATTATGCTTTTTAGTGAAGAATTAATTACCAAAGTATGTGAGTGGCTTGTATATCCTTTATGTGCTATTTTATTTTTATTTTCTTTATATCTTATCCCGCAATGGTCGTTTGAAAGTTTTAGTGCTATTCCTGGAACAAAAGAATTTATTACTATAGTATGGCTAACTTTACCGGTTTTAGTGTTTTCATTTAATCACTCACCAGCGATTTCTACTTTTTCTTTAAGTGTAAAAAGACAATATCCTGAAAATTCAGTACAAAAAGCAAATCAAGTGTTATTTAGAACTTCTGTAATGTTACTTGCTTTTGTAATGTTTTTTGTGGTATCTTGCGTGCTTTCTTTAACTCCTGCAGAACTTGCTGAAGCTAGAGCACAAAACATACCTGTACTTTCTTATTTTGCTAATAAACTTGATAATCCATTTATTTCTTATGGTGGTCCACTAATCGCATTTTTAGCAATTTCTAGTTCATTCTTTGGGCATTATTTTGGTGCTAGGGAAGGTGCTTATGGTATAGTTAGAAAATGTTGCAAATTAGCAGGTAATGATAATCCGGATTTGAAAAAAATCGCAGTTTATTCAACTTTGGTAATGTATATTGTTATGTTAATTACTGCTTATGTAAATCCAAGTATTTTAGGTTTTATTGAAAGCTTAGGTGGTCCAATCATTGCCGCAATCTTATTTTTAATGCCTATGATTGCAATTTACACTGTATCTAAAATGAAAAAATTCCAAAACAAAGCTTTAGATGCATTTGTGTTTATCACAGGTATTTTGACAATCATCACTGTAATTTATACTTTTTAAGGTGCTGATGAATGAGTAGTAATTTAAGTATATTTAAAGTTGGTGTCGGTCCTTCATCTTCTCATACTTTAGGACCAATGCTAGCAGGGAATATGTTTTGTGAAAAAATCAAAGATAAAATCACACAAATTACAAAAATTCAAATCAAACTTTATGGCTCTTTATCGCTTACTGGTAAAGGCCATTTAAGTGATAAAGCTATTATATGGGGGTTGAGTGGCTTAAGAGCAAAAGAATTAAATGTTGCTTTGCAAGATCGTGTGTTTAATAAAATTTTGCAAGATAAAATTTTGGTTTTAGATGCTCAAAAAGAATTAAATTTTGATTATGATAAAGATTTGATTTTTGAAAAAGACTTTTTACCTTTGCATGAAAATGGATTGAAAATAAGTGCTTATAATGAAAATGGAGAAATCATTGCTGAAGAAATTTATTATTCAGTAGGTGGTGGTTTTGTTATGAGTGAAGCTGAACTTCAAAAACACAAAGACGGAGCTTGTGAGCAAAAACATACTAAATTAGAACTTGATATTAATAACGCAAGCGATGCTTTAAGAATTTGCGAAGAAAATTCATGGGATCTAGCAAAACTCTCTTATGAATATGAGCTTCAATTTCACACTAAAGAAGAAATTAGAGCTTATTGTTTAGAAATTTGGGAAGTAATGCAAGAAGTTTATTATAATGGTATTCATCCAAGCTCAGATTTTCTTCCAGGGAATTTACATTTAAAACGCCGCGCCAAAGGACTTAATGAGCGTTTGGCTATGACAAGTGATCCTTTAGGAATTATTGATTTTATTTCTTTATATGCTATTGCTATTGCAGAGGAAAATGCAAGTGGAGCTAGAGTGGTAACTGCACCAACTAATGGCGCATGTGCTGTTGTGCCTGCTGTAATGCTTTATCTTAAAAATCATACTATTGGTTTTAACGATGAAAAAGCCATTAATTTTTTACTTACTGCTATGTTAATAGGCTCTTTTTATAAGAAAAATGCAAGTATAAGTGGTGCTGAAGCTGGCTGTCAAGCTGAAATTGGTAGTGCAAGTTCTATGGCAGCAGGAGCTATGGCTACTGTAATGGGTTTTGATGCAAAGATAGCTTGTAATGCTGCTGAAATTGCAATGGAGCATCATTTAGGTTTAACTTGTGATCCAGTAAGTGGTTTAGTGCAAATTCCTTGTATAGAAAGAAATGCCTTTGGAGCGATTAAAGCAATTTCAGCTGCTAGAATGGCAATGAGTAGAAAATCAACTCCAAAAGTAAGTCTTGATGAGGTTATAAAAACTATGTATGAAACCGGCAAAGACATGAACTCAAAATACAAAGAAACTTCTTTAGGTGGTCTAGCTACTAATCTTACAAGTGTATGTTAAAACCTTAAGTTTTAAAACTTAAGGTTTTTCCTTAAAGCTTTTAAAAGCGCATAAATGCTAAATTTTTAAAAATTTTAAGGAAAATATAAATGATAGAAATCAAAAAACCAGCAGAAATAGAAAAACTACGCAAGGCAAATGAACTTGTAGCTAGAACGCTTGACTATCTAGAGGGCATTATAGTTCCGGGTATGAGTTTAAAAGAAATTGACATTAAAGCAGAAGAATTTATACTTGATCATGGTGCAAAACCATCTTTTAAAGGCTTATATGGTTTTCCAGGCAGTATTTGTATCTCGCTTAATCAAGCTTGCATTCATGGTGTAGGGGATGAGCGTATTTTAAAAGAAGGCGATATTTTAGGGCTTGATGTGGGTACTTGCATAGATGGATATTATGGAGATGCAGCAAGGACTATACCTATAGGTCAAATTTCAGCCACTGATGAGGCTTTGATTGCTTGTGCTAAAGATGCTTTGTATTATGCTATAGATATTATCAAAGAAGGTATGCGTTTTAAAGAGCTTTCATATGAGCTTGGCGAGTTTATCGCTAAAAGAGGATTTGTACCTTTGAAAGGTTATTGTGGTCATGGTATAGGTAAAAAGCCACACGGTGAGCCTGAAATTCCAAATTATTTAGAACCAGGTGCTAGTGCAAAAAGTGGACCTAAAATCAAAAATGGCATGGTATTTTGCATAGAGCCTATGGTATGTCAAAAAGATGGCACACCGGTACATTTAAAAGGTAATTGGGAAGCAGGAAGCAAAGATGGATTAAATGCTGCTCATTATGAGCATTGTGTTGCAATTATAAATGGCAAAGCAGATATTTTATCTAAGTAAGAAAGTTTAAACTTTCTTACTCAAATGTTTTTAGTTTTTCTGAAAGTTTAGAGGCATTTTCTAAAACATCTTGTGAAATTTGTGTTAGCTCGAGTGAATAGTTTTTAACACAATTTGCAAGTTCAGTCACTTTTTCTACATTTTGTTCTAACTCATTCATTTTAGCTTTTGACTCATCACTTTTTTCTTCCATAATTTTAGTAGAATGGATACTTGTTTTTAATTTTTCTATAGAAGCACCGACTTCACCTTGTAAGATATTAGCTTTGTTGGAAGTATCACTCATGGATTGATGAATTCCATCCATCAAGCTTTTGTTGTCATTGATTTGTTGTACTATAGTTCTTACAGTAGTTTCTATAGCGACTAAAGATTTTGTAGTTTTATCAGCTAAGTTTCTAACTTCATCAGCAACAACAGCAAAGCCTCTACCATGTTCTCCTGCACGAGCTGCTTCAATAGCTGCATTTAAAGCTAGCAGGTTAGTTTGATCGGCTATATCTTTAATAGCTGCTGTAACTTCTACAATACTATCAGCACTTTGTACTAGTATATCCATAGCACTTAAAACACTTTGTTCTTTTTCTCCACTTAGTAATATAAGCTCTACTAACTCTTTAAGTGTTTTTTCAACTTCTCCCATAACTTCTTGCATATCATGCATATCTTTTATAGTATTTTTAGCTAGATTTTGAGTTAAGTCTATATGACTTTCTAAAACAGAACTTATTTCATGGACATTAGAAATTTGCTCATGCTGTAAAAGTGAACTTTGCTGTAAAATTTCAGCATTTTGGGAAAGTTTTTGTGAGCTTTTGTGGCTTGAATTTGCAGTTTGTATGGCTTCTAAAACTGAATTTTGCACTATCTGTATGAAAGAATTAATATAGCCAGCACTTGTAGCTAATTCACTTTTTTTATCAATGTCTAATCTTGCACTTAAATTCGCATGTTCTCCCGCTAGATTTGCACTTAGTTTTTCAAGTAAAGATATAGGTATGATTACTTTTTTTAATGTTAAAAGTATGAAAAAAATCAATACAACTAAGGTAAATAGGAAAATTCCTATAGCTGTATAAAGATTATATTTATTTTGTAGATTGATATTTTTAGCAATTAAATTTTGGTGTGCTAGAATTTGTTTTTGCAGTTCTTGATCAAGAAAACTTTGAGAATTATCTTTTAATATTTTAATTTGACTTAATATCATCTTACAATGTGTATTAAAAAGCTCAAATAACTCTTGTGGTAATTGAGAATCTTTTGCGTTTAAATTTGTGACAAGATTTTGTAATCTATTTTGCGCTAAAGGTTCTAATATATCCATAGTTCCTATAATGCTTAAAATATTTCCTATATATTCTATTTGTTTAGCCTCTTGAGTAGTGAGTGCTAATTGATTTGTTTGTTTGATGATTTCTTGTTGAATTTCGTAAAGATAAAGCTTTGAATTTATAGCAATAGAATTGGCTGATTTAAAATGTTGTAGTTGTGTATTTTTTTTCTGAAAAATTGCTTCTAGCTTTTTAGTATCTATTTCATTGGCTTTTAAAATAGCTAAAGTATTTTCAAAATCTCTTACTAGTTTGACGCTAATGTCATAGTTTTGTAGATTTAGTTTATTTTTAAAAATTTCATCTATTTTAGTATCTAGAATTTCTAATTTTTGAAAAGAATCCATAATAAGTGAATTTCTTTTGGTGGTATTGTAAGTATTAAAAATAAATAAAGTCAAAGTTAAAAGCAATACCAAAACCACTATGGATAAAGTGATGAATTGTTTTAAAAAAGAGAAAGTTTTTTTATTTGAGTGGATCATGGTATTCTCCTGTTAAAGAATTTAAAAATGCAACTATATCATCAACTACATCTTGCTCTAAAAATTTACCAAGCTGATAATACGCCATAAATTGTACGCAAGCATCAAGTGTTGGCATAGAACCATCATGAAAATAAGGAGCAGTTTTGGCTATGTTTCTAAGACTTGGCACTTTTACTACAAATTGATCGTGAGGATCTTGAGTGATCTCATAGCGTCCTTTCCAATTTGTTCCATTATCATAAGGAACAAATACCCCCATTTTTTGATACATATTTCCACCTATATTTTGTCCTTGATGGCACGCTATACAACCATTTGATAAAAAGGCATTATAGCCTCTTTTTGCTTGTTCGCTTATAGCATTTTTATCTCCCTTTAAGTAGCGGTCAAATGGGGAATTTGGCGTAAGTAAGGTTTTTTGAAATTCAGCTAAAGCATCTGCTATATTATCAAAGGTAACTTCTCCGTAAAGTCTTTTAAATTCTTTTTCATAAATTGCGTTAGTTTTTACTATTTGCACCACTTCATCTGCATCTTTTAACCCCATTTCTTTAGGGTTTAACAAAGGATGTTTGGCTTGTTCTTGTAAATCTTTTGCATTGCCTCTCCAAAATTGTGCTAGGCTAAAAACGGCATTAAAATTTGTAGGAGTATGGAATGGCTCATCTATTATGCCATTAATACCTGTTGAAAAAGTTTTATTATCTACTCCAAAATTTGCAATATCATGACAACTATTGCAAGATACTTTTTTATCTTTTGATAAACTTGTATCCATATAGAGTTTTTTTCCTAAAATAGCTTTTTCTTTATTATAAGGAATGCCTTCTGGTATAGGTGTAATCATTTCAAATGCTAAAAGTGGTAACAAAGAAAGTATTAAAACAATAAAAATTTTCATGATCATTTTCCTTTAATTTTATAAATTTTTAATTAATAATTTTTTTTAATTATAACATTAAAATCTTAACCTCTTATAAGTAAATATGGTAGTTATCAGTGTTATCAGGGATAAAAACAAAATATAAATAAAAATTCCATACACGAAAGGATTTTCAGGTTTTATAGCCAAAGAATGTAATGCAAATACAAGTTGAGGAGTGAAACCACCCGCTATTGCATAAGCTATATTATAAGAAAAAGAAATTCCACTAAAACGAATACTTGGCTTAAAAATTTTACACATTAAAATAGGTGCTAAAGCATTAATACCACCAAAAAAACACGCTATAAAATAAAAATATATACTCAAATGCAAAATTTGAGCATAGAAAAAATAAAAATAAAAAAAGCACGATAAACTAAATCCTATGGTAAAAATTAAAGCGGTAGCTAAAAAACCAAATTTATCAACCCAAATTCCAGCAAGTAAAGTTCCACAAGATAAAATCACTATTGCAAACATTTGGATTAAAATCGCATCTGTTTTATCAAGAATCAAAACTTCTGATATAAAATTAGGCATAAGTAAAATAAGTATTATCACGCAAGCTGTGAGCATCCAAGTTAAAAGCATAGAAGCAATGATGTCTAAATAAATATTTTTTTCTTTAAAAAGTGTTTTTAAAGGAAATTTTTCTAAATCATTTTCTTGTCGCATTTTTTGAAAAACAGGTGTTTCTTCTAAAAATTTTCTAAGATATATAGAAATGATACCAAAAAATCCACCTATAGCAAATGGAATACGCCAAGCATATTCATAAATTGCTTCTTGATCAAAGTAATGATTAATCGCTAAGGCAACAATACAACCTAAAAGAATTCCAAAAGCCATAGAAGCATTAATAGCGCTAACATAAAAACTATCTCTTCCATCGGGTGCATGTTCTTTTACAAATACCCAAGCACCAGGGAGTTCTCCGCCTATAGCTATACCTTGAGCTATTCTAACAAGTAGTAAAAAAATAGGAGCAAAATATCCTATAGTTTCAAAAGTAGGTATAAAAGCTAGAGAGAAAGTTGGAAGCACCATGAGTAATATACTAAGCATAAACATCTTTTTGCGACCCATTTTATCTCCAAAATGTGCCATAATTATACCACCGATTGGTCTAGCTAAATATCCTGCCGCGAAAGCCCCATAAGTGTTTAAAAGTTTCCAAAAATCACTTAAATCACTAGGAAAAAAATTTCTTGAAATATAATTAGCAAAAAATACAAAAATAACAAAATCATAAAATTCTAAAGCTCCACCCAAAGAAGATAAGGAAAGAGTTTTAAAATCACCTCTTTTTAAAGTTTTTGACATCTATAAATACTTTCTTTTTGTAGTAATTTTGTAATTATAGTAAAAAATATTATAGTTTGTAAAAAAAATATTAAAAATTTAAAAAGAAAAATTGTGATAAAATAATAGCTTTGTATTTTATAGAAAGGAGAGAAATATTGGCAAAAGATGATATTATCGAAATCGATGGTAATGTAATCGAAGCTTTACCTAATGCGACTTTTAAAGTCGAATTAGATAATAAACATGTGATACTTTGTCATATTGCAGGTAAAATGCGTATGCATTATATTAGAATTATGCCTGGCGATAGAGTTAAAGTAGAGCTAACGCCTTATAGTCTTGATAAGGGTCGTATTACATTTAGATACAAATAAGTCTAAGTTGTTTAAAAGCAAAAGTAAAGTATAATTAGCACTTTTGCAGAAATTGCAATAAAACTGTATGAAGAAGTATTTTCAAAATCACCACTTATTTTGAAAATAGTTGGTTGCTCTAAAAACCTGGTGCAGTTGTAAAAAAGTGGAATTTACAATAACAGGAGTAAAGCATGAAAGTTAGACCATCTGTTAAAAAGATGTGTGACAAATGCAAAGTAGTTCGTCGTAAAGGCGTAGTTCGCATTATTTGCGAAAATCCAAAACACAAACAAAGACAAGGATAATTTATGGCTCGTATTGCAGGTGTAGATTTACCAAAGAAAAAAAGAATTGAATATGGTTTGACTTATATTTATGGTATAGGTTTACATACTTCAAGAAAAATCTTAGATAAAACCGGAATTTCTTATGATAAAAGAGTTCATGAGTTAAGTGAGGACGAAGCAGCGGCTATCCGTAAAGAAATTCAAGAAAACTATATGGTTGAGGGTGATCTTAGAAAACAAGTTGCTATGGATATCAAAGCATTAATGGATCTAGGAAGCTTTAGAGGCTTAAGACATAGAAAAGGCTTACCGGTTCGTGGTCAAAAAACAAAAACAAATGCCAGAACTAGAAAAGGTAAGAGAAAAACCGTTGGTGCAAAATCATAAGGATAGAAAATGGCAAAAAGAAAAGTTGTTAAGAAAAAAATAGTTAAAAAAAATATAGCTAAAGGTATAGTTTATATCAGTGCAACATTTAATAATACTATGGTTACTGTAACTGATGAAATGGGAAATGCTATTGCATGGAGTAGTGCAGGTGGTTTAGGATTTAAAGGTTCTAAAAAATCAACTCCTTATGCGGCACAACAAGCAGTAGAAGATGCTTTAAATAAAGCAAAAGAACATGGTATTAAAGAAGTAGGCATTAAAGTACAAGGGCCAGGAAGTGGTCGTGAAACAGCAGTTAAAAGTGTAGGTGCTATGGAAGGTATCAAAGTAACTTTCTTAAAAGATATTACCCCATTAGCTCATAATGGTTGTAGACCACCAAAACGTCGTCGTGTCTAAGAATAAGATATAAGATTTAGGAGAATTATAATGGCAAGATATAGAGGACCAGTAGAAAAATTAGAAAGACGACTTGGCGTAAGCTTGGCAATGAAAGGCGAAAGAAGATT
The DNA here is from genome assembly GCF_025772845.1 of Campylobacter sp. CNRCH_2014_2849. Lineage (NCBI taxonomy): Bacteria > Pseudomonadati > Campylobacterota > Epsilonproteobacteria > Campylobacterales > Campylobacteraceae > Campylobacter > Campylobacter sp. CNRCH_2014_2849. Next base: position 42,736 of record NZ_JAKMSW010000004.1, on the reverse strand, counting down.
AGCAGGTAAAAGTGCTTTAGATAAACGCCCTTACGCACCAGGTCAGCATGGACAAAGAAAAGCTAAAATTAGTGAATATGGACTTCAATTAAGAGAAAAACAAAAAGCTAAATTTATGTATGGTGTTAGTGAAAAACAATTTAGAAGATTATTTAGTGAAGCTGCTAGAAAAGATGGCAATACCGGTGCGCTTTTAATCCAGCTTTTAGAACAAAGACTTGATAATGTTGTTTATAGAATGGGTTTTGCTACAACACGCCGTTTTGCTAGACAACTTGTAACTCATGGACACATTTTAGTAAATGGTAAAAGAGTAGATATTCCTAGTTATAGAGTAGAAGCAGGCCAAAAAGTTGAAGTGATTGAAAAAAGCAAAAACAATCCTCAAATTTCAAGAGCGATCGAACTTACTGCTCAAACTGGTATAGTTGCTTGGGTTGATGTAGAAAAAGATAAAAGATTTGGAATTTTTACAAGAAAGCCTGAAAGAGAAGAAGTTATCATTCCAGTTGAGGAAAGATATATCGTTGAGTTGTACTCTAAATAATAAAGGTTTTTGATATGAGACATATTACAACTTCTGCTTATACACCAACAGAGTTTAGTATTGAAAATATCAGTGATACAGTAGCAAAAGTAAGTGCATGGCCTTTTGAAATTGGTTATGCTATTACTTTGGCGCATCCTTTGCGTCGTTTGCTTTATTCAAGCACAGTAGGTTTTGCTCCAACAGGAGTTAAAATCAAAGGCGTAGCACATGAATTTGATAGTATGCGTGGTATGCTTGAAGATGTAGCATTGTTTATTATCAATCTAAAAAAATTAAGATTTAAACTAAAAACAGATTCTGAAAAAGAAATCGTAACTTTTAGTTTTAAAGGACCAAAAGAAATTTGCGGAAAAGACTTAGACAATGAAGTTGTTGAAGTTGTGAATGCAGATAGCTACCTTGCAACGATTAATGAAGATGCAGATTTAGAATTTACTTTAATCATTGAAAAAGGTATAGGTTATGTGCCTTCTGAAGAAATTCAAAATTTCTTAGATCCTGAATTTATAGCACTTGATGCGTTCTTTACTCCGGTAAAACATGCGGTTTATGATATAGAAAAAGTGCTTTTTGAAGATAATCCAGATTATGAAAAAGTTGTTTTTACAATCACAACTGATGGTCAAATTTCACCAAGTGATGCTTTTAAAAATGCTTTAGAAGCAATGTATAAACAATTATCAGTGTTTGATAAAATCACTAATGCACAAGGTGTTGTAAGAAGTCAAACACCAAATAATGAAGTAGAACATGTAAAATTACTTCAAAATATAACTGAGTTAAATTTAAGTGCAAGAAGTTTTAACTGCTTAGAAAAAGCAAATGTAGTTTATATTGGTGAACTTGCCTTAATGAGTGTTAGCGAACTTGCAGATTTAAAAAATCTTGGTAAAAAATCTTTAGATGAGATTAAAAGTGTAATGGAATCTATAGGTTTCCCTATAGGAAATTCAAAACTCAGTGATAGTGCAAAAGAAACGCTAAAGAAAAAAATTACAGAATTAAAAGCACAAAATGAAGGATAATCAATGAGACATAGACATGGATATAGAAAGTTAGGTCGCACTTCTACTCATCGTGCAGCCTTATTAAAAAACCTTACCATTGCTATTATTAAAGCAGGTAAAATAGAAACAACATTACCTAAAGCAAAAGAATTAAGAGGTTATGTTGAAAGATTGATCACTCGTGCAAGAAAAGGTGATTTCAATGCTCACAGAGCAGTTTTTGCTAGCTTACAAGATAAAGAAGCCACAAATAAACTTGTAACAGAAATTGCACCTAAATTCGCAGATAGAAATGGTGGTTATACAAGAATTATCAAAACAAGAATTCGTCGTGGCGATGCTGCAGAAATGGCTTTCATCGAATTCGTAGCTTAATTTTTAGCCTTTTAAAGGCTAAAAACTTCTTATTTTTATTTATTTACTTACTATTTTTTGTATTTTTATCCATTTTTTGCTACTATTAATCTTTTTAACTACAAAAAAGGAAAAAAATGCAAGAAAATTCAAGATTACGCATAGCTATACAAAAATCAGGTCGTTTAAGTAAAGATTCTATTGCCTTGCTTGAGTCTATAGGCGTAAAACTTCGCATACACGATCAAAGTTTAATTGCTTTTTCTACAAATTTACCTATTGATTTACTCAGAGTAAGAGATGATGATATACCAGGGTTAATTTTTGATGGAGTAGTAGATCTTGGCATAGTTGGGGAAAATGTTTTAGAAGAAAATGAGTTAGAAAGAAAATCAAAAAACGAAAATGCAGATTTTATAATGCTTAAAAAGCTTGATTTTGGTGGGTGTCGCTTGTCTTTAGCATTACCAGAAAATAGTGAGTATAAAGGTATAGAAAGTTTTAAAAATTTACGCATAGCAACTTCTTATCCACAGCTTTTAAAGCGTTTTATGGAAGAAAATAACATCCCTTATAAAACTTGTATGTTAACAGGCTCAGTTGAAGTAGCACCAAGTGCAAATTTAGCTGATGGAATTTGTGATTTAGTTTCAAGTGGTGCTACTTTAAAAGCAAACGGACTTAAAGAAGTTATGGTAATTTATAAGTCAAAAGCTTGCATTATCCAAAGAAAAGAAAGTTTAGCTTCACACAAACAAGAGTTAATCGATAAATTACTCATTAGAATTCATGGAGTTATGCAAGCAAGAGAGTCAAAATACATCATGTTGCATGCTCCTATTGAAAAGCTAGAAAAAATCACAGCCTTGTTACCAGGTGTTGAAAAACCTACGATTTTACCTTTAGAAAATGATAAAGCTAGAGTGGCACTGCATATGGTAAGTCAAGAAAATTTATTTTGGGAAACTATGGAAGCTTTAAAAAAAGAAGGTGCAAGTGCGATTTTAGTTTTACCTATTGAAAAAATGCTCTCTTAAAGGATAAAAATGCAAATACTTGATTTTGAAAAATTAAACCAAAGCGAACAAGAATTAGCACTCAAGCGTCCTGCTATGAGTGCTAATGCGCAGGTTAAAACCATAGTAGAACAAATCATTGAAGATGTTAAAACAAATGGCGATGAAGCTTTAAAACAAATGGCTATAAAATTTGATAAAGTAGAGTTAAATTCCATCAAACTAAGTGATGAAGAGCTTAGTAATTTAGCAGAGCAAATTGATGATGAGTTAAAACAAGCTATCAAAATAGCTTATGAAAATATCTATAAATTCCACAAAGCTCAAGAAAGTCAAACCATAGAGGTTCAAACCTTTGAAGGGGTAACTTGCAAGGTGCTAACAAGAGCCATTGAAAAAGTAGGGCTTTATATACCAGGAGGCTTAGCACCACTTTTTTCAACCGCACTTATGCTAGCTATCCCTGCTAAAATTGCAAAATGTAAATTCATAGCCTTAGCTTCCCCAGCGCCATTACATCCTGCCATTGCTTTTGTGGCAAAACTTTGTGAAGTTGATGCAGTGTATCAAATAGGTGGAGCAGGAGCTATAGCAGCGCTTGCTTATGGAACGCAAAGTGTGCAAAAAGTAGATAAAATTTTTGGCCCAGGAAATGCTTTTGTAACTGAAGCCAAAAAGCAAGTTAATAATCATGGAGTAGCTATTGATATGCAAGCAGGGCCTTCTGAAGTGTTAGTTTTAGCAGATGAGTTTGCTAATGCTAAATTTATAGCTTCAGATTTACTCTCGCAAGCTGAACATGGAGCAGATTCTCAAGCGATTTTAGTTTGCACAAGTGAAAAATTAGCTAAAGAAGTAGATAATGAAGTTGCTTTACAGCTTGAAAAACTCTCGCGTAAAGAAATTGCTTCAAAATCTTTAGCACACTCTAAAATCATTCTTGCAAAAGATATAAAACATGCCATAAGTATTTCAAATGACTATGCACCCGAGCATTTGATCATTCATACACAAAATCCATCTAGCTTGCTTGATGATATTATGCATGCAGGTTCGGTATTTTTAGGTGAGTATTCTCCAGAATCTATGGGAGATTATGCAAGTGGAACAAATCATGTATTGCCAACTTATGGTTTTACCAAGTCTTATTCTTCACTAGGGCTTGCTGATTTTATGAAAAGAATGACTGTACAAGAACTTAGCAAAGAAGGCTTTAAAAAGCTTGGTCCTGTGGTGGAAATTTTAGCAGCAGCTGAAGGGCTTGATGGGCATAAAAATGCCGTGAGTTTAAGATTAGAAAGTCTAAAATGAGTGCAAAAATTTTATTTATCGATAGAGATGGCACGCTCATTGATGAGCCAAAAGATGATTTTCAAATCGATTCTTTGGAAAAACTTGAGTTTGAAAAAGGTGCTATCAATGCGCTTTTAAAGTTAAAAAATTTTGGTTTTAAATTTGTTATGGTAAGTAATCAAGATGGCCTAGGCACAAATTCTTTTCCTAGGGAAAATTTTGACAAGGCTCATGAAAAAATGCTAAGTGTTTTTCAAAGTTGTGGCATAGAATTTGAAGATATTTTTATATGTCCGCATTTTGAGCATGAAAATTGCGCCTGCAGGAAGCCAAAAACTGCCATGCTTGAAAACTATATCAAAAATAAACTTTATGATAAAACCAAAAGTTTTGTTATAGGCGATAGAGACAGCGATATGCTTTTAGCGCAAAATCTTGAAATTCAAGGTTTAAAATACGATAAAAACGATTTTAACTGGGAGCAAATCGCTGATTTTATTTTGCAAAATTACCGCAGTGCCTGTATAGAGCGTAATACCAAAGAAACCCAAATTCAAGTTAAAATGGCTTTTAATGAAAAAGCAAAAGCTAATATAAAAACAAATATCGCATTTTTTGATCATATGTTAGAGCAAATTGCTACGCATGCAAATATATCTTTAGAGATAAGATGCAAAGGGGATTTAGAAGTTGATGAACATCACAGCGTAGAAGATGTCGCACTTGCTTTGGGCGAGGCTATTAAAAATGCACTAGATCAAAAAATAGGTATTGCAAGATATGGCTTTGTTTTACCTATGGATGAGTGCTTGGCAAGTTGTGCAATTGACTTTTGTAATAGACCGCATTTAGTTTATAAGGCTAAGTTTAAAAAAGAAAAGCTTGGAGAATTAAGCACAGAAATGATAGAGCATTTTTTCTACTCACTAAGCTATGCTATGGGTGCGAGTTTGCATTTAAAAGTTAAAGGCAAAAACGATCATCACAAAGCCGAAGGACTTTTTAAAGCCTTTGCAAGAGCTTTAAAAATGGCTATAAAAATAGAAAATGAAAACCTAGCAAGCTCTAAAGGAGTGATATGAAAATTTTTTTTATAATGCAAGTGTTTGTAAAATATGATCACTTATTATGTTATATGAGACTTAACAATGAAACAAAAAGATAATGTTATAGAAGCTTTTAAAAATAATAATAACTTTGCAACTTTAAGTCAGCTTTATATGCTGACAGATGTTAGTAAATGGGAAACAAAAACACCTTTTGCAAGTATTAGAAGAATATTACAAACAAATAAAGAATTTTATAAAATCACAGCAGGACTTTGGGGTTTAACAGAGAAAAAGCATGAGATTGAAAAAAAATTAAATTTGATAAATAACGAATGTCAGTTTAGTCATTCTTATTATCAAGGGCTTATTGTCTCAATTGGAAATTTAAGAGGCTTTCAAACTTTTGTTCCTAGTCAAGATAAGAATAAATATTTTATGGATACTAGGTTAGGCGACTTGGCTACTTTAGATTCTCTTTATAGTTTTACATATGATGAATTGACACAAAAAGCTAAATTTAGCGATTGTATTTGGTTTAATGAACGAAAAATGCCTCATGCTTTTTATGAGGTAGAGCATTCTACTAATATAAAAAATTCTATTAACCGTTTTTATGAGCTTCAAGATTTTAGAGCAAAATTTTTTATTGTTGCGCATAAAAATAGATATAGAGAATTTCAAAATATAATTTCGAATTCTATTTATGAAAAAATAAAAGATATTGTATATTTTGCAGATTATGAGAGTATTGCTAAGCAATATGAGAAAGAGAGTGTAAAATATGAAATGGGAATTTAATTTTTCAAGAAAGTGTTTATCATGAAACTAGCTATTATAGATACAGGTTGTGCGAATTTAGCTTCACTTGCTTTTGCGCTCGAGCGTTTAGGACAAAAAAGTATTATCACGCATGATTTAAAAGAACTTTCACAAGCAGATAAGCTTTTACTTCCTGGGGTTGGCACAGCAGCTAAAGCAATGGCTAATCTACAAGCACTCAATTTAGAAAATTTTATCCAAACTACCACAAAACCACTTTTAGGCATTTGTCTTGGTATGCAAATTTTGGGTAAATTTTCAGAAGAATTACACCAAAAAACACTTGGTATTATGCCTTTCGAGACACAAAAATTCCAAGAAAAAACAAATTTTACTTTCCCGCATATGGGGTGGAATCAAGTCTTTAGCTCTCATGAGCTTTTTAAAGGCTTAGATGGAGCTTATTTTTATTTTGTGCATAGTTATTGTGTGAGTTTAAATGAATACACCATCGCAGAGTGTGAGTATTCTACCAAATTTAGTGCAAGTTTAAATAAAGACAATTTTTATGGTGTGCAGTTTCACCCTGAAAGAAGCGGCGAAGCGGGCGAAGTATTATTAAAAAATTTCATAAATATGTAGGTAAAAATGCAAACTCAAATCATTCCGGCATTAGACTTAATAGATGGCAAAGTAGTAAGGCTTTATAAAGGAGATTATGCTAAAAAGCAAGAATACAGCTTTGATCCTTTAGCTAAATTTCAAGAGTATGAGGCTCAAGGTGTTGTTTGGCTTCATTTGGTGGATTTAAGCGGTGCAAAAGATCCTAGTAAAAGACAACTAAAACTCATAGAAAACCTAGCTTCAAAAATCAAAGTAAATCTTCAAGTAGGTGGAGGAATTCGCACTAAAGATGAAGTTAAAGCTTTGTTTGATAGCGGTGTTAAACGCGTAGTTATAGGCTCTTTAGCGGTTAAAAATAAGCCCCTTACACAAGAGCTTTTGAGTGAATTTGGTGTAGAAAATATAGTCTTAGCGCTTGATAGCATTTGCGTTAAAGATGAGTTTTTTGTGGCTGTTGATGCATGGAGTAAAACAAGCGATGAGAGTTTGTTTGGGCTTTTAAATTTTTATAAAGATGTAAAACATATCTTATGCACAGATATTTCTAAAGATGGCACGATGAGTGGAGCAAACATCACTTTATACAAAGCTTTGCATAAGAAATTCCCACATTTGCAAACCCAAGCAAGTGGAGGTGTGGCGAGCTTAGAAGATTTTAAAAAGCTAAATGGCATAGTAAGTGGTATCATCGTAGGTAAAGCCTTGCTTAATAAAGAATTTAGCATAAAGGAGGCTCAAGAATGCTTACAAAACGCATAATTGCATGTTTAGATGTAAAAGATGGTAGAGTAGTTAAAGGGGTGCAGTTTAAAAATCATGAAGATATGGGAGATGTTATAGAACTTGCTAAATTTTACTCACAAAATGGCATTGATGAGCTTGTATTTTATGATATTATGGCTTCAGCCAAGAATGAGCGTATCAATAGAGCTTGGGTAAGCAAAGTAGCACAAAATATCTCTATACCATTTTGCGTCGCAGGGGGTATAAAAAGCGAAGATGACGCAAAAGAACTTTTAGCAAATGGTGCTGATAAAATTTCTATTAATTCCCCTGCTTTAAATGATCCTGATTTAATCTCACGCCTTGCAAAAAGCTTTGGAGTTCAATGCGTAGTCGTAGGTATAGATACTTTTAAAGATGAAAACAACGAGCTTTTAGTCTATAAATACACCGGAGATGAGAGCAAATCTCATCATAGTGGTAAAAAAACACTAGAGTGGGTAAAGCAAGTATGCGAGCTAGGAGCTGGCGAAATCGTGCTAAATATGATGAATCAAGATGGCATGAGAAAGGGTTATGATCTAGATCAACTTACCAAGGTTAGACAAATTTGTCCTGTGCCTTTAGTGGCAAGCGGTGGCGCAGGAGCTAAAGAGCATTTTTTGGACGCTTTTAAACTTGGTGTTGATGGAGCTTTAGCAGCTTCAGTGTTTCATAAAAAACTTATAGATATTAAAGAATTAAAACTATTTTTAAAAGATCAAGGCATACAAATTCGTATTTAATAAGGAAAAACTATGGGTATAAATGAAGAAGAATTTATAAAAAGCATAAATTGGCAAAAGGTAAATAACCTTATCCCCGTGATAATCCAAGATTATCATTCTTGTGAAGTTTTAATGCAAGGTTTTATGAATGAACAAGCTCTAAGAGAGAGTTTTAAGCACCAAAAGGTTGTATTTTACTCACGCACTAAAGAGCGTTTGTGGATGAAAGGTGAGCAAAGTGGGAATTTCTTGCATATCATAGATATGGGACTTGATTGTGATAGAGATTGTATTTTAATCCTTGTAAAAGCTCAAGGCGCTACTTGTCATACAGGCGATACTTCTTGTTTTGAAACGCTTTCTAAAAAAGCTGATTTTGTGTTTTTATCGCGTCTTGAAAGACTTATCAACTCACGCAAAAACACTTGTGCAAGCTCTTCTTACACGGCTGAACTTTTTTCAAAAGGCACTAAACGCATAGCACAAAAAGTAGGTGAAGAAGGCGTTGAAACCGCCTTGGCTGCTACTATTAAAGATAAAGATGAGTTGATAAATGAAGCTGCTGATTTACTTTATCATTTAGAAGTGTTATTAGCTGATGCGGACTTGAGTTTAAATGATGTGATTGCTAAATTAAAAGAAAGAAATAAAAGTTAAGCGTGATTTCTCACGCTTAATTAAGCAATATTTTTGAAAAGATTCACTGACTATATCGAGTAATTTTAAAAAAACTTTACAAAATTTTACAAATGTCTTTTTGAAAAGTTATAGCAATTTTAATTTATTATGTTATAATAAATCATCATTGCATAGCGAGAAGTCGTCTAGCCGTTTATTTTTAGATTGACATCTCGTTATGTATAGTAGGACTTTTATGAATAATTTTAGTGAAGATATAAACTTTTCTGTTATACAGCCTAGAAAAACTGCTGTTTTGGTAGATTTATCCTTTTTTATAGAAAGATATAACACTTTAAAACATATCAAAGATATGACTCCTGAAGAATTAGCTAAAAGATTAAAAGATTATGTGTTTGAGTCTGTTAAAAGAAATAGAGATTATTTATATAGAGTTTATGTTTATGACTGCGAACCATTAAATAAAAATGTTCCAATACCGCCCATAGAAAAAACAGATAAATCATTAAATCTTGGAAAAACCGATACTTTTAAATTTAGAACTAGATTATTAGATTGTTTAAGACAGCAACCATATTTTGCTGTAAGATTGGGCGAGATTGATGAAAATAACTTCCAATGGAAAATCAAAAATTATGATAAATTTAAACAACTTTTATATAAAGAGATAGAAATCGATAGTTTAACTGAGGATGATTTTGTTTTAGATATTAGGCAAAAAGGTGTTGATATGAAAATAGGACTAGATATTGCTACTTTATCTATAAAAAAGCAAATTGAAAAAATCATTCTTATCACTGCAGATAGCGATTTTATACCGGCTATAAAACACGCAAGAAAAGAAGGGGTTATTGTTCAGTTGGATCCTATGAGAGTTCCAAATTCTCAAATCAAAAAAGGTTTATTAGAGCATATAGATATTCTTTCATCAGTCTTTAAAAATACTAGCAATTCTTAATTACACAATTCACATTATAAATTTATACAAGTTTTAGAAATATTTACATTTTTGGAACACTTATTGCTTTGTCTTGGCTAAGCAATAGTAGATTGTGAAGTAATCACAAAGCAATATTTTTTAAAGGATTTAATTATGATGAGATCTCTTTGGGCTGGGGTTTCAGGACTCCAAGCACACCAATACGCAATGGATGTAGAAGGTAATAACATAGCCAATGTTAATACATTTGGTTTTAAATATTCTCGTGCGGATTTCTCAACGCTTATGAGTCAAACTTCTAAGATAGCTACAGCTCCAGATGGCAACCTAGGTGGTAAAAACCCTATGCAAGTTGGACTTGGTGCAGGTGTAAATTCTACTACTAGAATTCACTCTCAAGGTAATATCCAAACTACAGACAAAAACACCGATATGGCTATCAATGGTGATGGATTTTTCATCGTTTCAAATGATGGTGGCACTACGCAGTTTTTTACCCGTGCAGGGGACTTTAAAACAGACGCAGTAGGAAATTTCGTAGATAATAACGGCTACACGGTTCAAGGTTGGAATTATAATCAAGAAACAGGCCAAATTGACTCTTCAACTTCAGTGCAAGATATAGTTATCCCACCTGGTATGAGTATGCCTGCTAGGCCAAGTACTTCAGTAAGCCTTACAGCAAATTTAGATAGTGGTAATACTTTAGGTATGAATGCTTCTGCTAAGCGTCCTATCTATGCTCTTGATTCTACTCATGGTATGAGAAATGATACAGGAACAGTAATAGATGAAAACGATACTGGCCATACTGAGTTTTATACTACTTCTAAAAGTGGAGCCCAAGTAACTGAAAAAGGTGTGGATATGGGTGTAGTGTTTAACGCTCAAGGTGAGGGCTTAAATCTGCGCGATGGTCAAGGAATATGGGTAAGTTATGCTGATGCTAAGTGGACTAGTAATACACAACTTGGAACAGATCTTCCAACAAATCAAGCAGATATGAAAGTTGGAAATAATTATACATTTTGGGGGTATACTGATATAAACGGAAATCAACATCCTGCGATTTTAGATATAACTATTAATGGGGTAAATATTACAGCTGAAGGTGTGGGTAAAGAGACTTTTTTAAATGCTATTAATGCCAAAACAGCTGAAACAGGTGTAGTAGCTTCTATAGTAGATGGTAGATTTACCTTAACTAATGATAATAGCACAGGCACTACGGCAAAATCTAAAAATATTAGTTTTACAGTAAATAATCAAAGAAATACTGCAGGTCAAACTATAAATATTAGACAAAATGATTTAGCTCCTGGTAATGTTTTAAATAGATTACCACAAACAGGTGCTAATCTTACAGGTGGCGCTGGTAGAGATGGTCAAGCTGTAAGTGTCATCACAGCACATGAATATATTTACAGTTCTAATAATGTAGATATAGGACCTAATCCTAATCCTACAGCAGCTAATCAACAAGATGCAAATATGCCTCAACCAACAGGACAAAGGACTTTTCATACTACTGAAGATTTAAGAGAACTTTTGCAAAGAGATGCTAGATGGGCTGTGGATTATGATGGTGATGGTACTATAGAAAATTGGGTTGCAAATGGTGTTCCTGTTCCAGATGACGTAAACGCTGGTGTAGAAGTGGTAGTGGAAAGTGATGGTAGATTTAAAATAACTAATCCAAAATTAAATGATGATTCTAAAGATATGACTTTTAAGGTTACAGGTTATTCTAATGAAGCTAATAAAATAGCAACTAATGATAAATTCACAGCGATGTTTAGTGCCTTAGATGGAAATTTCAACGCAGGTAATAATGAAAAATATTCTCAAGACATGTATCTTTCAGCTCATACTGCTAGTATAGAAATCTTTGACTCATTAGGAACTAGACATGAGCTAACCGTGCAATTTACTAAACAAACTAAAACAGCAGATGGTGGGGCTGAATGGTCTATCATCATCTCAGTGCCTGAACCTGCAGAGATAAATTTTAGTGGTGATGGTGCTCCGGGAAATATAGTAGTAGGAAATTTAAGATTTGGTAATGATGGCTCACTACAAAGCTATACACCAAATGTATTAAATTTTACCGGAAACAACGGCTCAAAACCTGATCAAGTAATCAAACTTGACTTTGGAACAACAGGTGGTTTTGATGGTTTAACAAGCTATGATAAAGACTCATCTACTACTAAACAAGAAACAGATGGTTACACAGGGGGTAATCTAAAGCCAGATGCATTAAGAACTGATGAGAATGGTTATATCTATGGAGAATTTACAAATGGTAAAACTCTAGCTCTAGCTAAGGTTGCTCTAGCTACTTTCCCAAATAATATGGGTCTTGAAGAAATGGGTAATAACCTTTATAAAGCGACAGCAAACTCAGGAACAGCTACCATAGGTCATGCGGGCGAAGGCGGTAGAGGGGGCTTAAAAGGCTCAGCCATAGAAATGTCAAATGTGGATTTAAGTCGTGCATTAACAGAGCTTATCGTAATCCAAAGGGGTTATCAAGCAAACTCAAAAACGATTACCACAAGTGATCAGCTTTTAAATACTTTGCTTCAATTAAAACAATAATCTTAACCCAAGGTTTTAAAAACCTTGGGATCAAGCTTTACAAGGTTATCGAGGTAGCCTTGTAATACTTGATAGCCTTGAAGCCTTCAATCTATTGCTAACTCACTTCTTTCTTGCCTTAAGGAGTGAGTAGCATGATTTGCATATCGACAAGTTAAAATAAAAATTTATAAAGCTAATCATCTATTAATAGTTTTGATCATTGCAAATTTAAAATATTTTGTTTTGCTATTATGATCAAAAACACTAAAATTATCAAGAAAAATATAAATATTGTTTATTGATATAAAGTTTTTTGAAAAAGGTTCGATATAGTCAATGAATCTTTTCAAAAATATTGCTTAATTAAGCGTGAGAAATCACGCTTAACTTCTTTTTGATTTTATTTAACTTTCTTTTATTAATCAAACTTAGATAAGAAATCAAAGATAAAAATGTGCAAGTTCCTAAAATAAGTGATAAAAATATAGGTGTATTAGCATTTAAAAGACTTACTAAAAATGCCATTACTCCTGCCATAGCAAATTGTGCTGCACCTAAGAGTGCTGAAGCACTGCCTGCATTTTGTTTTGATCTTGCCATAGCTAAGGTTGTGGTATTTGGCAGGATAAAACCCAAACTTGCTATGATAAAACACAAAGGAATTTCAAAAGCCCAAAAACCTAGCTCAAAAGTTGCACCCAAAATGAGTAAAAAAGTTAAAAAAGTAATCACCATAAGCGCTCTAGGGAGTATATAATAAGGAGAAAATCTAAGGACTAATCTTGCATTGATATTTGCACATATAACAAAGCTTAGAGCATGAGCTCCAAAAAGGGCTGCGTATTGTTGCTCGCTTAATCCAAAAACGCGTGTAAAAACAAAAGATGAGCCGGTTAAATAAGCAAAAAAACCTGCAAATATTAAATTTCCACAAAGCAAATATACTACAAAACGGCGATCTTTTAAAACTTTTTTGTAACTTTTTGTAACCTCTTTGTGATTGAATTTTTTTCCTTTGGTGTTGTGATTGCTTTCTTTTAGAACAAAAATAACAAGCAAAAATAAAATAAAGCCTAAGATAAACAATGTTAAAAATATACTACGCCAAGAAAAAAATTCAAGTAAAATTCCACCAAAAGTAGGAGAAAGCATAGGGGCTAAAGAAGTAAAAACCATCATTAAAGCATAAACTCCTGTTGCTTCTTTAAGCTCAAAAACATCATTTACTATAGCTCTTGCTACGACTACACCCACGCAACCTCCTAAAGCTTCAAAAAAACGCAAAGCTATAAAAGCATGAATGGAATCAACTAAAACACAAGCAATACTTGAAGAAATAAAAATAAAAAGTCCTATGTATAAAGGTTTTTTTCTGCCATATACATCACTTAATGGTCCATATAAAAGCTGACCTAAAGAAAAGGCGATGAAAAAACTTGCAAGAGAAAGTTGAGTGTAAAAAGAATTTGTTTGAAAGCTTTTTTCTACTTCATTTAAAGCAGGTAAATACATATCAGTTGAAAGTGGTGCTATGGCAGATAAAAAGCCTAGTATGATAATGAGTTTGAGTTTTTCAAAACCTTTTATTTGGGTGTGTTTTTGCATAAAATTTCCTAAAGTCTTTTTACCATTGTATAGCAAAAAGTCTAAAATAAACAATAATTTACATTTTTTAAAGGCAAATAAGATAAAATTAAACTAAAAATAATCAAGGAAAAATTATGAATATGCCTTTTAGTGATGAGGAATTAATCGAACCTGTAAAAGCCAGTCTAGCTAAAACTATGCATATTTTAGAAAATGATGGCGGAGGGCTTGATTTTTTGGGTGTGAAAAATGGTGTAGTTTATGTGAAACTAACCGGAGCTTGTCATGGCTGCCCAGCTAGTGGAACGACTTTGAAATATGGCTTGGAAAAACAACTTAAAATCGATATACATCCAGATATTACTATAGTAAATTTAGCAGGTGGGGAAAGCGAATTTGCAAAATTATAAAAAAATAGCCATAGAATGTTTTTACAAAAAAGATTTTAAAAATGCTAAGATGTATTTTTCTCTTGCTTATGAAAAGCGTAAAAATAAAAGACTTTTAACTTTTATTAATATTTGTGATTTGGCTTTAAAAAGCCCTGAAGAAGCTTTTGTTTTTTTTGAATTTTTTATGCAAAATTATAAAAATACTAAAGTAGATAAAGACTTAGAAAAACTCATTAATCTTAGCCAAAGTGTGCAGTTTGAAGAAGATAGCGAAGATTTTGAGGGCTTGAGTTATCAAGATTTTTTACTTAGCGAAGCAAAAGTTGGGTTTAAACAAGCTTTAGAAAATGTTATAATATCTAATAAACTTATTATTAACGATAAAGAAGATTTTGTGGATTTTTTAGAAAAGCTTTTAGAACATGGTTATAAAGATATGCTCGTAGCTTATATGGAAGATGTTTCAGCGCATTTTTATTCTAATTATAGATTTATTAAGCTTAGTGAGAAAATCAAGGAATTAAATTATGATAGTAAAGATTGAAAATACTTTCATTTGTGATAATTCTAATGAATGCGAAAAAGATTGTTTTTTCTTAAAAACTACTCAAAATGAAAAATTTCTTCATCAAGCTTTAGAAAAACAAGCAAAAGTTATTGGCATTGGCGAATGCAAGAAGCTTTTAAATATAGATGAAAGTATTAAAATCATAGGCATTACAGGCACAAATGGCAAGACAACTACTGCGGGGGCTATTTACTCTATCTTGCTTGATTTAGGTTATAAATGTGCTTTAATGGGAACTAGGGGTAGTTTTATAAATGATAAAAATATCACTCCAAAAGGCTTAACTACTGCTCCTATTTTACAAACCTTAGAGCTTTTATCTTTAGCAAGTAAGGAAAAATGTGAATTTTTGATTATGGAAGTAAGCTCGCATGCTTTGGTGCAAAATCGCATTGAAGGGCTTGAGTTTAAGGCTAAAATTTTTACTAATATCACTCAAGATCATTTAGATTTTCATGGAAACTTTCAAAACTATCAAGCGGCAAAAGAAAGTTTTTTTACCGATGAGTGTATGAAATTTATCAACAAAGATGCAAAAGCTATAAATTTTAATGTCAAAGGTGCTTTTACTTATGGAGTGGAAAATCCAAGTTATTACCACATTAAAGCTTATGCTTTAAAAAATGGCATTGAAGCTGTGGTAAATTTTGGTAAAGAAACTTTTATGATTGATTCTTCTTTGGTGGGGCTTTTTAATCTTTATAATCTTTTGGCTGCAAGCGCTTGTGTAAATGAACTTGTTAAGCCAAATTTAAAAGAGCTTGAAAAGGCCATTAGTAATTTTGGCGGCATTGAGGGTAGAATGCAAGTGGTTGCAAAAGATGTGATTGTAGATTTTGCTCATACGCCCGATGGCATAGAAAAAGTTTTAGATGCTTTAAAATATCGTGATTTGATTGTAGTTTTTGGAGCAGGGGGAGATAGAGATAAAACTAAGCGTCCGTTAATGGCTAAAGTTGCCAAACACTATGCTAAAAAACTCATCATCACAAGTGATAATCCGCGTTCAGAAGAGCCAATGGATATAATTAATGATATTTTAAATGGTATAGAAAAAGATGAGAGTGTTTTTGTAGAATGTGATAGAAAAGAAGCGATCAAAAAAGCATTAGAGCTTAAAACAAAAGATGATTTTGTAGTGATTTTGGGTAAGGGCGATGAGACTTATCAAGAAATCAAGGGTGTAAAATATCCTTTTAATGATAAAGAAGTAGTATTAGAGATATTAAAAGAAGGAAAATAAATGTTTGAAAATATGGATTTTTCTAAAATGGGCGAGCTTTTAACTAAGGCTCAAGAAAAAGCAAATGAATTAGAGCAAGAAGCTTTAAAAAAAGAATTTAGTGCAAAAAGTGGTGGTGGTTTAGTAAAAGTTAGTGCTAACGGAAAAGGTGAAATCATCGATATAAACATTGATGATTCTTTGTTAGAAGATAAAGAGTCTATGCAAATTTTACTAATAGCAGCGATTAATGATGTGATGAAAATGGTAGAACAAAATAAAAAATCAATGGCTAGTAATTTATTTAGCGGAATGGGAATGCTATGAGAATTTTACTTTGTATTTTGGGTGTAGTTTGCACACTTTTTGCTGTGCCAAGACCGACTTTTAATGATTTTTTGGGTTGTTATGAAAAAAATAAAGCTAGTATGTTGATTTATGAGGGCTTACCTGCTTTTGCTTTAAATGAAAATACTTTAGCAGTAGTTAAAACTAAAAACGCGAAATTAAACAGCTATACTAAATATGATCCCTTTTTAAATTTGTATTTAGTAAAAACAGATTTTAGTTTAATTCCTGCACCTATGGGAAATGAAGAAGATTTAACACGCAATAGTTGGGTGGGAATTTTAGATAGCAATAAAAGCTATATAGGACATTTGAAGTATTTTGGGCAAAGTTTGACAGAGCGTGATCAACTTGACTTTGCTTCTAAAATCGGAGAGCTTAACTCGCCGTGTTGTAAAATGCTTGGTATAAGTTTAGAAGATGGCAAACTTATAGGTAATCGTTATTTAAAACACTTTGCAAAATATCCTGATGCTTATTGGGGTGATATAGGTGTGGATTTTGATATGCGTGATGGCAAAATTTATGTTAAAAATGTGCGTAAAAATGGACAATTTTTACTTAATGATGAGCTTGTGAGTGTTGATGGACAAGCTTATGATGATTTAAGAAAACTAAATGAAAAAATTTTATTTGCTGATCGCGGTGCAACTTTATACTTTAATGTATTAAGAGATAATAAAGATGTTAATATCTCCACTATGGTTTTTGATAAAGACTTGGGTGCATTTGCTAAGCCTAAAAAAGTGGTTCAAGCTAAGCCAAGTTCTTTTTATAGCAATCTAGGATTGCGCGTAGATATGAAAATGAATATTACAGAAGTTACTCCAAATTCTAAAGCGCAAATGGCTGGATTTTTAAAAGGGGATAAAATTTTAAGAATTAATAATCAAAAAATCAACAATTTTAATGAACTTCAAGCTGTTTTAGCTCAAGCTAATACTTTTGATATTCTAGTCTCAAGACAAGCAAGCAATATCCCTTCAGCGAAAAATAATGACTTTGAGCATTTTAATAAAGGATACTTTGACTTTTTTATAAGGCTAAATAAGTGATTTTAGAAAAATTCAAACAGCATTTAGAGCAAAATTTTCCTAAAACTCAAAGCTTTCATCCATTTTTTAATGAAGCTTTAAAATGGATGTTAGAAGCTGGTGGGAAGCATTTTAGAGCCCAACTGCTTTTGGGTATAGTTAATGCTAAAAATCCTGCTTTGTTTGAAAAGGCTTTAAATGCAGCTTTGGCTTTGGAATTTATCCACACTTACTCTTTAATACATGATGATTTACCCGCTATGGATGATGCTTCTTTGCGTAGAGGAAAGCAAACTTTACACAAAAAATATGATGAAACTACGGCTATTTTAGTGGGCGATGCTTTAAATACTCAAGCTTTTTTACTTCTTTCTAAGCTTGATTTAAAAGAAAATGTTAGATTAAAACTCATAGAAACTCTAGCCTTTAATGCAGGGCTTGGCGGTATGATTATTGGGCAAGCTATTGATTGTTATTTTGAAGATATGCCTTTAAATTTAGAGCAAGTTGAGTTTTTGCACATTCATAAAACTGCAAGATTGATTGCAGCGGCTTTAAAAATGGGTTGTGAAATTTGTGAGTTAGATGAAAAAGAATGCGAGCAAATTTATGAAATAGGGCTTTTGATAGGATTGGTTTTTCAAATTAAAGATGACATTATCGATGCGACTTTAGATACTCAAGAAGCAGGAAAGCCAACTCATAATGATTTGCATAAAAATTCTTTTGTTAAACTTTTAGGTTTAGAAGGTGCTAAAAAGGCAAAAGATGATAAAATTGCTTTATGTGAAGAAAAAATGAAAAATTTAGACTCTAAGCTTGCTAATGAGCTTCAAATTTTGATTGATAAATATTTAAAAGGTTAAACAATGTTACAAAAACAAGCCAACACTATAAGATTTTTATGTGCGGATATGGTGCAAAAAGCAAATTCAGGCCACCCAGGTGCTCCAATGGGTTTAGCAGATATTATAAGTGTTTTAAGTACTCATTTAGTGCATAATCCAAAAGATCCTACATGGTTAAACCGCGATAGATTAGTCTTTTCAGGTGGTCATGCTAGTGCTTTGCTTTATAGCTTTTTACATTTGAGCGGTTATGATGTAAGTTTAGAAGATTTAAAAAATTTCCGTCAATTACACTCTAAAACCCCAGGTCATCCTGAAATTTTCACTCCAGGTGTTGAAATCGCCACAGGACCTTTAGGACAAGGCATTGCAAATGCGGTTGGTTTTGCTATGGCAGCCAAAAAAGCAAGTTTGCTTTTGGGCGAAGAGATTATCAATCATAAAGTATATTGTTTATGCGGTGATGGAGATTTACAAGAAGGAATTTCTTATGAGGCTTGTTCTTTAGCAGGTGTGCATAATCTTGATAATTTAATCATCATTTATGATAGCAATAATATTTCAATTGAAGGTGATGTGGCCATTGCTTTTAATGAAAATGTAAAAGAGCGTTTTAGAGCGCAAAATTTTGAAGTACTTGAGATAGATGGGCATGATTTTGAGCAAATTGATTTAGCATTAAAAACTGCTAAAGAAAGCAAAAAGCCTTGTTTAATTATCGCTCATACTACCATAGCTAAAGGAGCTTTAGATCTTGAGGGAAGTCATCATTCTCACGGAGCACCTTTGGGTGAAGAGCTTATAAAAAAGGCAAAAGAGGCTTTAGGTTTTGATCCACAAAAAACTTTTGAAATCCCAGAAGAAGTTAAAATTCGCTTTAGCGGGGCAATAGAACTTGGGGATTTAGCACAAGCTAAATGGAATCAAAAAGTGCAAAATTTAAATGCAGAGAAGCAAGCATTGCTAAAAGAGCTTTTAGAGCCTGATTTTTCAAAAATACAATTTCCTGATTTTAAAGGACAAGATTTAGCTACTAGAGATAGTAATGGTGTGATTTTGAATGCTATTGCTAAAGCCTTACCGGGATTTTTAGGTGGTAGTGCAGATTTAGGTCCATCAAATAAAACTGAACTCAAAGATATGGGCGATTTTCCAAATGGAAAAAATATCCACTATGGTATAAGAGAGCATGCAATGGCTGCTATATCAAATGCTTTTGCTAGATATGGTTTGTTTTTGCCTTATTGTGCTACCTTTTTTATATTTAGTGAGTATTTAAAACCTGCTGCAAGAATAGCAGCTTTGATGAGGGCTAAACACTTTTTCATCTTTACTCACGATAGTATAGGTGTGGGTGAAGATGGACCAACACACCAACCTATAGAGCAGCTTAGCACTTTTAGAGCTATGCCAAATTCATTGACATTTAGAGTAGCTGATGGGGTTGAAAATGTAAAAGCATGGCAGATTGCACTTAAAACTAATATGCCAAGTGTTTTTGTTTTATCGCGTCAAAAATTAAGTGCTTTAAGCGAGCCTGTTTTTGGAGATGTGGAAAATGGGGCTTATTTATTAGAAGAAAACGCAAATGCGCAATTTACACTTTTAGCAAGTGGTAGTGAAGTGTCATTGTGTGTAAAAACAGCTAAGATTTTAAAAGAAAAAGGTGTGATTGCTAATGTGGTTTCTATGCCTTGTTATGAGTTATTCATCGCTCAAGAAAAATCTTATAAAGAAAGAATTTTACAAGGTAAGGTTATAGGTGTTGAAGCTGCAAATTCAAACGAGCTTTATAGAATTTGTGATGAGCTTTATGGTATAGAAAGTTTTGGTGAGAGTGGTAAAGATAAAGATGTATTTGAGCATTTTGGATTTAGTGAGGAGAAATTAAGCTCATATATTTTAAGTCTATGTAATGAAAAATAAAATAATCAAAGATGTTAAAAATCAAGAATGCATTTTTAGCGTCTTTGGTATATGGGATAAAACAAGCGTAGGAAAATTGGAAAAATTAGATTTTCCTACTCAAAAAAATATTATTTTTGATTTTGCAAATTTAGATTTTATAGATACTGCCGGAATTAGGTATTTTCTAGCTTTAGAAAATGAATTTAAGCAAAAAGGTTTTGAGCTTAGTAGGATAAATCTTAAAAGTGAGCATGCTAAGCTTTTTGAACTTTGTCAAAAACACTACAAAAGCTTTTGTGATTCTTATGAAGATAAAAAAACAATCAAAGATTTTTTTGAAAATTTAGGAAAGAAAGTTGCAAATTCTTTTACAATTTTAGTGCAGTTTTTAAATTTCATAGGACTTATTATTTATACTTGTTTTAAAACACTTTTAAACCCTAAAAAACTTCGCTTTAAGGCATTTTTATATCATGTAGAAAATAGTGCTATTAATGCTTTACCTATTATTATGCTAACTTCATTGCTTGTGGGTGTGGTGCTTGCTTATCAAGCTGCGTATCAACTTGCACAATTTGGAGCTAATATTTATATTGTTGATTTAATGGGAATTTCTGCCACTAGAGAGCTTGCACCATTAATTAGTGCTATTGTTATTGCAGGCAGGAGTGCAAGTTCTTATACAGCTCAAATTGGAGTAATGAAACTTACTGATGAAATTGATGCGATGAAAACTATGGGTTTTAAAGAAAGTGAATTTATCATTTTACCTAGAGTTTTGGCTTTAGCACTTGCTATGCCTTTAGTGGTAATAGTAGCTGATATTTTAAGTATTATAGGTGGAATTGTAGTTGCTTGGTTTAGTTTAGAAATTAGTGCGAGTGAGTTTATGAGTCGTTTTAAAGAAGCAGTGGAGTTAAAACATATTATCATAGGACTTATAAAAGCACCTATTTTTGGATTTTTGATTGCTTCTATTGCTTGTTTTAGAGGATTTTTTGTACAAAAAACTACCGAAAGCATAGGTGTTTATACGACAAAAAGTGTGGTAAATGCTATTTTTTGGGTAATAGCTTTTGATGCGATTTTCTCTGTATTTTTGACAAAGGCTGGATTTTGATTATAAAGGCTAAAAATATCAGCACTTATTTTGGAAGTAAATGTGTGCATGAAGATATTAGTTTTGAAGTGCAAGATAATGAAATTTTTGGCATTTTAGGTGGTAGTGGTAGTGGTAAATCTGTGCTTTTAAGACAAATGTTAATGCTTGAGCATTTTGATAAGGGAGAGTATGAAATTTTAGGTAAGAGATTAAAAAATATAAGCGATGAAGATGCTTTGTTTTTGCAAAAACAATGGGGTGTTGTTTTTCAATATGGAGCATTATTTAGCTTTTTTAATATACTTGAAAACATTAGCATACCTTTGGTTGAATACACAAAACTTAGTAAAAACGACATTAAAGAAATAGCTATGATGAAGCTTAAAATGGTAGGGCTTGATGAGAGCGTGGCAAAGCTTTATCCTAGTGAGTTAAGTGGGGGTATGAAAAAAAGAGTGGCCATAGCTAGAGCTTTGGCACTTGATTCTAAATTACTTTTTTTAGATGAGCCAACTTCTGGGCTTGATCCTTATAGCTCAAGAGAATTTGATGAGTTACTTTTGAGTTTAAAACAAAGCTTTAAATTATGTGTAGTCTTAATTACTCATGATAAAGAGAGTATGAAAAATGTTTTAAACCGCTTTTTGATTATAGAAGAAAAAAAAGTTGGTTTTTTGGGAAATGTCGAGGCTTTGCAAGAGCAAAATCCAAGACTTTATGAGAGGTTTATGCGATAATGGAAAACAAAGCAAATTATATTTTGATTGGAATTTTTGTTTGTGTGTTATTTTTTATCAGTTTGTTTTTTATAGTGTGGTATGGAAATTTAAAAGATGAAAAATCATTTAAATATTATGAAATTTATATGGAAGAATCAGTTGCAGGACTTAGTGTAAAAGCTCCAGTTAAATTTTTAGGAGTAGATGTTGGAAGTGTTGAAAATATCAGTATAGATAGCTCAAGTAAGCAACTAAGAGTAAAAATTTTAGTTAAGCTTGATTCTAGTTTGGTTGTTAAAACAGATACTTATGCAAGTTTGCAAATTCAAGGCATAACAGGATTTAAATTTATTCAGCTTGCAGGAGGTAGTGAGGAAGCTAGTGTTTTGAGAGCAGGTGATGATGTTTATCCTATTATAAAATCAAAAGAAAGTTTTTTTGCAAGCATAGATAAGCAAACTTCAAATTTATTAGAACTAATCACAAGTTCAAAAATAAAATTAGAAAAACTCTTAAGTGATAAAAATTTAAAAAACATAGAGCAAATTTTGCAAAATTCATCAGAATTTTCTGCACATTTAAATGCTAATGTACCAGCATTCTTAGCAAATTTAAATAAAACAAGCTCTAAACTTGGCAAAAGTGCAGATGAATTTTCAAATTTTTTAAACAATGCTAATGGCCAACTTAATGAGCTTAATAAAAGTAGAATGCTCTTAAATGAAAATTTGGATATTTTAAGAGTTTTGTTTTTAGATTTTACGCAATTACTAAATATTTTAAAGCAAAATCCTTCAGATATAATTTATAAAGATAAGGCTACTCAATATGCTCCAGGAGAATAAAATGAGATATTTATATATTAGTTTAATAGCTATTTTTTTTAGTGCTTGCTCTTTGATTAATCCAAGTCAAACTTTGCCTGCAAATAAATATTTTAGTATTAATTTAGAAAAGCTAGAGCAAAGTCAAAATAAAAAAAATGCAACTATTATAGTTTCCTTACCTAAAGGTTTAGCTTATACTAATGAAATTTTTTATAAAAAAGATTATACTATCAATACCTATGCCTATCATTTTTGGAAAGAAAATCCTACTTTAATGATAAAATCTTTTTTGGAATTTCATTTGCAAGATTTGGGGGTATTTAAAGCAGTTTTAAATCAAGATAGTCTAGCTAGTGCTGATTATGTTTTAGAAAGTAAAGTGGATATTTTAGAGCAAGATTTTAGTGATGAGTTGCATTCTAAAATAAAGTTTGGTATTAATTTAAATTTAGTGCAAATAAACACTAAAAAACTTATAGCGAGTAAGTACTTTTACTATGAAAAAGAATTAAATGATAATAATCCTCAAATTTTAATCCAAAACTATGATGAGGTTTTTTTGCTTTTTGCTAAAGATTTTAGAGTTTGGGTAGATCAAAATTTGGAATAAAAAATGCTTTTCTTGTTATAGCAATAACAAGGAAGGTGTATTATGAGAGATGAATTAGAAATCTTACAAAAATATTTAGGACAAGTAGGTTCAAGTATAGATGGTGCAAATTTAAAACATCAAACGCAAAAATTTAGTGAAGATATTACTGATGCTAATGACTTTATAGGTGCTTTGCAAATTTTAGATTCCTCATTGAAAAAAATTTCAAAACTTCTAGAAGATAAAAACTATGAAGATGTGCAAGATAAAGTTTTAATTGCTAGTGAAAGTTTGAAAATAGTAGATAATTGCTCATTTTTAGGTAATGCTTTATTTGATAATAATTATAATGTAAATGTTGGTTCAAAGGCATTTGCTTTTGAAATTTATAATCCTTTAAAAATTTTAGAAACTAGTGATTATGAAGGTATGAAAGCTTATATAGTCGATAAAAGAGAAGAAATAGCTTCTATGCTCAGTGAGCTTGCAGTGGCTATTGCTACTTATAGTCCTAGTCAAAGTTTTGGCGGATCAAGCCATGATTTTATGGGTGATTTTGATTTTACTAAGCTTTTTAAATAACACTAAAGGCTAAAAAGCCTTTAGATTTTTATTTTATAACACCACATGCCATTCTAGCACCGCCACCGCCAAGTGCTGCAGGATGATCGCTGTGATTGTCTCCTCCAAAATGTATCATTAGAGCATGATTTTTAAGCTCATCAAGAGTTTTGATTTTTGGTGCTAATACAGGGTTAGTTGCTTTACCATCTTTTTCTACATAAAGTGGTGGTAAATCCCCTTTGTGACCTTTATCATCCCATGGGCTTGAGTGAGCATCTGTTTTTTCAGGATCCCAGTGTCCACCCGCTTTCATACCTAAACCTTTATCAGTTGCTCCACAATCAGCATTTGCATGAACATGAAAGCCATGAATTCCACTTTCTAAACCTTTAAGATTTGGATAAAATGCTACCCCATAAGGAGTTTGTACTGCTACAACTTCGCCTGCATCTTTATTAGCTTTTTTATCAAGAATTTCCATTTTGATAACTAAATGATCTTTTTGTGCTTTTGGATTAAAATTTTCTAAATTTGCTCCAAATAAAAAGCTTGATGCTAGTAAAGAACCTAGAATGATTTTTTTCATTTTTTCTCCTTTTTTAATTGAAATTAATTATATTGTAACATAAATTCTTAATAAAAAATATTTTTTATTGTATTATATAAATAATCAAAAAACTTATAAAAAGGTATATATGTTAATTTTTCCAAAAGATCTTGAAAAAATCAGTCAAAATGTTTTGAAAAATACTTTTTTTTCTTTATGTTGGTATCAAAAAGATTTTTCAAATGATAAAAATCAAGAAGTTGTATTTAAAGATTATGCTTTAGTATTTATTTTAAAAGGTTCTAAAAGTATTTATACTATGGATAATCAGTTTAATGTAAAAAAAGATGAGCTTGTGTTTTTTACAAAAAATTCTTTTTCCATTAGAGATTATTTAAATGATGAAAATATATATGAATCTATTATTTTGTGTTTTAAGGAAAGTATTTTAATAGAACTTATTTTTAAATATCAAGAATTAATTTGTAAATTAGATTCTCCAAAATATGCTAAAAGTTTATTTAGTTTAAAAACTAATCTGATAACTAAAGGTATTTTCGAGTCTTTCTTACCTTGTATAAATGAATTTAATGAGAAAAATGAATATCTGCTTAGATTAAAATTTGAAGAATTATTTTTGTCTTTATTATATAGTGAAGATAATGCAGAGTTTTTAGCTTTTTTAAAAGCCATTTTAAGTGGTTTTAAATTAGAGCTTTATAAGATGTTTGCATATTGTCAAAATGACTTTGAAAGTGTAGCTTCTATGGCCAAATTTAGTAAAATGGATATAGCAAGTTTTAGTCGTAATTTTAAACAAAGTTTTGGTATTACTCCTAAAGAATGGCTTGATAACAAGCGTTTTGAAAGAGCTAAATTTTTACTTGAATTTTCTACAAAAAATATCACTCAAATTTGTTATGAACTTGGATTTAATTCTCCTGCTTGGTTTATAGCAAGATATAAAAAAAGATATGGCATTACCCCAAAACAAGAACAAAAGTCAAAAAACTTATATTTTTTATCTTAAAAATGATAGATTTTATTTTGGTTTTTTATTAGAATTTGTTAATAAAATTTAAGAAAGGTAACAATTATGAAAAAAAGTATTTTAACTTTGGCCTTATTTGCATTTTGCAGTGCAAATGCTTTAGAGGTTCAAGAATTTAAAGGTTTTGCACATCCTGAAAGTGTATATGTAGATAAAAATGCAGTTTATGTATCTAATGTAGGAAAAGAGCTAACTCCATTAAATAAAGACAATGATGGTTTTATTTCAAAATTAGATAAAGATGGAAAAATTTTGGAATTAGAATTTATAAAAGGTCTTAATGCTCCAAAAGGTATGTCTAAAATAGGTGATGTTTTATATGTGGTTGATATTGATATTTTATATGGCTTTGATATAAAAAATAAAAAAGAAATTTTCAAACTTCCTATAAAAAATGCGGTATTTTTAAATGATATTGCTGTGTTAAATAATGACACATTATTAGTTAGTGACACAGGTACAGGATATATCCACAAAGTATTTTTAAAGGATAAAAAATATGAAAACTTTATCCATTTAGATTCAAAATATGGTGGCCCAAATGGATTGTTAATAGATAAAAATACTTTATTTGTAGCAGGTTATGATCCAAGTGATAAAGCGGGTGGGAAAATCATTAGTATTGATTTAAATTCAAAGAAAATTCAAGAATTAAGCAAAAAAATAGAACAATTTGATGGCATTGTATATGATAAAAATAAAAATCTTTTAGTGTCAAGTTGGGGTAAAAATCTTCAAGGATATATTTATACTCTAAAAGATAATAAAGAAATAAAACTTGATTTGGCTTCTATAAAAGGTCCTGCAGATATGTTTTTTGATGGTGAGTATTTATGGGTGCCAAAAATGGCAGAAAATACTTTAATTAAAGTAAAAATATAAAAACTTTTAAGCCTTTGGGCTTAAAAGTCAAATAATTCCCCAAGCCAACTTTCTTTTTTCTTGTATTTATAGCCGTTATTATGATGGTAGTTTGCTTGTTGGTTATAATTTTGTTGTTGAGGTTGTTGCGTACTTTGAGAAGAATTTCTTTCTATGATTTTATCAAGCTCACCACGATCAAGCCAAACACCACGGCATTTTGGACAATAATCAATTTCAACTCCATTTCTTTCGCTCATCAATAAGTCAGTATTTACACAAACTGGACAAGTCATTGTATTCCTTTTTTTGAAAATTTTTGAAAGTATATAAGTTTTAAGTAAATTAAGGGTTTAAATTCCAATCAATAAGACTTTTACCAAGTTTTGATAAAATTTCATTACTTTTTGAAAAATGCTTGCAACCTAAAAAAGCATTTCTCGCTAAAGGCGAAGGATGTGCTGCTTCTAGGATAAAGTGTTTTTGAGGGTTGATTAAATTTTTTTTATTTTTAGCATAATTTCCCCAAAGTAAAAATATCAATCCTTCTTTTTCATTGCTAAGTTTTGATATAACCGCATCGGTAAATTTTTGCCAACCAAAATATGCATGTGAGGCAGGTTTATTTGCTTCTACACTTAAAATAGAATTTAAAAGTAAAATTCCTTGTTTAGCCCATTTACTTAAATCACCATGTTTTGCTATAGGAATGTTTAAATCATCTTGCAATTCTTTATAGATATTAAGCAAAGATGGGGGAATTTTAACACCCATTGGCACGCTAAAGCTCAAACCCATGGCTTGATGAGGGTTGTGGTAAGGATCTTGTCCTAAAAGTATGATTTTTAAATCTTGTAAAGGGGTTAGATTAAAAGCATTAAAGATTAAATTCGCGGGTGGATATATAGTTTTTCTTTCATTTAAAGCATTGATATAATGAGTTTTTATTTCTAAAAAATAAGGCTTTAAAAACTCTTCTTTTAAAAATTCTTTCCAAGCGTTATCTATTTTAATTTTTTCTAAGCAAATTTCCATTTTTATCCCTACCAAGAAAGTATAAATTCACTTCCTTTATCTTTTTTACTCAAAACTTTTATGTTGATATTGTTTTTATCGGCTATTTGTTTGACTAAATTTAAGCCTATGCCAAAACCACCTTGGTCTTGATTAAAGCGTTTGTAGCGTGTAAAAATTTGAGTAATTTCTTTAGCGCTCATACCTTGACCTTCATCTTTAATACTAAGTGTTTTTTCTTTTAAACAAATAAAGATTTTTTTATTAGTATTGGTGTATTTTATGGCATTGCTTAAAAGATTGTCAAGTAAAATTTGCATTTCTTCTTTATTTGCATAGAAATTTTGCTCTAAAAGCTCTTTTTCAATGATGAGATTTTTTTGAGAGATTAAAGTGTCAAAATATTCTAATCTTTGTTCTAAAAGCTCTTTTAAATTTATATCTTCTTTTGTATTTTCTTTTTGTAAGAAAAAATTTAAGGCTATGAGGTTTTGATAGATATGATTTAAATTTTTACTTGCTAGTTTGATATGATTTAGTTTTTTAGTGTTATTTGGATTTAAATTTGTATCATCAAATTTTTTAATACTAGCTAAAATCACGCTCAAAGGTGTGTTAATTTCATGCGTGGTATCTTTAATAAAATCATTGAGTGTTTTAAATTGTTCTTTGATATTTTTAAAAACAAGCAAGATGAGTATATAAGCAATTATAGCAAGTAGTAAAATACATATAAGTGTATAAAAAATAGTTTTTAATTTTAGTTTCCAAAGTTCATTAGCATAATCGTTAATATCTAAATTATTGTAATTATCTTTGCGGTATTGTTCTTTTTTAAAGCCAAGATCTTCTGTTTCTATAATGATATGGATATTTTTATGTCTCAAAAAATGAGAATGGTGTTTTGGCTTTCTTAAATTACTCGTATCTATATAAGTATTAAGATTTCTAATCCTTGAAAAATCTATGAATAATCTTTTGTTTTCGTTGTAAATAAAGTTGTTTTCTTTAAGCTGTGTTAATATTTTTAAAGCATCAAAAGTTAAATTACTAAAAATGATTTGATTGTTTGCAACAATAGCAAATTGAGTATTTATTTTTTTAGAAATATAAGAAAAATCATCTTCGTTTAATAAATTTTTATCGTGTCTTGCTTCGATGATATTTTGTAAAATATAATTATAGTGAGTGTATGAGTGTGTGATTTGATTTAGTCGTATATAATTTGCTTCTTTTTGATAAAAAGTAATAAAAAAAATCGTTAAAAATACGCCACTTGTGATGATATAAAGGGCTAGGATTTTAAAAATGGTATTATTAAAGTTTTCACTTTTCATTTTCTAGCCTAATGGCATAGCCTATATTTCTTTGATTGATGATAAGGTCTTTACCAAGAATTTTTCTTAAATTTTTGATATACACTCTAAGGCTCATAATCACAGGCTCTTCATCTAAACTCCAAATTTCGTCAAAAATAGTTTCTATATTTACAAAATGAGGGCGTTTTTTTAAAAGTAAAGCTAGGAGTTCTTTTTCTTTATTAGTTAGGTTGATAATTTCTTCATTTTGATAAAGGGTTTTATTGATGGGATCAAAAGAAATATTTTTTGAAGAGCTAAGTAAGATTAAGTCTTCCTTTTGATGACTAAAATTTCTTTTAATGATATTTTTTACACGGATAATTAACTCATCAACATCAAAAGGCTTTTTAATATAATCATCACAACCTGATAAAAATCCTTGTTTTACATCATCAAGCATGGATAAAGAAGTTAAAAATATAGCAGGAGTGTTTTTAGCACTTTCTCTTAATTCCTTTAATACTTCAAAACCATTGCCTTTTGGAACTTTAACATCAAAAATCCAAAGATCAAAATTTTCTTCATAAGCTTTTTCTAGTGCCTCTTGTGCATCATATACACAAGAGACTTTAAAACCTTCATCGCTTAAGGCTTCATTGATGATTTCATTTAAACTTAAATCATCTTCTAAGAGTAGAATTTTTGCTGCCATTTTATCTCATTGAGCAATTTCCATGATTTGCACTATGCCCTTGATGATTCATTTTATGGGCTTTGTGTTCATTTTTGTTATAATGATGTAAATTTAAATCTCGTATTTCTTTGCCACTCATTTCATCGGTTAGTTTTTGCATATCTTCTTGAACGATAGCCTTTCTTTGACTTCTTTCTTGAGGAGAAAGTTTAGAGATGTTTTCGCGTAAGTTACTTTTAAATTGTTGATGAAAAACTTTTGCGTCTTTGTATTTCATCTCATTCATTCTCTTTTTCATTTCTATAATTAAGTCAGCTTGATCTTGTGCTTTTACGCTTTTTGCAAGATTTAAAATTTCATCATTGCTTTTTTTGGAAAAATCAGCACTAAATGCCAAAGAGGCTGCTAAAGAACCCATAATAAATAAACCTATAATTTTTTTCATTTTTTCTCCTTTAAATTAATGATGAGAAATTATAAAAACCCAAGATAAAGCCAAAATAAAATTTATTGACAAACAAAAAGCACATTAGCTTTTAAGCTTTGCTTTTCATTTTTAATAACAGGAAGCACTACACTATCTGCACTAGCTGCTAAACTTGGAGAATTGTATTTGATATTACAACTATCAAAATGAACATTTTTTACTATGCAAGTTTTTGTTAAAGTTTTAGAATAATATTGAGCTTTTTCAAAAGCTTTTTTAAGCGCAAGATCGTATAAATCTTCTTTGTTTGCTTCTAAGGTTGCTTCGTCAAATCCTGCTTGCAAGGCTTTAGTATTAAAAGAAATTAAAGTATTAGTATTGCTGATATTTTCTATATCTTTTATAAGATTTTCATAGTCTTTATTTTTATTTTGTGAGATTTGACAAGTGAAATTAGAATACAATCTATACCCATTAAGTGTTTTTACTCCTTGATAATAATTATAACTTGGCTCTAAAGTATAACTTCCACCTTTACAATAGTCTTCTTTGGTAATACGATCTGAAATTTCTTTGAAAGTTTTAGTAATATGATTTTTTTCATCACTAGAGATGATAGTTTTTTTACTAAGTTCTTCGCTCGCACTAAAATTTAAAACAGCATTAAAAACATTTGGTATGATTTCATTTGATACTTCTATATTTCTTGAAAATTCTACATTTTGTTTATTATGATTTTTTAAACCTAAAAATTCAGTATTAAAAACTACTCCTAGTACAAACAATACCAAACAAAGTAATCCTAATCCTAAACCTTTTAAAAAACTTTTCATTTTTACTCCTTTTTAAAAATATTTTTTTAATTTTAACATAAAGCTTTTAAGAATAGATTGTATAATTTTTAAAAACAAAGAAAGTTTTAATGCGAAAAATTCATGAAAGTATTTTAAAATGGTATAACGAGAATGGTAGAAAAAACCTTCCTTGGCGTATTTTGCATAAAGAATATAGAAAATATGGTAGCGAGGATGATTTAAAAAAGCTAAAAAATATTGATAATGCTTATGCTGTTTATATTAGCGAGATTATGTTACAACAAACTCAAGTAAAGAGTGTTTTGCAAAATTATTATTTTCAGTTTTTAGCTAAATTTCCTTCTTTAAAAGCACTTTCTATGGCAAGTGAAGATGAGGTTTTAAAAGCTTGGCAAGGACTTGGGTATTATACTAGAGCTAGGAATATACATAAATGTGCAAAAATTTGTGTGCAAGAATTTAATGCAAAATTACCATTTGACATTAAAGAGCTTCAAAAACTTCCTGGTATTGGAGAATATACAGCTGGTGCTATAGCTTGTTTTGGTTTTTTACAAGCTAAAGCTTTTGTGGATGCAAATATTAAAAGAGTTTTGAGTAGATTTTATAGTTTGCAAAATCCAAACTCTAAACTTTTAACGCAAAAAGCAAAAGAGTTTTTAAACTATGATAATGCATTTGATCATAATCAAGCTTTGTTGGATATAGGGGCTTTGATTTGTTTACCTAAAAATGCAAAATGCAAGCTTTGCCCCATAGAGAGTTTTTGTAGTGGAAAAAATGAATATGAAAAATTTCATGTATCTAAAAAAACTCAATATGAAAATATTATTTTAAATATACTCATAGTGCAAAAAAATGAGCAGTTTTTGCTTATCAAAAGCAAAGAAAAGCTATATTTTAATATGTATAATTTTTTAGAATACAATAAAGAAAAAAATGCAAAATTTATAGGTGAATTTAAACACTCTTACACCAAATATAAAATTAATGCCAAGGTGTATTTTTTAAAAGATGATGATTTTGAAGATTTAAAAGCAAAAGCATTTTCTTATAAAGAATTAGAATATCTTGCACTTTCAAAACTTGCTCTAAAAGCGTTTGAGCTTTTTAAAAAGAGTGATTATGCATTTTGAGAAAATTTATATAGAATTAAGTGATATTTGTGGATTAAAATGTGATTTTTGTCCTAGCCAAAAAGCGCAAAGAAAACAAATGAGCCTTGAAAATTTTGAAAAAATTTGCAAAAGTGTGCATAGTCATGCCAAGCTTTTTACTTTTCATGTGCTTGGAGATCCTTTAAGGGTTTTAAATTTAAAAGAGTATCTAAAAATAGCTTTTAAATTTAATATGCAAATAGAACTTACTACAAGTGGGTTTTATTTTGATGATGAGAAAATAAAACTTGTTTTAGATTCTAAAAACATACGACAAATCAATATTTCTTTGGGTGCTTTTTTATCTCAAAGTAGAATGAGTTTAAAAGAATACTTTGAGCCTGTTTTAAAACTTATTTTTTTGCACTTGGAAAATAAAAACAATTCTTTTATCAATTTAAGACTTTGGAATTTAGATAAAAATTTCAACCCACCTTTAGAAAATGAGAAAATTTATGATTTTTTAGAGCAAAATTTTAAAGTAAAAATTCAAAAGCAAAAAGCTAAAAATCGCCTAGAAAGGCATGTTATATTACACCAAGCTAGGCTTTTTAAATGGCCTTCTTTGAAAGATGAGGTTATTAGGGAGAATGGGTGTTGTCATGCTTTAAATGGACAAATTGCTATTTTAAGCGATGGAACTTTAGTGCCTTGTTGTTTGGATACTAAAGGGGATATAAAACTTGGAAATTGTTTTGAAAAAGATTTTAGCGAGCTTTTAAATTCGTCTTTATATATAGAATTAAAAGAAGGCTTCAAGCAAGGAATTCTAAAAGCTGATCTTTGCAAAAGGTGTGAGTTTTTGCAATTTAAAAACTGATTTTCCTTGCTCGGACAATTATGATTTCAGGAAATTCTTCATCTAAAAAAGGTTCTTCAAAAAATCCATCTATGATAAAACCATTTTTAAAACAAGTGTTGAAAATTTCTTCTAAAGAACGGTGATAGTAGTGATGTTTTACAGGTTGTTTTTCAAATGCATGCCCAAGATAATTATGCGGACTAAGATATTTTTTAGTTAATGTTACAAAACAAGGATGTTGAGTAGCAAAAACAAAAATTCCATTTTCTTTTAGTAGAGAATAAAGACTTTTAAATAAGGGCTGGATATTTTCCATATCCATGATAGCCATATTTGAAACAGCTTTGCTAAAGGTGTGTTTTTTAGCTAAATTTTGCAAAGTTAATTTATCAGTAGCATCTATAGTTTGAAAATGAATTTTATGTAGAAAATTTTTCCATCTTTGTTTTGCTAATTTTATCATTTGATCACTATAATCAAAAGCATAAACATTTATGTTGTATTTTTTGCACATATAAGCGGAAAAATTTCCATTTCCACAAGCAATATCTAGAATATAATCATCATCTTGTATGTTTAGCAATTCTTCAACTTTAGGACGCACAACTTTTTTATGAAATTCATTAGAATCATCTCCCATTTGTACATCCCAAAATTTTGCATTAATATCCCATGCTTTTTGCATTTTAAAAACCTAAATTAACTCCACCTTCATTGTTGATTTGATAGTTTGCATCCAAACCATGTTCTATTTCTTCTTCTTTGTCATTGTCTTTAGAATGTTTAAAAATATCTTCGGTAATTTTTGTAGCTATACCTCTAAGGGCTTTTTGTTTGCTTGATTTGCTTGTAGAACTCATTTTAAATTCTAAGGTATTGGAAGCTTTGATTTGAGTTGTAGCAAATTCTATCAAACGATAATCAATGTTAATATTATAAGTTTGAGTGTTAATTTCATTTTGTGTTTGTGTTATTTTAGGGTTTAAAATAAGTAAAAAATCAGCCCCTAAAACATTATAAAGCTTAACAAGTTCATCATCGCTTGCATTTTTTATAAGTAAAGATTTTTCTTGATTATAAAGATCAAGATTTGCTCTATCTAAAATTCTAAATTTTTTACTTTGGAGCAAAACGCTTAAAAGCTCTTGTTCAAATTTAGCCGAAAGTTCATCTTTAACTTTATTGATGATAATTAGCGAACTTTTATCTTCAAGATTTTTTTCACTATAAAGTTTTTTGTAAATCACAACTTTTGCATGGAATTCATTTTGATTTGTTTGGGTTAAAGATTTAATATCATAGCTATTAAAAACTCCATTGCTAACTAAGTCTATTTCTTCATCATAACCTATATTGAAATTTCCATTAAAGCTAAATTCGAATTTTTTAAGCTTAACTTGTTTTAAGCCCTCCATTTTCCCAAGAGCTTCATTGATGGCATTCTTTATTGCTTCACTTCTTGTATTTCCAAAACCCTCACCATAACTTTCTTTGTTTAAAGCGCTTTGTGCTTGACAAAAATAAACAAGAGCGAAAAAAAGAATTAGTAGTTTTTTTACCATGTTACACTCTTGCTTTTACCTGTTTTATCAATAGTTTTTTCATCTTCCCAAAAAGCTAAACCGCTAGTTAAATCTGTAAGAATTAAATGGAAAAAATATTCAGTTTGGATTTTGCCATTATAAAGTTTAACGGTATCTTGTCTGATTTTACCAGAAAGTGAGAAATTTGGGGCCAAAAGTGTGCCTTTTTTAGCTATGGAATTTTGATTAAATTCTTCATTGTCTCTTAAATCTCTTACATCATGAGATAAACTATCTTTTGCTCCACCTGCTGCTACAGCGGTTGTTAGTATAAATTTACCAGATTTTCTTAATGCTATGGTAATTTTCGAAGTGAGTTTATCTGTGTCTATTCTTTGCGGGGTGTCATTGATGATTTTTCCTATGGCAATAACTTTTCTATTAGAGCTATTTAAATTTGCAAAAGCAGGATCACTAAGCAAGCTTTGTATCATATCTTCAGCAGTTTTTTCAAAATCTTCTCTATCAAGTCCTAAAGTAAGTGCGTTTCCTTGAACTTTTTGCGAAGCTTTACCATCGGTGTATTTTGGTTGTGAAGAACAAGCGCTGAAAATCAAAAGCGCAAAAACCATAAAAAATAAACTTTTTTTCATTTTATCTCCTTATTTTTCTTTAATTTTGTAAATAATATTTGAATTTGGCACAAAAGATCTTATAAGCACAATATAATTTTTATCTTTTTCCAACTCATCTTCAAAGATTATTTTTTCTTTATCATTATAAATTTTAACTAAACCTTCATTTTTTAGCATTAAAATACTAGCACTTTTTGGTAAAGCTTGCCACATTCTAAGATCTGCTTTATTGATTAAAGCAGTGCTAACAGTGCTAATAAATGATAAAAAGCCACTAGAATCATTATTAGCTATGGCTAAATTAATTGAAGTTTTAAGAGCGCTTGAGGCTAGGGTTTTCATCACCATAGAGGGTAAAAGAGTTTTAAATTCACTTGCTATAATATCATCAAAATAAATTAAATTTTGTGTTTTTTCATCTTGACTTTGCAAGAATTTATAAGAAGCATTTCTTGATTTTAAATAAGCAAAAGCTACACTAATATTTGCAAGATTATCATTAAAAACAAATGGCAGGGTAAGATCAAATTCTTCTTTTGTAGCACTAAAACCATCTTCATAAATGATAAAAATATATTTTTGTTGAGGGAAGGATGTTTTTAAATGAGTGAATTTTTCAAATACTTGAAATTGTTTTTGAAGTTGTTTGTTTTTTACATCGCTTAATGCTACTTCTTTTAAAAGATCATAAGCTTTAATATAATCTTTATCAAAAAAGAAAAATAAAGCACTAAGATAACTAGCATAGATATTAGTATAATTTTTATTTGCGTTAAATGCGCTAAGAAGATTATCATATTGTTTATAGATAGGGCTTAAATTTTGCTGAAAACTCGCATATGTTTTTTTATCTTTTTGAAGCTCTTTTTGGTATTCTTCTTGAGCTTTTTGTATATAATCATAAAAATATTCTTTCATTCTATCTTGTCTGTATAAAGCTCTATTAAACTCTACTCTTGCATTTTTAAAATCTCCCAAGCTCATATAATTTAAACCTTTGTAGGTATTTAGCATAATCCTTTCGTAAAAATAACCTTGATAATCATTGATGGTGTCATTAAGTAAAATTTCGCTAAAATTTCTTGTGGCTTTCTGAAGCCCGTTTTGTAAATCTATATCATATTTGTAAGCCTCTTCTGCTTTATCAAAAAAAGCATTACTTTTTTCATAATCTTTACAAACTCTTGCTAAAGAGGCTAAATTTAACCCTGTGTATATAGTGTCTTTGTCTGCATTTTTTAAAGTTAAAGTATTTTCATCACATTGTTTGTTTACAAAGGCTTTTTCATAAGATAAATTAACATTAGCATGATTTGAACAAGCACTTAAAAAAAGTAAAATAAAAAGATAAAAACAAGAGTAAAAAAGCTTCATAAAATCCCTTTTTAGTATAAATTTAAAAAAATAAGTTATAATTTTCATTTTTAGAGAGGTGTCCGAGTGGTCGAAGGAGCACGCCTGGAACGCGTGTGTGGGGTAACTCACCGAGGGTTCGAATCCCTTCCTCTCTGCCACTATGCACTTTTATTATACTGACTTCCTATGTAATCTTGTGATGAATTTTGTGTGTATGATTTTATGGCTTTAGAATTTGGATTTGCTTTTTTATCGTTTTCGTCTTTATTTTTATCGTTTTGAGCTTTTGATTCTTCTGCTTTTATTTTAGCTTGCTCGGTGCGCGCAT
The DNA here is from genome assembly GCF_025772845.1 of Campylobacter sp. CNRCH_2014_2849. Taxonomy (NCBI): domain Bacteria; kingdom Pseudomonadati; phylum Campylobacterota; class Epsilonproteobacteria; order Campylobacterales; family Campylobacteraceae; genus Campylobacter; species Campylobacter sp. CNRCH_2014_2849. Next base: position 6,210 of record NZ_JAKMSW010000004.1, on the reverse strand, counting down.
CATTTTGCATTTGCATAGCATTAGCTGCTACTTTATAATCTTGAGGGCTAGGATCAGCTGGTGCCATAGCTGCAGCAATTACTTGCATAGCATTGGCTATAGTTTCTTCAGGAGTATTGCCTTTTTGCATTCTTATAGGCACTTCTCCTTCAACTGCATACATTTTATTATCAGGACCTCTTGTATAGCCAAAACTTGCAGCTCCTGCTAAGGCTCCACCTGCTGCTTGGTGGGCTGCTTCATGAGCCCTTACTTCTCTGTCGATTTTTTCAAGCTCTCGTACCTGTTTTACTTCTTCACTACTTAAGTCTTTACCATTAACTTTTTGAGTTTTTTCATCTTTTTCTTGATCGTTTTTATTTTCTTTTGTTTGCTGTGGGTTTTCTTTTTCAGAAATATTTTCTTTTGTTTGTTCTTTGTCTTTGTTTTGATAAGGATTTTGCGTATAAAAGGCACCGCCATAACTTGAGCTAATTTGCATTAAAATCCTTTTTAAATATAATTTCATATTTTTAGCACAAAAAAGTTAAAAAATATATAAAATTTATAAAATAAGTATTTTATAAAATGTTAAGCAAAATAAAGTATAATTTTAACTTCTTTTTATGTCAGGGTAGCTCAGCTGGCTAGAGCGCTGGTCTCATAAGCCGGAGGTCGGGAGTTCAAGTCTCCCCCTTGACACCACTTAAAATATCTTTTTAATATTATATTTATTTTTTATATTTTCTAAATTAGCTTTCAAGAATGCTTATAAGTATAGTTTTTTGATTATATTTAATTTATTGTAATGTCCTTATTTTACAAGGACATTAAAAATTTAGTGACCTAGAATATGGATCGGGTCTGTGTAGCCGTACACTAGAGTTTCTTTTCTAGATTTATCATATTGATAGTGCAAAGTAAAAGTAGCATTTAAAATCTTCAATAATCATATTGATTAAGTTCTTCTTGAGTGCCAAGTAGCATTAATATATCGTTTAAATAAGCGGTATTTTCTAGATTTGGCATAATGCTCCAAGTATCATGTTGTTTGTGTGCAATGACTTTTAAATTTTGTCCAATAGATTGCAAAGTTTTCCCCGCTAAATTCTCATCGATTAAAAGTTTTGCTACCTTTATGGTGTTGGCTGAAAGATCTATGATTTCAAAATTTGGATTAGTGATAAGAATTTTAGCCAAACGCTTTGCAGATTCTTTTTCAGGATAGATGACTTTATTAACTCCAAGTTTTGAAAGAATTTGTCCATGTGTAGAAGAATTTGCTTTAGCTATGATATTTTTTACCCCTATTTCTTTTAAGGCCATGAAGGTAAGTATGCTTGATTCTAGATTTTCACCTATACTAAGTATGACAACATCAGCATTTGAATAGCCCGCTTCTTTCAAAGCTATAGTGTGAGTAGAATCTAAGATATAAGCAAAATCTGCATGATCTTGCAACTCTTTAACAGCTTCTTCATCAATATCTGAAACAATAACTCTTTTGCCTTGGTCAATAAGTTCTTTTGCTAAAACAGAGCCAAATCTTCCAAGTCCTATAATACCATAAGTTTCTTTTTTCATAGTATGATTTTTCCTTTTGGATAATTTAAATATTTTTCTTTTTCTTTAAAAAATATACTAAATAAAAACGCAAGCACACCCACTCTACCGCTAAGCATTAGTAAAATAACAATAAGTTTGCTTTCGGAGCTAAAAAGCGCACTAAGTGATAAGGTCCCACCATCGCCAACTGAAACACCTACTGTGGCAAATGCTGAACTTGTTTCAAAAAGCAAAGGTAAAAAACTTTTATCATCTTCAATCAAAGATAAAAGTAACACACAGGTAATAATATAAACAATTGAACTTACTGCTATAATGAAAGCTTTATTAATAGTTTCGCTTGGAATTTCAAAGTTAAAAATTCTTGCATTACTATCTTTAATACTCCAATATGCATAAATTAATAATACCGCAATAGTAGTTACTTTAATGCCCCCTGCAGTTCCACCTGGTGCACCACCTACAATCATAAACAAAGATCCAAAAAATAAGCTTGCATCCTTAAAGGTGCTAAGATCAAGAGTATTAAATCCTGCAGTTCGGTAATTTACCGCTGTAAAATATGCACTCATAATTTTATCAAAAAGAGAAAATTCTCCTATGCTTTTTGGGTTATGATATTCAAATAAAAACACAATCAAACTTGCAAAAATGATTAGTATAATAGTGGAGATTAAAACAAGCTTTGTATGCAGACTTAGACTAGCAAAGCGTTTTTTTGAAAAAAAGTATAATTCTAGCAATACAAAATAGCCCAAACCGCCAATAATAATCAAAGAGGTAATGATAAAGTTAATCCAAAAATCATCCCTATAAGGCATTAAACCACTTTCAAATATGCTAAAACCTGCATTATTAAAAGCAGAAATGGAGTGAAAAATACTAGCCCATAGAGCATCAGTTAAATTCATATCTAATTTAAATCTTAAAAATAATAAAACAGCACCAACAATTTCAATAGCAAATACAAAAAATAAAACCTTTTTCAAAAATCCTACAAGCCCATCAGCACCAGGATAAATTAAGGATTCTCTTAAAAGATTTTTTTCTCCAAAACTCATCTTTTTTCGTACTAAAATATATAAAGCCATGGCTATACTCATATAGCCTAAACCACCTATTTGGATAAGTAGTAAAATAACAAGCTGTCCATAAAAACTAAAATCTAATGAAGTATTTAGCACAATGAGTCCTGTCATACTTACAGCTGAAGCACTAGTAAAAAATGCATCTAAAAAAGATATTGGTTTAGTGTGCATAATGGGTAGCATAAGGATGAAAGTGCCAAAAAGAGCTATAAGTATATAACCTATAAATAAGATTCTTATATTATTTCTATCTAAAGATAATTTTGCCATTTTATTTCTTTAAAAATTAAAAAAATATTCTACTTAAAATTAGTTAATAAGTAAAAGAAGAAAACTTTCCGCTAAAAGCGGAAAGCAAGAGCATTAAAGCATTCCTACTGCTAAAAATCCTAATGAAACAGCAATAGCAATAGCTAATACACCCGGGATAAAGAATGCGTGATTAAATATGAATTTTCCAATTCTTGTTGTACCTGTATCATCCATTTGAACTGCACCCAATAAAGTAGGATAGGTTGGAAGTACAAAAAGTGCTGAAACAGCAGCAAAACAAGCAACTAGCATATAAGAATCTGCAGGATTTGTAGCTGAAATTCCTAATGCAGCAACGATAACTGGAACAATAGCTTTTGCAGTAGCTGCTTGAGAGTATAAAAGCATACTAGCAAAGAAGAAAGCAACTGCAAGCATAGCAGGAGTTTGTTTAACCCATTCACCCGCTACTTCTTTAATACCTGCTTCATGGCCTGCAACGAAAGTATTTCCAAGCCAAGCAACACCAAATACACATACACAAGCTGTCATACCTGATTTAAATACACTTGTATCTAAAATTTTTGCAGGTTCAACTTTACATAAGAATGTAATTAAAGTTGCAGCAGTTAATAAAAAGCTCATAATTGCAGCATCTCTTGGGATAACTACAGGATCAATCCATTTAATATTATTAGAAATTGCAGTAGCATAAAGAACAACTGCTAATACCGTAAATAAAAATATAGCAACTGAAAGTTTTGCACCCGGTTTATCTTCACTATGTAAAACATCTGAAGCACTTTTTACAAGACCAGCTTTTAAGCGTTCTTGATATACAGGGTCTTTGCTAAGATCCATTGGAGTAATTAAACTTACAATAAAAGCTGTAATCATACAAGCAGCAAAAGTAGTTACAATCCAAATTCCAATTAATGCAGGATAGTTCCAGCCAAGTGGCTCTAATACACCAGTCATATAAACAACAGCAGCACTAACTGGAGAAGCTGTAATACCAATTTGTGAAGCAACAACCATTAATGAAAGTGGAGCTGATGGCTTAATATTTTGAGATTTTGCAACATCAATAACAACAGGCATTAATGAAAATACTGCATTACCAGTACCTGCTAAAATAGTAAGTAACCAACCGCAAGCTGGTGCAAGATAATTAATGAATTTTGGGTGTTTACGCAAAATTCTTTCAGTAACTTTTACCATGTAGTCTAAGCCACCTGCTTGTTGCATTGCAGAAATCGCAGCAATAGCAGCAGCGATGATTAAAATAACATCCCAAGGAATATTACCTGGCTTCATGCCTAAAACAAGACCTAAAATAACAACACCCAAACCTCCGGCATAGCCTATTGCTATGCCGCCAAGGCGGATACCTATGAATATTGCCCCAAGGAAGACAACAAGTTGTAAAATAATCATAATATCCATGATTAAACTCCTAAGTTATTAAGCTTTTCTTTTTTCTGTCATATGAGGATTTAACATATTTTCTGGTGTTAAAATCTCATCAATTTTTTCTTTTGGTAAATAGCCTTTTTCAAGACAAATATCACCTACCGCTTTTCCAGTTTCTAGAGCTTCTTTTGCAATACTTGCAGATTTTTCATAACCTAAAATAGGATTAAATGCAGTCACGATTCCGATTGAATTTAATACAAGTTTTTTGCAGTTTTCAGGATTTGCTTTTAATCCTTTAATAGCTTTTTCAGCTAAAGTTTTCATTGCATTTTCAAGCAATACGATCGAGTTAAATAACCCATAAGCAATGCCTGGCTCAAAAGCATTAAGCTCAAATTCACCTCTTTCAGAGCAAAGCATAATAGTAACATCATTACCTATAACTTCATAGCAAGCTTCCCCAACTGCTTCACAAATTACAGGGTTTACTTTACCTGGCATAATAGAACTACCCGGTTGCATAGCAGGCAAACTAATTTCAGCTAGACCGCATCTTGGACCTGAATTCATCAACCTTAAATCATTTGCGATTTTAGATAATCTTACAGCTGCAGTTTTTAATGCGCCACTTACATGTACAAAATCAGCTGTATCTTGAGTAGCTGCAATGAAGTCTTCAGCAGGTTTAAAATCAACACCAGTGATTTCTTTTAATTTTTTCTCAACCACAAATTTATAATCAGGGTGGCAATTAATTCCTGTTCCAATAGCTGTAGCACCTAAATTTAAATAGCTCATTGACTCACGAGCTGCTGTGATCTTTTCAATATCACTTTTAATATAGCTAGCAAAAGCATTGAAAGTGTTTCCTAAGGTTGTAGGAACCGCATCTTCAAGTTCTGTTCTACCCATTTTGATGATATCTTTGTATTCTTTAGCTTTAGCTTCTAATTCAGCTTTTAAGCCTTCCATAGCTTTTAAAAGATCACTAAGTTTTGCATAGGTTGCTACTTTGATTGAGCTTGGATAGGTATCGTTTGTAGATTGACCTAAATTTGTATGATCATTTGGGTGAAGGTATTGATATTCCCCTTTTTTATGACCCATACTTTCAAGAGCAATATTTGTGATAACTTCGTTAGTGTTCATATTTGTGCTAGTACCAGCACCACCTTGGATCATATCCACAACAAATTGATCTAAAAATTCACCAGCAATCAATCTATCGCAAGCTTTAGCAATAGCATCAGCTTTATCTGCATCAAGAACTCCAACTTCTTTGTTAGCTAGAGCAGCTGCTTTTTTAACTTGAGCAAAAGCTTTTACAAAATAAGGATAATCTTGTAGTCTTCTACCACTCATATTGAAGTTTTCTAGTGCTCTAAAAGTTTGCACTCCATAATAAACTTCATCAGAAATTTCTAACTCACCAATAAAGTCGTGTTCTTTTCTTGTTCCCATGATGTACTCCTTGTGGGTTTTATTTAAGTTTCATTTATGAACTTAATAGGTATTATATAACAATTTTTTATAAAAGTTTCATAAAATTTTCCAATTTTTTCTAATTTTAATAAAAATATATAAAATAATATAAAGTATTGATATTCATTTTCTAAATAGTGGATATTTTATGAATAATTTTATTTATAATGATATTAATTATATTTATTTTTTGTATATTTTTTTGAAGTATTTGTTGAAGTTATGATTGTAATGGGTATCATTTTTTAGATAATTTGATTATAAGCTATCATCTTAACACTTAAAATCTTATATCACTCAAACTAAACCCATTAAGGGTTTAGTTTAATTATTTAAAACTTTTTCTTCCTAGCATCTTCTAAGATATCATTAGCTATCTTATTAACATTATCAGAAATTACAGCACTATCTTTTGCTATTTTTAAAT
>NZ_JAKMSW010000039.1:0-1141 GCF_025772845.1 Campylobacter sp. CNRCH_2014_2849 | reverse complement strand
TTGGATTTTTTGAAGTGGAGAAAGATTATAATTAATCATAAATCTTATAATTACAAGAGCAATTACCAAGCTTATAACACCAATAATGATTTGTTGTATTAAAGCTTTATTTACCGGGTCTTTATAGATTTTTTCATCTGCAATCACACAAACATTATATCCTGTTGAAGATTTCTGACAAATCACAGCCTTGCGAGGAGCATTTCCATCTTCAATTAACATTGGTGAGCTTGAAAGAAGTCCTGATTTTCCTTCAGGTGTTGAAAGATATGATTTTACTATATTTTGACTTAATTCATTTTTTGTTAATAATGCCTCAGAAGATTCATGAAAAAGTATAGTTCCATCATTATCTAAAACCACAGTATATCCGCTTTGTGACCTTCCCATTGATAATACATTATCTGAAAAAGTATTTAAATCATAATTTCCACCTACTGCACCTATAAATTTACCATTAACAACTATAGGATATGAAAAAGATAAAGAAGGAGCTTTTAAGCTAGGGGCAATATAAGGCTTTGATATTACAACTTTGTTTTCTCCAGAAGCAACACTTGTGTACCAACTTCTTGTTCTAGGATCATAGCCATCAGATGGCATTTGATGGTTTCCATTTGATCTAATCATTGCACCATTGTGTGCAAGTCCTACATATAGCACATCAAAACGACTAGCTTCTTTTGCAACTTTAACCATAGTGTAAATTTCTTCTAAACTCGCATTAGGATTTTTTTGCAATTCAGAGGCGACAGATCTAATAGCATCGCTTCTTGAAGCAGTGTAGTCATCAAAATTCTTTAAAACATCTTGCATTGTTTTAACTTGTATATCATTGATGAGTTTTTGAACATCATGCTTTACTTCGGCATAATTAAATGCATTTGCTATAAATAAAATAGCTATAATTGCTAAAAAAACAAAAAAAGTTAATTTTCCCGTTAAACTTCTTGTAATGTTTTTCATAATGAATTATCCTTGTTTAAAAATTGTAAATTTTAAGGGAAAAATTATCTTGTATTATTTTTAATAAAAAAATGCATTATTTAAATATAAAAAAACTATTTTTTAATAAAAAAATTATAAAAAATAACAATCACATCCAATCAAAATCACCAACCCCAGCTTAGCAATTAACACT
>NZ_JAKMSW010000038.1:0-1187 GCF_025772845.1 Campylobacter sp. CNRCH_2014_2849 | reverse complement strand
GCCCACTATTAGAAATACCAAACAAATATTAATTAATTAAAAATAAAAAAATTATTTTTTTAGGATAAAATACATCCTTTTTAAAAACACATAAAGGAGATACATTGTTTTCAAATTTAAAAATAGGGACCAAAATAGTTGGAGTTGTAATTTCCATAGTAATGCTAGGCATTATAATCTTAGCAAGTATTTTTTCCATACAAGCTTCAAATATCTTACACACTGAAGCAGATAAACTACTTCAAATTAATGCTTTTAGATATGCAAATATCGTCCGTGGAGCAACAGAAAGTGTTTATTCAACTTTACTAGGAGTAGAAGATACTATAAAAAATACTATTTCAAATGAAAATAGTATTGATGATACAGAAGTGCAAAATATTTTAGAAGGTGTGCTTGATTCAAATGAAAAAATTGCATATATGTATGTTCATTTTTTTAATACCCCAATCAATCAAAATACCAACCCAAAACTACTTACAAATCAGCATAAATTTTTAATGTTACTTCATGATACTTCTTTAAAAACAGAAGGCGGCGTGCAATTAGTTCAAGCATATGATGCATTTTTACAACAACAAAGTATTAATAATGCTATATCAACACAAAAAGAATCAATAGGAAAACCTCAAATTTTCAACATTAATGGTGAAGAAATTTTTGCATACAATATTGTAATTCCAATCTTTAAAAATGGAAATATTATAGGTGTAGTTGGAGCTTTAGGAAGTTTAACGCATTTTAGAGGAGAGCTAACAGATCCAAAAAGAAGTATTTTCAAAGATGATCAAAGATTATTACTTGGTGCTGAGGGTCTAATAGCAGTTAGTCCTGTTTCTAAATTTACAGGAAAAAGTATTTCAGAAGCAAATCCTCATCCTAGTGCAAAAACATTAATACAATTACAAAAAGATAAAATAAATACTGTTTTTGACTTTACTCGCGCAAGCGATGGAAAGAAAAATAGAGCAGCAATAGCTACTTTTGATCTTTGGGATAACTCACAAGATACTTGGTCTATTGTGACTATGGCTCCAGTTGATTCTATACAAATGCCTATTACAAAACTTATAACAACCATAGCATTTATATCTCTTTTTGTTATTTTAGTAATTGTAATAATAGTATTTATATACATAAACAAAGCAGTAAGCTCAAGAATTGTTAATTTACAAAACAACCTACTA
>NZ_JAKMSW010000037.1:0-1192 GCF_025772845.1 Campylobacter sp. CNRCH_2014_2849 | reverse complement strand
ACCCACTATTAGAAATACCAAACAAATATTAATTAATTAATTGAAAAATAATTATACTTAAGATAAAATATATCTTAATAATTTAAACATATAAATTAAAGGAGATATATTGTTTTCAAATTTAAAAATAGGGACCAAAATAGTTGCTGTTGTAATTGCAATTATAGTCTTAGGTATTGGAATTTTAGCAAGTGTAATTGCTATGCAATCTTCAAATATCTTACACACTGAAGCAGATAAATTACTTCAAACAAGTGCTTTTAGATATGCAAATATCGTCCGTGGAGCAACAGAAAGTGTACATTCAACACTAATGGGTGCAGAAAACACCATTGATAGCATCATCGCAGAACAAGACACAATAGAAGAACGCAGAATTAAAAATATTTTAGAAGGAGCTTTAGATTCTAATGGCTGGATAGCATATATTTATGTGCATATTCTTGATACTTCCAAATACAATGACATTAACCCTAAACTTTTAACACAATCAAATAAATTTTTAATGCTACTACACGACACTTCTTTAAGAGAAAAAGGTGGTGTACAATTAGTCCAAGCAGAAGATGTTATTTTAAATCAGCAAAGCGTTGAAAATGCAATAAAAAATAGAAAAGAATCGATAGGCCGACCTCAAAATTTTACCATCAACAATGAAGAAATTCTAGCTTATAATATTGCTGTGCCTATAGTAAGAAAAGGAGAAATCATAGGGGTTATAGGAGCTTTAGGAAGTTTAACACAACTTCAACATGAGCTTACAAATCCTGAAAGAAGTGTTTTTAAAGACGATCAAAGATTATTATTAGGCAAAAATGGTCTAATAGCAGTTAGCCCTGCAACCGAATTTATAGGCAAAAATATTACTCAAATCAACCCGCATCCTAGTGCGAATTTATTAATTGATTTACAAAAAAATCAAACTAATACTCTATTTGACTTCACACCAGCTTCTACAGGAAATGCAAATAGAGCAGCGATAGCAAACTTTGATGTATGGGATGGTGCTGATGATTATTGGTCTATTGTGACTATGGCTCCAGTTGGCTCAATACAAATGCCTATAGAAAAATTAATAGCAACTATAATTATAGTATCTCTTTTCGTAGTTTTAGCTATTGCTTTAATAGTATTTATATACATAAACAAAGCAGTAAGCTCAAGAATTGTTAATTTACAAAACAACCTACTG
>NZ_JAKMSW010000036.1:0-1276 GCF_025772845.1 Campylobacter sp. CNRCH_2014_2849 | reverse complement strand
TTCAGAAGAATCTAATTCAAAATTCCCTAATACCTTTTGATAGTTTATATTTAAAGTATGAGTAATATACTCATTAATACTATAATAATTATTCAAACTAGCATTGAGTTTTCTAAACCAACCAAAGCCTTTGCCTCCACTTTTAGATGTACTTCCAAACATAGTAGTACCATCATCATTAACCTTACCTATGCTTATCTTAGCACTATAACTTAAGGTATTATTCTCAAATCCTCTAAATAAACCTTCTAAACCCATACTACCTACATTAGAATGTTTATTAATACTATAATCTTCAAATATGTTTGAAAAAGGTTCATCTTTTAATATCTTATGATAAATACTAGAAGTAAAGTATAAAGATGAATTAGTATTAATCCATACAGGATAAGAAAAGTCTATACCGAAATTTCTAGAAGTACCGCTAAAGCCAACTTCTTGATAATCTCCACCTAAAGAATAAGAGCCTTGAGATATACTTGGAGTAATTTTTAAATTTCCTAAAAAGAAAGTATAACTTGCTCCATAGTTAATTTGTTTTTCATTGCTTGATTGTAAGTAAAAATTATAATAATCTCCCATATTAAATATAGAATTAAATCCCATACTAATACCAGCTCTAATATCCCCTGCACTTTTAATACCATAATTATCAGCATATAATAATACATTAACCTTAGTATCAGGAACTACTTCTATAACTATATCAGTTTCTCCTACATTCTCTCCTGCTTGTAAGCCTGCTAGGGTTTGAATGCCATACATTTCATTGACTTTATACACACTATCTTCTATTAATTTGGTAGAGATGATTTTACCTTTGATTCTTTCATTAAGCTTACTTTCAATAAAATAATCTTTTATAGTAGTTTTATTCTTTATTATATACTTACCTAATGTTCCCAAAGCTATGTTTATTTGCACACTATCTTCAAATTCTTGTTGGGGTACATAAGCTGTTGCAGCAGGATAGCCATTAACTTGGAAATAATAAGCAATAATATTAGATATATCTTGTAAATCTTGCAAGCTAAATTTTCTAGTGCTAAACTCACTAATGAGTATTTGTAAATCTTCTTCTTTAATACCTAGCTTTTCAAAGCTAGTGTTTTCATTAGTGATAACAAATTTATATTTGGTTATTACTTGTTTAGTAGTGGTAGTATTGTTAGAACTATTATTGCTTTGATTGTTTAAATTAATAGTGTTGTTATTAGTTTGATTACTTGAGTTAGTAGAGTTATTATTAGAACTATTGTTTGTTTGATTATTTGGG
>NZ_JAKMSW010000035.1:0-1339 GCF_025772845.1 Campylobacter sp. CNRCH_2014_2849 | reverse complement strand
CGGTTTGCTTATAGCTTTGATTATTTTTATAAGCTTAGCTTATCGCCCTTTAGAGCTTATCTTTTGGGATAAGTATTATTATGAAAAAGAAAATCAAATTAGAAAAGAGATATCTAAATTATTCTGGAGCAACGAAGAAGAATTTAAAAAAGTTTTTGTAGAACAAAACTTAAATCAAGAATTAAAACTTAATCAAAAAGAACTATTAAATTATATGCATAACTTTAAAAAAGATTTTAAATTTATGCAAATTTTAGGTTTAGACAATGCTTATTTGGTAGCTCTTAAAAATAAGGATGTATTATTTGGTTTGCAAATGCAAAATAATCTTAATTATTTTTATTTTATTTCCAATAGCACTGATTTAAAAGAAATTAATAATTATTTAAATGTTGTGGATGAGTTTCTTGTCTTTATGAGTGAAATTGAAAAATTACCATCTAAGTATAATCCAGGTAAAATAATGTTTGAGTTTACTTTTGTAAATTACAACACTTTGTTTTTTGGTTTTACTTTAGATATAAATCTTATGTGTTCTATACCTCAAAAAGAACAGTTATTAGAAAATATGATTAATTCTTATAAAAAAATGAATTTATTGTATGATATAAATTTAAAAACCGAATATCAAGAATTATACGAAACAATATATGGCGCTAAAAAACCTAATCGTCTAATAAATTTTGCTAAAGGAAGATTAAATGCATGCGGAAAATAATTTAAGTCCTGAAGATAGACAAGGTATAGAAAATGCTGTGCTTGCTAAAAAAGATATAATACCGAATTGGATAGCAAATTTTAATAGACAAGATATAGAAAATGTAAAAAAAGAAGTAGAAGAAAATTTAAATACAATAACTAAATTAAACAATACTATCAATTCCTACTCCAAGCAATATCCTACTTTAGAACCAATAGCAAGAAAAATAAGAATAATAACCAAACCAACAGAAAACACTTTAAAAATTATGGATTATTCTTTAGAATATGTCCTTAATGGCGAAAGGTCGGTAGTTATTAAAGCTATAGCTGAAGGGGTTGAAACTATTGTTTATACAGTTGGTATTTCTGCGACTGCAATTGCAGCTGGAATTGTGAGTTTGGTTGGTATATTATGTCCAGATTCAGCACCTTTGGTAGCATTTGGTGCCTTTGTAATATTCACTCAAGGAGAGGAGCTGAGTTACTATATATCACAAAAAGCTAAAGAAATAATAATAAATTTTTTAAATCCAAAAATACAATATTTTCCACAAACTATCCATCTGGGCAATGGACAATATTATAAAAATGATAAAAATATAGATGAAATATTCAACAATATATACGAAGTCCTTGG
>NZ_JAKMSW010000034.1:0-1432 GCF_025772845.1 Campylobacter sp. CNRCH_2014_2849 | reverse complement strand
CACCTTAAAAACCTAAGCCACTTCATCTTAGAAAACAAAGATAAAAATAAAAAGCTTATATTTTTTGACAATGCTTCATCTATGTCAAATCTTTTGCATCTTTATGAGAACAATTGTGATATATTTGTTAAAGATGAGTCATTAATCGATATAGCTTTATTAGAACAAAACTATAATCTAGATTTTAATAAACTAAAAACAAGAGTATTTTTTTATGAAAAACTTCTTTTAGGCGCAAAGGAAGATGAAATTTTTTCTTTCAATGATGAAAAAATAAATTATTATCTTAAATATGATGAGAATAATTTATATGCTTTAAAAGATTTAAACATTACTTATGATTATTATCATTGTAAGATTAAAAACTATGTTTTAGCTAAAAATAGTTTAAATATAAAATTAGAACCTAAAAAGATAAGCAAGCGCTATGCTTATGATGATTTAAACCATCAAGATCTAAATTTAACCCACAATAACACTAACATTATAAACAACACTGCTACTTCAAATTACATCAGCCTTATCATACAAGATGAACATGGCAAGGCTATTGATAATGCTAGTATTAGTATAAAAGGGTATGATCATGAAAAACTAATCAAGCAAAGCGTATTAAAATTAAAAACTAATAAAGAAGGTAAAATAAGATTTGATAGAGAAAAAGACTTTAGTAATTGTCATAGTTTTAAAGTTAGATTAGAAGATAATAAAGCTTATTTAGCCAAACCCTTACAAGATAGCAAAAGAATATTTAATAATTATATCAATCATAAAATAGGACTTATACTTAGGTTTAAAAATAAAGATTATTTTAAATATGATGGTTTTTATTTATATCATTTTAAAGGAAAAGATTTAATATCTTCTTATATGGCAAGAAGTGGAGTAGCTAAAGCTGATAATTTAAAACCATCAAATAAACAAATTGCTTTTAGTTTTTATCAAGATATAAAAGATAAAACTACCAAGAAAAAAGCATATTTTTACTATGATGATGAAAGTATTAAAGATAAATTTGGAAGCTTACCTGAAGGAAAGTATTATTTTAAAATCAATGAGATTAATTACAACAAACAACCTGATTTTTTAAAAGATTATCCTTTTAGCATAGGTAAGACTTGGGGAAAGTATTGTGTTAGATTATACACTGATAAAGAATGCTCTAAAAGTTTTAAAGAAATAGAAATTTCAAATCCAAATAATGAAAAAGAAAAAAGCAAGAATAAAGAAAGTATGAGTAAGGGGGATTTGTATCTTTATAACATTAACGAAAAGGGAGAATTTGGCAGCAATGGTAGTATAGGAATAGTTAATGGGGTATTGTTTGAAGATTTATTAAAGCATTTAAGCTATATTACAAATGAAGAAGAATTGCTTTGCGAATTAGAAGTTAAATACCCCCAAAAACGAAACAATAAAATTGTATTTGCAA
>NZ_JAKMSW010000033.1:0-1545 GCF_025772845.1 Campylobacter sp. CNRCH_2014_2849 | reverse complement strand
CCAATAAATCCCAATACCAACAAAGGTTTTTTAATGAATACAAACAACTCTTATCTTAATTTAAAAATTAACAAACTTGATTTTAAAATCACAAAAGCCATTATAAAAGAAAGCTTGGATCAGATCTTTTTATGTGAATGTGAAGGTTTTTATGAAAATATCAATAATGATATTTTTAGTGATGACAATATTGAATTTAATCCTAATATGCTTATTGATAAAGAAGCTTCACTTATAATTAAAAATCCTTATGAAAACAAAAAGATAGACTTTTCAACTAATATTGATATGATTTATCGGGGAATAATATCTTATGTTGACTATTTAGGTGTTAATCAAGGCAGTGCTAGCAATATTGTAAAAGAAAATTTTAAACAATTAAACCATAAACATTTTTTTAAGTTTAACTTGCATTCTCCTTTAATAAGACTTGATTTTAATAAAGCAAATCGTATTTATACTCATACAAACATAATAGAAGTAATTAAACAAACCTTAGCCTATTACAACACCAAGCTAAATAAAAACATTGATTTTTCTAATATTCATCATATATATGAAACTAAAGAATTGATTTCTCAATACAATGAAAGTGATTTAGAATTTATCACAAGATTAGCACACAATCATGGTATTTATTTTTATGAAGATAAAGATAATATTTATTTTTATGATTTTTATACTCATAAAGGCAAAATAAAAGATATAGTTTTTAATCCTAATATCAACAACCATCTTAATGAAACTTGTATTTACGCACTAAATAAAGAAAAACAAATACAAACTAATGCTTTTACTCATTCTAGTAATAATTCCAAACAACCTTTAAGTTTATATTCCTTAAGCACTAAAGCACAAAACACCAATGTACATTATAATGAGCATTCTTATGAAAGTGAGTATTCCTTTACACAAAATATTAATTTAAAACAATCCCCTACCCTAAAAGAAAAAAGAAACACTATACTTAATAATATACTAAAAGCAAAAAGCAATATTTATCATCTTAGTTTAAATGAAAGTATTAAAATTAATATTCAAGAAGAAACCACCAAAGAATATACCATTATTGCAAAAGAACAAATTTTAATTGATGATGCTATTTTAGCTAATACTATCAATACCAATGATAATTTAAATATTAAAGACTTAAATCTAAGCAAATCTTATACAAATAATTTAACCCTTACCCCATCTTTTTTAACCTTTACACCTAGTTTTAAATCCAAACCAAAACCTCCAATTAATACCATGGGTATAGTTATAGGAGAAGATTTTAATATAGAAAATCAAAGAAATACTATTTATACTGATGAGTATGGAAGAGTTAAAGTAAGGATTAATCTTTATGCTAATCAAGAAGAATTAGATAATAAAACAAACATGTATCACCATAGTCCATTCTTAAGAGTAGCTAGTAATGTAGCAAGCAATCATTCAGGTTTTTACCATACACCTAGAATAGGAGATGAAGTTATTATTTCATTTTTAGATGATGATATAGACAAGCCTTTTATTAGTGGGAGTTTGTATAATGGGGTGAAT
>NZ_JAKMSW010000032.1:0-1590 GCF_025772845.1 Campylobacter sp. CNRCH_2014_2849 | reverse complement strand
CTTTGTCATTGTTTGTGTTAGTGTTAGTTTGGTTATTTAGGTTGGTAGTGTTGTTATTAGTTTGATTATTAGTTTCCTCATTAGTTTCATCTTCTTGATTTAGTTTTTCTTTTAATTCTTTCTTTTTTTCTTCAAAATCTTTTTTAGCTTCTTGAGCTTTTTTATAATCATCTTTAGTTTTTAGATTTTCTTTGATAGCTTTGTTTTGAGGGAGATTTCTATCAGGGGATAGTTCTATAACCTTTTCTATATCATTTTTAGCTATGGTGATACTTCCATTATTAGCATAGACTAAAGAGCTAATTGCTATAGTGCTAAGTAAAAGTTTTTTCATACTTATTTTTTCCTTTTAATGATGTATTTTAATTTTAAGTTTTTGTTTTTCAATATTTATATTGATTAATTAAAATATTTTTAACATGAGTATATTCATTAATATACTCATTATATACACTAGGATAAATCCTAGTGTTTAGTGTTTAATTTTTTATGTATCAAAGCTGTAGATTATAATCCCCCAACTACACAAGGATTCATAGTTTTATAATTATCACTGACTATGCAAGTTTTACTTTTTTGAATTAAAGAAGTTTCATCTATTTCTTCAGTTTCTTCTTCTTCATTTAAAGTTTCATTACCTATTAAGTTAAGCGAAGCTGTTTGTTCAAAGTCAGGTAAATTTCCACCTTGAGAATTGTCTATATCAGGAAGTTCAGGTTTAACCAAATCTATTTTAGTAATATCATCAAATTTAACAAAACTAAATTGTGTATAAGCTAAACCTTTATTTTCATCTGTAATATAATTAGCAATTTTTTCAACATTATTATTTAATTCACTGATATCATTTGACAAAGCATTATAGGCATTATAAGCATTAAGCCAGTTATCAAAAGCTTGAGTAAATTTAGGATCATTGTATTTTAATAAGCCTTTATTAACTAGATCTAATAATCTATTAAATTCGGCTTCTGCTTTAAAATAGTTTTGTTCTTTGTCTTTAAAGATTTGCTCTAATCTTTTGTATTCATTGTATTCAGCTATTAACTTGTCTTTATTCTCTTTTAAATAGCTAAATAATGCCTCATTGTTATCTAAAGTTATTTTGCTTTGAGCTTGTAAAAAATCAAATAAACTTTTAGCTTCGTTAGATATTTTATTTTTATTAAATGTTTCATTCTTAGTATAATAAGTCAGAAAATCTAAACTTTGCAAAATACCTCTAGCTTCATTCTCATCTTTTATATTAAAATATGTTTGAATAAAAGCTATTTTTTCACCTTCTGCGGTATTTTGATTAAACTTGCTATAAATTTCTAATAATTTTTCTAACATAGCAATATCTACCACATAACCTTTTTTGGTAATATCTTCTATGATTTGAGTAATTATTTCTTTATTAAGGTCATCTTGTTCTAAAGATACATCAGAATGATTAGGTTTTTTTATGGTGTTAGCTCTAGATAAAAAATCTTTATAAGCACTTTCTTGGGTAGAATTATTATAAGTATGTATTTGAATTTTATCGTTAGTATTGCCCCAATAGCTTTTATCGGCTGCAGCATTATTTAAATCGTTTTCATGATGATA
>NZ_JAKMSW010000031.1:0-1649 GCF_025772845.1 Campylobacter sp. CNRCH_2014_2849 | reverse complement strand
TTTTTAAAAAATTCCAAAACTTTAAGTCATTTTGCTAAAGCTTATAGGGGTAAAATGCTAAGAGTATTGGCAAGTAAAAATATACATAATAAAGAAGCTTTGCTTGAAAATCTACCTAATGATTTAAAAATAAAAGAAATTAAAATACAAGGATTAAAAGAAGAGATAATTTTAGATATAGTAAGCTAAGCCTTTTGGCTTAGCTTTTATAATTAGAATTTGTATAGAGCTTCAAGTCTGATGAATTGATCATCGCTATCATGAACACCATTGGTGTTATAATCTTCAGTTAAGTAAGAATAGAAGCCGCTAAATGTAAGTTTTGGACTATATGCGTAAGATACTCTTGCAATATATTCATTTTTATCTATATCATGGCCAACTTGTTCAGATTTACCACCGATATAATCAAATCCTACTCTAACAGTTTCAGCAAAAGTATAACCTAAACCTGCAAAATAGAAGAAGTTTTCACCTATACTACCTCTTAAATCACTACCAGTAGAATAGAAAATTTGCTCACCTGGAGCGATTACTCTACCTTTATCTTCTAAAACTACTAAGCTAGCTTTGTCTTTTTCACCATAACCAACGATACCTGCTTGGAAATCAAAAGCAGAAATTTGTCCTTGTAATTGAGCAGCGTAGAAATTGCTATTATCTAGACCTAATTTTTCTTTATCACTATCCAAGCTATTTCCTAAGTATTGAGCTTGGATTTTGAAGTTAGCATCGTTGAATGCAAATTTATAGCTAGCATCTACTGCATATAAAAATGCCCAATTGTTTGAATAAGCAGCCCATACTTGGAAAGCAAATGGATCAAAATCACCTAATACAGCAGCACCATATAAAGAAGTATCAGCAATACCTAAATCTGTAAAATCTCCATCGCTTGTAACATTGAAGCTATCAAACCAATAACCAGCAAAAGTTAAACCTTCGATAGAATTATTAAGAATTTTAGCTCCTGTTCCTACTGCATCATCAGTCCAAATAGAACCAACTTCCATTTTACCAAAGATTACATTTGTAGCGTAAGCTTCATTAGTATATTCTAAGTAAGCTTGTTGAACTGCAAAAGTACTATCAGTATCAGTTTCAGCTTTAGCATTTGGGCTATTAAAACCAAGTTCACTTGTACTATATTGGAATTGAACAAAAGCTTTGAAGTTATCATCTAAAGCTGCTTTGAAATTTAATTGAGATTTAAATTTATGCTTGTTTTCTTTAGAGCTGTTGTAACCATCTACAATTGTATTGCCAATATCTCTTCTATCAGATTCAAATCTATATCTGAACATTCCTGATACATCAACATCTTTTATAGCTTCTTCAAGTGAAACAGCGTTAGCTGCTGAAAAAGCACCTGCAGCTAATGCTGCTACTAAACTAAGTTTAACTAGTTTCATGAGAATTCTCCTTATTAAAATTAAAACTATGGCTTGTATTATAGCATAGTTTTATATAAGAATTCTTAAAGTAAATAAAAACGATAAAAATATATTATAGGGTTGTATTTATAGATTGAATTATCTTTAAAGATCTAGCTTGAAACTAGATCTTTAAAAACTAAGGAGTTATCTATGAATGTTTGCTTTTACAAATGTAATTATGCTCTTTGATAGTTAATGTTTGGAAACTGAGGG
>NZ_JAKMSW010000030.1:0-1742 GCF_025772845.1 Campylobacter sp. CNRCH_2014_2849 | reverse complement strand
GCTTGTTGTGGATTGACTATAATATCTTATTTCATATTTTTTTTACCTATTATTTATCTTATCAGATTTATTTATTTAATAGGAATAAATATGGATATTTTAAATGGATTTGGCGACTATGCCTTGCTTTTTACATTGTGTCATATTGTATTTTTTACTATTTGGTTTTTATTAGAAAAGAGAAACATTATAAAATATAAAATTCATAAATTAAGTTTTTGGATAGTATTTGCATTTGCAAATAGTTTTTGGTGGTATTTAGCTTATTGGTTGGCAAATGGAGGATTTCATAAATGAAATATTACGCAACGATTTATATCCACCCTATGGATTGGAACATTCCCTATGTCTTTTTAGGACTTACCAAAAAATAAAAGTCCTGAGGAGCTTGATAAGATAGATGAACAATTAAGACAAGAATGTCTTAAAAATAAAGAATGGAATAAGATAGATCAAAAATGGTATAAACAAATTTATCCTAGTATAGTAGACAATGATTTTAAAGATGAGGGATTTTTTGGCTTTGCTCCTGTTGAATCTGCTCCTAGCCATTGGGGTAAAGTGTATGAAAATAATCAATATATACCAAAATGGGATAATAATTTTCAGCAATACATTTGTACAGATGAACGCCCATCTTCTACTTTTTGGCAACAAAATCGTTGTGTGCTTGAAATTTCACAAGAGCAGTATGAAGTCTTGCTTAATGAAATTAAAAAAGAAGCAGAGAAAACAAAAAATAGAAATCCCAATCTACAAAAAGATGATAGCAAAATGATAAGTCTTGAAATCCTTAGGAAAAACTTGTATTATAATTCTACGCCAATAGGTATTAATGGATACAAGATATTTCCTCACATCCACAACTGCGTTACTTGGGTTATTCAAAGACTTTCTGATATAGGAATAGAAGTTATTAATACTGATGAATGGATTCCAGATTTTCCCATATTAGACAACTTAAAAGAAAATTTAAACACAATCAAATCTCTTCACTCCATCTTTTTGAAATTTCAAAATATTGATGATAATTTACAAAGTGTAAAAGGTGCAAGAGCTTTTATTACTTGGACTAGATCTATGCTAGATAATAATTATATATGTTATGTAAATCAGGAAAATTTAGAAAAGAAAATACAAACTTTTTGTAAAAAAAATATAGAAAATCAAAGATATTATGAAAGTATTAAAAAATTTTATGATAAAGCCTCTCAACTTAAAAGTATATACAATAAATTAAATCTTTGTCTAGAATCTATCACTAACAAATTTAGTGCAGATATAAAAGGTGATTTTGAATTAATTTATTTTGATAGAAAAGATAGACAAATTAAACTTTTAAAAGCAGATAATGATTATGAAGCTATTGCGATACAAGATTTAGATTTGAGTCAAAAATATAATAATTTTAGTGTGAGTAAATTTTATCCTTTTATTTTTATACCTAAAGATGAAATGATTTCAAGAATGCTTTATCATAAATATGATTATGGTAATATCTCACAAGAATATCAAAAAGATAGAAATGAATTTTATTTTAATGTTTTAGCAGGAGAAAAAAAGCGATAAATATTGGAGTTCTAGCTATCATAAAATGACTAAAAATTTAAGGAAAATTCATGTCTCTTGAAAAAGTAAAAGAAACAATTTTTGCTTATGATAAAGAAGTGATTGATTGTGAAATCTTAAGGGCTAAAAATGTTGATTTAACTTATTCTAAAATTTATTTCAAAGGTGTATTA
>NZ_JAKMSW010000003.1:0-174509 GCF_025772845.1 Campylobacter sp. CNRCH_2014_2849 | reverse complement strand
AGTTTTATCATAATTTGCCTGGGTGGCAGCTTCTAAAGAGTTTAAGGAAAATATAGCGAGTAAGAAAAATTTTAATATCATGCAATATTTTCTCAAAATATGACTGAACAATATCCCCCCCCCCTAAGGTTTAAATTAAAAAATAATCTTTTCATGGTATTTAAAATACCTCCTAGAAATTTTATATTTTCATAAAAAAGTTATACTACTGCTATGCATATAAATTTAAGCTTAAATTAAGAATAAGATATAAAATATCTCATTTTGAAAAAAATTATCAAAATGCTTGCTTATAGGCTTTTAGGTTAATTATTTTAATTGGGTATTTTTGTAACATACCAAACAATCAACATACAGCCTATCAATAACATTAACAATATATTTGCATTTTAGAGTACATAAAAAATCACTTAAAAAAATAATTGCAAATTTTATTTTTTAATTAAAAATAAACTTAAAAAAGTTAGCAGTAGTTATTGTAAAACTTTAATTTTATTTTCTAAAACACTTTTTGGAGTAAGTCCGATGAATTTTTCATTTATCTTGCCTTTTTCATCATAAAAAACTATCACAGGCACACCATAAATTCCACCCACAGCCTTAGACAAAAATGAGCTTGCTTTAGCTTCATACATAAGTGGTAAATTTAACTTTTTTTCCAAAAGAATTTTTTGGGCTTCTTCTTTTGATTTAGCTCCATTTAACACCGCTAAAATAGGAAAATTTCTTTCTCTATAAAGTTCATTTAGCATAGGAATTTGTGCATTACACGCACCACAATCTTGCGTGAAAAAAAATAAAGCATAAGCTTGATTTGCATTTTGTGTTTTTAAGGTTTTTTCAAAACCATCGTATTTAAAAGTATAGTTTTGACTTGAATTTAAGGTTTGAAATTCATTATTTGAGCATGCACTAAAGAAAAAAACACTTATTAAAGCCAAGAAGCAATAGAAGCTTTTAGTTGTGACCATGGTTTTTCTCCTATGATTTTATCTTGCACAACTCCATCTTTAATGACAAAAGTTGTTGGTACTGCAAAAATGTTAAATCTTTGCCATGATATATCTAAATCATCTTGCAAAAATATAATATTTTTATAATCATATTTTGTAGCAAATTCTTCAAAATCTTTCCCCTTATCCACAGAATCAAGTGCTAAAATAGTGATTTTTTTAGGGTATTCGCTAGCTAGTTTTTCCAAGAGTGGTAAGTCTTTTAAACAAGATGCACAACCTTGCTCTACAAAGGTTAAAACAATGAGATTATCAAAATCAGCTAGTTTAATTTTCTCACCTTCTAAATTTTTAGCTGCGATTTCTGGTGCTTTTAAGCCTACTTTGCCGCCATTTTTATTGTTGTTTTCAAAACATGCACTTAAAAAAACTAAACATAAACAAGCTAAAATTATACTTTTAATTTTCACTTTTCATCACTCCATGGCTTAAAATGATAGTTCTATCAGCAAAAGTAGCTAAGTCTGGATTGTGAGTGATTAAAACTATGGTTTTACCATCTTGTTTTAATTTACAAAAAAGCTCTAGAATATTTTTTTCATTTGCCTCATCTAAATTTCCAGTTGGCTCATCTGCTAATAAAATTTCAGGATCATTCACTAAAGCTCTTGCTATACATAGCCTTTGTTGCTCCCCGCCACTTAATTGGCTAGGTAAATGCGTAAGTCTGTGTGAAAGCCCTACTTTTTCTAGTGCCATTATAGCGTCTTTTTGTTCTATACTTGAGTGATAAAACTGAGCTAGCATAACATTTTCTAAAGCATTTAAATAAGGTATTAAATGAAATTGTTGAAAAATCAAACCTATTTTTTCTCTTCTAATTACGCTTTTTTCTTCTTCACTTAAATTTCCAACTTCTTTATCATCTAAAAAATACTCCCCACTACTTTGAGTATCCATTAAAGAAAGTATATTTAAAAGTGTTGATTTACCTGAACCTGATGGGCCCATAATGGCTAGCCATTCGCCTTGCTTTACTTCTAGGTTGATATTTTGCAAAGCTTTAACTTCATTAAAATTACGATTTAAATTTGAAATTTTTATAATATTTTTCATCACTCACCCTTTAAATTTTCACAAACATTGATTTTTAAGGCTTTTTTTAGCGGTAAGATACTTGCAAAAAATGCAAATACCAAAGAAACAAGTACCGCAAAAAACACTGAAAGCAATCTAAAATCTATACTTGCATTAAAAATCAAATACCCAAAAATATTTGCCAAAAAATATCCACAAAAAGCGCCGAGCAAACTCGCACTCAAGCTTAAAATAAACACTTCAGCTCCAAAAAGTTTAATAACTTCTTTATGTTTAGCTCCTAGTGCAAGGTGCAAGGCTATTTCTTTTTTTCTTGAAAAAATCACTGCACTAAGAGTGGTATTTACACTCAAAGAACTAATGAGCAAAATAGTTAAACTAATCAAAGCCATCAAAGCCTTGATCTTTTCTAAAATCACACCTTCACTAATGGATACTGAAGCTATGACTTTGGCTTCTACATTAGCCTTGCTAAGTTCTTTTGCTTTTTGATCTAAGCTTTCATAATCACCTAGTAAAATAGCTTGAGCATAATTTATCACTTCTTTAGCTGCTAACTCTTGAGCTTTTTTTAAAGAGATGATTAAAACCCCATCTTGCTCATCATTGCTTCTTAAAATAGCTTTGATTTTTACTTTGACTATTTTAGATATACTTGGGTTATAAATTTGCAATTCTTGTCCTATTTTAAGCTCTAATTGTTTAGCTAAATCAGCCCCCACAAAGGCACTATCTTCACTAAAATCACTCAAAGAAAAACTTCCTTTTAAAACCTCCATAAAAGGCTTGGTAAGCTTTAAATTTGCAAAATCAACCCCAACAACTACCGCACTTGAACTTTCAAGATTATAAAAACCATATAAAAATGGGGTTAAAGCTTTTGCTTTCAAGTTTTCTTTGGCTTGATTAAATTCATCCATGCTTAAAAACTCATCATCTTTTGGCGTGATGATAAAATTAGCTCCATAAGCTTTTAATTCTTTGGACAATTTTGTGTCAATATCAAAATAAATATTAAAAAACGAAGCACTTACCATAGCACCCATGAACACAGCTATAAAAATAATACAAACTCTTTTATAAGAAAAAATAAGAGATTTAAAAACCTCTTGCATAAAAAAATTATTTCCCATATAAAACCTCTGAAGTAGAAAGTTTAGAAATTCCTTTGATAGAAAACAAACACCCTAAAAATACTATAAGCACTGCAAAAAATAAACAAATTGGTAGGATAATCCAAGAAATTTCAATGATATGTTCAAATATACTCAAGGCGATAATCTCTGACATACCTATACCAAAAGCAAAGCCCAAAACAGCCCCAACTAAAGCTACCACAAGCCCTTCTAACGCAAAAATCATATAAATTTGCAAAGTGCTAGCACCTAAAGCTTTTAAAAGCCCTATTTCACTTTTTCTTCTAAAAATATCCGCACTCATTAAAGATGATATGGCTATGGAAGCTACGATTAAACATATAATGCTAACTACTGCCATTAAAGATTGAATTTTAGATACTATCAAACTTTCTGCATCTGAAATCGCACTCACTACTTTTGTGCTTGCACCTTTAAAATCTTCTGCAATTTGATAGGCAATAGAACTTACATAAGCAGTACAATACCACTGATCATACTCAAGCTGATCAAGACTATCTACATCGCGTCTTGCTTTTTGTGCTAAATCATTTTCAGGTATAGTCAAAGCTGAAACTTCTGCTTTTGAGAATAAACCTTCTTTTTTAGAAAGCTTTTGTGCCAAAAGCAAAGAAGTGATGATTTTATTTGAAAAAGCTTGAGTTAAATCCATAATACCAACAATTTTTACTTTAAAAATTTGATCATTTTGCACAAGGGTGATTTCATCATCTATTTTCAAATCATACTTTTGTGCTAAATCTATTCCTAGCATTATTTCATCTAAACTATCATCTTTTGGGTAATTTCCTTTGATTTGACTATATTTGTATAATTCTTTAATACCTGCATAAAAATCATCATCATCTTGAATCTTTATAGCCTTATCAAAATAAGTTCCCACTAAAGAGATATTTTCATAATTTGCATTTGGAGTTTGAATTTTTACCTGAGTATCTAAAAATGGCGCAAAGGCATTGATATTATTTCTCCAAAAAATTTCTTTTATAGTATGGAGCTTGTTTTCTTCTAAAAAATTTTGATTTTTCAAAGGCTCATAAATTTTATTACCCACTTCTACACTCAAACTTGCACCTTTAGGTAGAACTAAAATGTTTGATCCATAACTTCTTAATTCTTTTGTAATTTCATTACCTATACCCAAAGTAAGATTTAACATAGTAGCCATAAGTAAAGTAGCTAAAAAAATCGTTAGTAAGGCTAGAGATTTTTGGATTTTATTTTGAAAAATAGAGTTTTTTACAATCTTAACTTGCATAGTCATTTCCTAATAAATTATGAATTCTATATTTTGAAGATTTATTCATATCAATGTATTTTAAAGGATCGTTTTTAAACTCTTCATAATTTTTTTCATTAGCAAAAAAATATGTTCTTCCTTTATAAACATAAGATCTTGGTGCTTTTAAGTTAATAAGCTCGGTATGATCAATAGGATCATAAACTTTCTTTTCTACTACTTGAGTGAAAAAATTTACCCCATCTAAAATTTCTGAAAAAGGTATGATAACTTTACCATTTTCAAATTTATATTTCATAGGGATAGGATTACACCCACCTGCCTTACCTACACTTGGTAAGAAAATTCTAACATTACATGAAATACAAATTAACTCTCCACCTTTTTTAACATACCCCATATCTCCACATATACTACAAGCATCAAAAACTGCTACTGGAGAGTCCTTATCTTCTCTTTTGTTAATCAAGAAAAATCTTACCACTTTACCCTCATCGCTAATATAAGCAAAGCGATGTAAGTTATTATCTCTTAATATTGCCACATCAAAAACAAATTCATTATTTTCATTTGGCTCTACATAGGTTGGCTCGTCTATGGTGATTGGTCTTGAAGCATGCAAGTCATAAAAGAGAAAAATACAAAGACTTAAAATCATAGCACTAAAAATACTTGCACTAAAATTAGTTATAGTTGAATTTTTTGCTTGATTTTTTCTAAATTCTATATCAAAATCTTTTTTCTTGCTGTTTTCACTCACTCTTTGCTTTAGAACTAAAACTATACAAATTCCTAGCAATAAAAACCATATATATGTATAAAATTTAGCATAATATACACTTTTTGCCACATAGCTTAAATATAAACTTTCTGTTTCTATCACACCTTCTCTCATAAGGTGCAATAAAATTTGTGCTAAAGCTTCATTTAGATAAAAAATCACGATAATGAGTAAAAATAAATTTAAAAACTTAAATTTAAATCCCCTTAGCCATCTTGTAAAAAGATAAATCCCAAAACACATAACAAAAGCAAGCAAAATAAGCCCAAAAGAACTAATCGCTAAAGAATCTAAAAAATTAGTGCTTAATATAGGAAAGTCTATAGAAATATGTAAGTATTTTATACCAAAAGCAAAAGATAATAAAAAAAGCAATATTGCTTGAATTTTTTCTTTTAAAAAATTATTTTTTATAAAAGAAAAAATGATAACACTTAAAAACAATAAAACAAATAAAACATCATTAGAAAAATACAACAAATCATAACTTAGTGTTTTGGCGCTAATAAAAAAAGCAAAATAAGAAAAAACAAAACCCACAAAAGCAAGTTTAAACACTAAAGAATTTTTTAGATTATAAAAAAATAAAGCACTTAAAAGTGCGTAAGAAAAAAATACTCCAAAAAAATGTACAAAATAAATCGACATGGGCTCTTCTTTGATAGAATTTATTTATAAAATCAATAATTTTATAAATAAACCCTAGCAAAAAGCTAGGGAAAAAATCACTTAGGTTTTCCTGTGTATTTAAAGTTGTATTTAACTGAAAATGGCTCAAACCATTTACCAACACCCGTTTCTTTATCAACATGGCGTCCAAAACCTTGTTTTTCTGGGCTTTCTATTAAAAATACTAACTCGTAATTTCCAATACCTGTATCCATTTTTAAATTTGCACCATAGTGAGGGCCATCATCTGCTACCATAGGCATAAGAGTTCCTGTTTTTACTTTACCATTGTCAAGATTAGTTAGCTTATAAGCTATAGTTAAATAAGGAATCCAAAAACCTTCTGGAAAGCCGTTTTTATTACCCTTTAATGCATGAATATCTGCTTCAAGGTGAATATCTGCTAAACTTGCTGCAAGATCAATCCCTCTTGGCTCCATTTCGATTGGCTGCAAATAAACAGCTGCTATTTCCATACCATTTAACTCATAAGGATCGCCAATTGGCACCTCTGCTGCAAAAACTGAACTAGCTAAAATACTAGCTGCTGCACCTAAACTTAATAAAGTTTTTTTCATATTTTTTCCCTTTTATTTGAAATTTGCTTTGTTATAAAAATACCCATAATGAGTAAGATTAAAACCATAAACTGAGGTATGATGCTCTCATAGTAAGGATAAATTCCAAGCCATAAAATTCCTTCAAAATCAAAAGGAAGTAAGCTTGGTGTAACAACCTTGGCTTCTATGAGCTCACCAATGCCTTTGCCTGTAAAGACAAAGACCATATAAAAAATAATGTATGAAGTTATATAGAAAAATTGTTTTACTGGTATTTTTAAAGCACCAGCTTTTAATAAATAATAAAGTATTATAAGTATAATTAATCCACTAGCTAATCCTATAAATATAAAACTATAATCTGTGCTTGTTTTTGCATCAAATAATAAAGCTTGATAAAAAAGAATAGTTTCAGCACCTTCTCTGTATACAGCTAAAAACACACTAAACCATAAAGTTTTTGCTGAATTATTTGAGATAGCTTCAACTGCTTGAGTTTTTACATAATTTGCCCATTTTTTATTTTGCGCATTTGATAAAAGCCAAAAACCGACATAAAATAGTAATGCAACAGCCACAAGCATAGTAACGCCCTCTAAAAATTCTCTACTTTGCCCTGCTTGTTCTTTAAAAATCCATGAAATAAAAAATGCAGTTACAAAACTTAAAAATACTCCACTCCAAAGTGCTGAATATACTATACTTAAACGCTTTTTATTGCCACTTTGAACTAAATATGAAACTATGGCTACAACAATGATTAAAGCCTCTAAACCTTCTCTTAAGATAATACCCAAAGCCCATATAAATAAAGACATAGGTGAAGATTCTTGAATTTTATCCAAAGAATTTTCAATTAATGCACCAAGCTCGTCAAAATTTTGTTTTAATTCTTCTTTAGAAGCACTTGCTTTAATAAGTGCAACACCTTTTGAAAAATAACTTTCTATTTTTAATTTTAAAGCACTATCAATAGCACCAATTTTACTTTCCATACCACTTGCTTCAAAAATATCCAAATAAACATTTTGTAAAGCATCTATGCTATTTAAATTAAAACCATCATAATTTTGTAAAATATTATTAAGTGCAATTTTTATATCATCATATACTTTAGTATAGTTTTTAGTACTCATAACACTTTCATCAAAGCCTTTAACCTGAAGTAAAGCTAATTCTTCTTTAGGTAAAGCTAGGAATGCTTCATATAATAAATCTGATATGTCTGAAATTTCATCTCTTATAGCTTTTTCATCCAAAGTGTTATTGTTGATTTTTCTTATTATAGTTCTAAGTTTTGTTTGAATTTTTTTATCCATACCCGCTTTTGTGTATCTTGCTACTAAAACTTCTACCTTTGAATTTCTATAATCTTCGAATAATGCTGATTGGATTAAATCTTTAGCTTTTTGGTAATCTTTATTTACAAAAGCCAATGCTGCTTGATCAAGTTTTGAAATCATTGAATCCATTAAAAATTGCAATCTTGCATCCATAGCTGAAGCTTCTTGTAAGGCTAATAATGTTTCGTCTTTTTGGATATTTTGCTCTTGAGTAGTTGAATTTTGAGTCAAATTTGATGATGTTTGTCCTTTAACATCCTCTCCAAGTAAAGATGCAAACATAGCTTCAGCTTGCACTTGACGCTCTTTTTCTGCTTTTAAAGATGAGCTTTCAGCTGCTTTTTTATCATAATTTATATCACTAGCTTCAGCTTTTAATTGAAATCCTTTTTCTAATATAGGAACGACTTCATCTAAATCAAAATACAAGCTACTAATTAAAGCTTCTATCTTAGAAATATCTTCTTTATCTTTATACATTTTTCTTAAATTAATAAATTTACGCTCCATCACAATGACTTTTCTACCGACATTACGACCAATAGAGCCTTCCATGGTTTCAAAATGCTGAAAATATGCATCTTCAGCTTTTTTCTTAGCTTCTAAATTTTTATTATCTTTATATAACACCATGCTTTCATTCAAAATTTGCTTAATATTTTGACTTTCTTTTTGATAATCAATATCCCTAGCAAGTGTTAAAGAACAAAATAAAAAAATCATTAATAAACTTATTTTTTTAAACACTATTTTACTCCGAAATGATATTCATTTTTAAAATCATAGTCACAAGTATAGTACTAGCTTTCTTAAATTTAGATAAACATTATCATTATTTATTTCATAATAAATCATACAAAAATACTACAAAATGCTACTTTTATCTACAAAATAAGATAAAAAATTATTATTTTTAGCTTTTATATTTATTTTTTATTTATTTTAACAATAAAAATAAGTTTTTCTTTGCTAATATGTATCGTTTTTTAAAATTACAAGGAGTTTTTTATGCTAGTTATTACTCATGAAAAACCAAGCAAGCTCAAAAAAATGTTAAAAAATTTAGGTTTTTGGGTGATTATAGGAATTATAGCTGGCATTTGCCTTGGCTTATTAGATAAGGAATTTGCATTAGCTAGTAAAATCGGTGTAGATTATTTTATACAAGCTTTAAAAATTCTCATAGGTCCTATTATATTTTTAACTATTGTTTTAGGTGTTATTAGTCTTGAAAGCTTAAAACAAGTTGGAAGCATAGGAGCTAAAGCTTTGCTTTATTTTGAAATAGTAAGCACTTTTGCTTTAGCTATTGGCATTTTTATGGCAAACATTATGGGACCTGGTAAAGGAATGAACCTTGATCCAAGCACTCTAGATCAAGAAAGTGTGACTCAATTTGTTAATAAAAATATAGAAATAAGTGCGCAAAATGAAATTTTGCATATTTTAAAAGATGCTATACCTACTGATATCATAGCTGCTTTTAGCGAGGGAAAAACTTTGCAAATCTTAGTTATAGCCCTAGCTTGTGCTTTTATTATTTCACTTATGAGAATTGATGAGAGAAAAGCTATACAAAAAACCTTAGAAATTATGCAAAGTTTTGTTTTTAAAATCTTAGAAATCATTATGTATTTTTCTCCCATCGCCGCTTTTTCTGCGATGGCTTTTTTAGTGGCAAAATATGGACTTGATTCTTTATTAAATTTGGGTTATTTGCTTATTGTTATGTTGCTTGCTTCTTTGCTTTTTATCTTTGGAGTTTTAGGGCTTATTTGTTTTATTGCTAAAGTCAATATTTTTAAATTTATGCGTTTTATCTCAAGAGAAGTTTTAATAGTTTTTGCCACGAGTTCTAGCGAATCAGCATTAGCTCCGCTTATGAGAAAACTTGAAAAAGCAGGAATTTCAAAAGCCACTGTGGGCTTGGTATTACCAACTGGATATAGTTTTAATCTTGATTGTACTAATATTTATTTAGCTATGAGTTTAATTTTCCTTGCTCAAGCTTTTAATGTAGAACTTTCTCTAACTCATGAAATTAGCATTTTAATAGTGCTTATGATAGCCTCAAAAGGTGCTGTTGGTGTGACTGGATCAGGTTTTATTATACTAGGAAGTACACTTGCGGCTTTATCTAATATGCACATTGCAGAAGCTAACAATGGCTTAGGAGCAAGTTTGGGCGAGGTTTTACCTGTGGCTGCCATTTCTATACTTTTGGGCGTGGATAAATTTATGTCTGAAATTCGTGCTGTGGGAAATTTATGTGGTAATAGCGTAGCAGCTTTAATCGTAGCTATTTGGGATAAACAAATAGACTGGGAAAAGTTTCACTACGCTCTAGATAATCCTAAAGAATTTACTAATGCGGGTTTTGATTAAAAAACCTCTTTTTGAATTTTTTCTACATATTTTTCTCTTAGTTTTTGGGTATAAAAACCCACCTTACCATCATTAATTACCTTACTATCTGCTTTTATAACACCTAAAATCAAAAAAGTAGCCGCAGAAATAAACGCCTCATCAGCCTCATACACTTCTTTCATACTAAAAGCTCTTTGATCTACTTTAAGATCAAGTTCTTTTGCAAATTTTAAGATATTTTTACGGCGAATTCCTGGTAAGATTTCATTAGAAAATGGCTTAGTGATTAAAGTTTTATCTTTTATAATAAAAGCTGAACTACTAGAAGCTTCCGTAACTAAAGCATTTTCTACCATAAAAGCTTCAAAAACCTTAGCTTTAACAGCTTCTTCTTTTGCAAGACATTGAGCTAATAAAGAAATTGATTTTATATCCCTTCTTTTCCACCTTAAATCAGCTGTTGAAATAACACTTACTCCATTTTTAGCAAACTCATGCTCAATCACCTTGCATTCAAAAGCAAAGGCCATAATAGTAGGTTTTAACCCCTTTAAAAGAGCAAAATTTCTACTAGCAACCCCTCTAGTAATTTGCATATAAAGCCCGCCTTCTTTGAGAGAATTTTTAATGATTAATTGTTTTAAAATATTTTCAAATTCTTCTTTTGTATAAGGAATTTGTAGATCAATTTGGGCTAAACTACGCTCAAAACGCTCCCAAAATTCTTCCTTATCAGCTATTTTTGCATTTACCACAGGAACTACTTCATAAATTCCATCTCCAAAGATAAAACCTCTATCAAAAATACTCACTTTAGCTTCGCTAGCTTTTATAAATTCATCATTTAAAAATACTATTTCCATCTCTTGCATAAACTCTCCTTTTAATCAAATAAATCAATAATATCTTTTGGTAAAACAAGCTGATTAGAATAATAAAAATACTTAGCTAAAACTAAAATTCCTATATAAAATTCTATCTTTTCATCTAAAAATTGCTCTATATAAGCATGAGCATTTTGTATGATTTCTTTTGCTCTATGTGGATTAGCTAAATAATAATCAAGCAAAGCTTCTACATTTTCATAATCATCATCAATCAAAGCAAAATGCTCATTTGGAACTAACTTTCCTTCCATAAACCAAGTTTCATAACGCATTTTTGGGGCTAAAACTAAAGAATTTGTTTTCATCGCCCACTTTAAGTTGCTTGCTACATCATTACCTTCCAATGAAAGTAAAAATTTAAACTGGGTTTGATAGGCTCTGCTAATTTTAAAATTTAAATTTTTAATCCATTTTTCGGCTTGAATTTTTCTACCGCCAACATGAGCAATATCACAACGAGGATTATCAAAATACTTTTCAAAAAATTTAATACGATGAGGTTGATAAATTGCACCTCTAAAAAAAAGCAAATCTTTTTTATCTTCAAATTGGTTTTTATCTTGTATAAAATCAAAATGTCTGTTTTTGTCTAATTTTAAAATGATATTATTAAAGCCATTTTCAACTGGTCTTGATTTAGCTATGCTTGGATATTTAAGATTATAACTAATATCTCCAAAGCCTTTAATCCATAAGAAATCATCATTAAAATATTTACTAATTGTATAAGCATCATAAGCATAGGAAGTTTTTTTAAAGGGAAATTTTCCTATTTTTTCATAATTTTGAAAATTTTTTATATCAAAAAAATCATTTTGCAAATTGTAATAATTTAAGCGAGTAATAATATTATCTATATTTTTTGATTTTAAAAGCTCTTTGAAAATATTTTGTAATTGATTTTGATAAATTTTTCTAGGTATAAAACTTTTAGCTATGCCTTTTACATTCATCATAAATCTAGAATCTGCCATCTTTTTCTTTCTTTAATATGCAAAAATAATGTAAATTTTAACACAAGATTTCATTTACAAGACTTAAAATTTATCTTATTTAAAAACAAAAATGCTAAAATCACAAAAATCACATACTTACTAGGTAAAACAATGAAAATACAAGAATTTATTTTAAACTTTATTTTTAAAGTTTCAAATCAACCTGTTAATTTAAAAGATTTATTAGAAGCAAATGCCTTGTTAAATGAAGGTATGATGATAGATCCTGCGAAATTAAATTTTAAATTTAAGGTATTTAATTCTTATCTTATATATACCCTTTTTTGTATAGCCATTTTAGTTCCTATGCTTATCATCAGCCATTATTTTTTAACAATTATTGATTTTCATATTAGTATCTTAAGTGCTATTTTTGTTACCGCTTGTGTTTTTGTTGGCTATGATATTTTTAAAATTTATACTAGAAAAGTAATAAGCAAAAGATTATTGAAAAAAGCCTGGACTTTACATTTTCCATATTTTGCTTATGAAAAATATTCAAAAATAGCAGAAAATATTTATAACCAAGCCATTAAAGAAGAAATTCCAAAAAATCAACTTGAACAATATGTTTTGGAGAAAATCATTCAAACACAAGATTAATCTAAAAAGTCTAAAACTTGATTTTGAAAATACAATGCTTCAAGCTGTCTTTGAAGTTCTTTGTTTTCTTCATCTAAAACTAATTCTTGCGATCTTAAATCCGCTATTTCTCTACTTACATAATAAATTTGATTTCTAATATAAATTTGTGGGAAAAATATCAATAAAGCAAATGCTATCATCAAACCTGCATATAATAAATTTTTAGGGGTTAAATTTTTATTTTCCTCACTTACTATGCTATCTAAAAGTTCGTATTTATCTTCTTGATTATATTCTTGGTTTTCTTCAAGCCTTACCTTTTCTTCTAAAATTTTTTGCTCTTGCTTAGCTAATTTTTCTTTTTCTTTTAATTCTTCTTGAGCTTTTTTTATTTTTTCTTGTTCGATTTTTTTTTGCTCTTTTAATTCTTGTTTGAGTTTGACTTTTTCTTTTCTTTTTTCTTTTAAATCTTGAAATTTTGAAGTAACAAAGACATTACTTTGAGTAAGAATTTTAGATATTTGAATAGAATCTTTTTTTTCTTGTTGTATTTTTTCTACTTTTTTTACTTCCTGCAAAGTTTTAACATTTTTAGATGGCTTAAGATTTTTATCATTTTTTTTATCAAATTTTTCTTTTTGCTTTTTGAAAAAATTGAGTTGTAATTTAAAAGGCTTTTTTTCTTCTAATTTAACATTTATCAAATCTTCTTTTAAATAAATAGCGGATTGTTTTTTAGGTTTTTCTTTATATTCTTCATCAAAGTCTGTAAATTTAGGTCTTTTTTTACGCTGTATTCTATTTTTTAATATGCGATCGCTTTCATTGAAATTGTGCTCATACTCTTCATAAGGTCTACCTTCTTTAATAGCCCTAGAATATTTCAACATTTTTTCGCGTATATTTTGTTTTTCTTTTAAAAAATCATCTTCAATCATTATTTACCTAAAATAAAAAATTCTCATTTTTGCACAACTTGATCTACTATTATAACTTATTTCTTCTTTGGAGGCACTTATAGCCTTTTTACTTAAAATTTTACCAAGACTATGATTTTTACCACATTCGCATTTTATAGCTCTTTCATCACAAATGCAGTCTTTTTCCCATCTTTTAAAAGTATTTTTTACTATTCTATCCTCTAAAGAATGAAAGCTAATAATAGCTAATTTACAATCTTTTAATTTTGCTTTTTCTATATTTTCAAGTAAGGATTTTAACTCACCAAGTTCATTATTTACTTCTATACGCAAAGCTTGAAATACGAGCAAAGCTAAAGATACATTGCGTCCTTTTAACTTAGCATTTCCTATAATTTGACTTAATTCTTTTGCACTTGTAATCTCTTTTTGACTTCTTGCATTGATAATTTTTTGAGCAAGCATTGAAGCAACTGGCGCCAGATCTCCATAGTCTTTAAAAATTCGTTCCAAAGCTTCCTTGTTGTAAGAATTTACCACTTCTTTAGCACTTAAAGGATTATTTTGATCCATTCTCATATCTAAAAAATCAGAATTTAGTGAAAAACCCCTATCATTTTTATCAAGCTGCAAAGAAGATACACCAATATCAGCTAAAATTCCTCTTATGTTTTGCGTTGAAATTTGAGTTAAAATATCTTTAAAACCTATATGATTAAAACTTATTCTATCTTGAAAATTTTTTAAAAACTCTTTGGAAAAACTTAAAGCCTCTAAATCTTTATCGCAAGCAATTAATCTTAATTTTTCATGAGCTTGCAATAATGCTTTAGAATGCCCTCCATAACCCAAAGTACAATCTAAAAAATCTCCGCTATCAAAATCATCAAAAGTATTTAAAACTTCTTGTAATAAAACAGGAATATGTGGACTTTGCAAAATATACCTTTTAATATTTTTTAGTATAATACCTTAGCTAAGTTTAAAACAAGGTTTTTAATGAATAAAGAAAATATTATTTCCCAAATTCAAATTCTATCCTCATCAATGTTTAAAAAAAATTTTTTTGGAATTTGCCATGGTTCTATTTCAGCAAAACTTTCCCAAGGCTCATTTATTATCAACAAAAGCAATGCTTTTTTGAATCAATTAGATGAAAAAAATTTAAGTATCTTAAAATTTGCAAAAGATTATAGCTGGGATGAAGCAAGCAGCGATAGTGAAATACATAAAAGCATATATGAAAATATACCTGAAGCTAAATTCGTATGTTTTGCTTATCCAGCTTATACCTTATCCATGAGTTTAAATCATGATTTCATAACACCTCAAGATTATTTTGGAGAAATTTTTTTAGAAGAAATTCGAGTTTACAATCCTAAAAGTTATGAGGATTGGGATGATAGATCGCAAACTGAAATTTATCGTTATATGTTAGAACAAAAACAAAATTTTGTCGTTGTGAAAGGATATGGAATATTTGCTTATGGAAGAACAAGCTATGAACTTGGAAAAATAATAGATTTAATCGAAAATTCTTGTAAAATTATCCATTTAGCAGAGACAAATTTATCATAAAATCATAAAATTAATTTTTTATTAATCACAAATTACCTATAATTTATGGTTTAATTTAATTAATTATGGATTGGGGTAAAAATGCTCACTTGGATGCAGCATCATAAAAAATATTTAGTTATTACTATTTGGATTAGTGTTATTGCTTTTGTTGGAGCAGGTTTTGTTGGCTGGGGAAGTTATGATTTTAACACCGATAGATCAAATTCTGTTGCAAAAGTAGGCGATGAAAAAATAAGCTATGATGAATTTAATCTAAAATATTCTCAATTATTTAACTACTACTCACAATTAAACAATGGCAATTATACACAAGAACAAGCACAAAAAGATGGCTTAGATACTCAAGCTATCAATGAACTTATACAAGAAAAACTTCTGCTTTCTTATGCTAAAACTTTAGGTTTAAATGTAAGCGAAGAAGAAATTGCTTATGATTTAGCGCATCAAAAAATCTTTCATAATGCTTCAGGTGTTTTTGATAAAGATTTATATTATAATTTACTTGCAAGAAACAACTATACACCAAAAGCTTATGAAAAAATTATCCATGATGAATTATTGCTTAAAAAAATCAATGCTATTTTAAATTTACAAATCAAACAAAATGAGCTTGATATGTTTAGTGCAAGTTTTTTAATGCAAGATAATTTAAAAATTCAAATAATAAAACTTGATAATAAAAATATTCCTATTGATGAAAAAGAACTAAAACAAACTTGGGAAAAAAACAAAAACCTATATAAAACACAAAAAAGCTATGAGCTTACAACTTATTTTTTAGATCCTAATACAATCACAGTTGTTGATAAAGAAATTCAAGCTTACTATGAAGAAAATAAAAATGGCTATAAAGATTTTGCAGGAAAAATTCTAAGCTTAGAACAAAGCAAAGATAAAGTTATAAAAGATTTAAAACTTTCCAAGCTTAAACTTAAAGCTAATGAAAGCTATGTTGCTTTGAGAAAAAACAAGCTTAGTTTTGACAAAAACATCACAATAAGCGATGCTGATATTTATTACCCTTTAGAAAACATACAAAAAGCTAAAGAAAATGATTTTATTAAGCCTTTTAAATTTGAAAATGGCTATATGATTGCAAAACTTATAAAAATAAATCCTATACAGACTATGACTTTTGAGCAAGCCAAAAATGAAGTGAGCAAACTTTACATCAGAGAAAAAACTAAAACTTTATTAGAAGAAAAAGCAAAGCTTGCCCTAAACAATTTCCAAGGCATAGATATAGGAACTTATAGTCGCGACTCAAGTAAAGGAGCAAAAGTAGGTGAAATGATAAATGATGCTGAATTTAGTGAGTTTTTAATGCATGTATTTGACTCAAATAAAGCTAAATCTTATGTTTTATTTGATGATAAAGCAATAGTTTATGAAATTACAAAGCAAACTCTAGAAAACAAAGATAAAGAAGAAATTTATAAATTTATCATAGAACAAAGCGCCAAACAAACTAAACAAGCTTTACTTAAGGAAGAATTATTAAAAAAACTTATAGAATTATATCCAATCCAACGCTATTATAAAGGAAATACAAATTGAATATTTTAGGAATTGATTTAGGCTCAATACAAACTTGTGCTATTTTGGCACAAAAAAGCGAAGAAGGACTTAAAATCATTGGTTTTGGAAAATCAAAATCAAATGGTATAAAAAAAGGAGCAATTACCAATATAGAGCTTGCTTCAAAATCTATAGAAGAGGCAGTAGCCGATGCACAAATGATGTCAGGTGTGCATTATGATAAAGTAATTGTATCTATTTCAGGTGCTTATGCAAAAAGTGTAGACAGTATAGGTGTAGTTAATATACCAAATCATGAAATAGGTATTAAAGAAATTCACAGAGCAGTAAGCACAGCAAAACATACCGCAAATATACCTAGTGGATATGAAATCATTCATGTATTGCCTTATAATTTTAAAGTAAATGATCTTGAGCATGTAGAAGATCCTTTGGGAATGAGTGGAAATCGTCTTGAAGTTTCTACGCATATTGTAATCTCGCAAGAAGTGCATATTAAAAATCTAAAAAAAGCAGTTGAGCTTGCTGATCTTAGAGTAGATAATATCGTTCTTTCAGGATATGCTTCTTCTATCGCATGCTTTGATGATAGTGAAAAAGAATTAGGTGCTATTTTAATCGATATGGGTGGAGCAGTTTGCGATATGGTCATTCATGCGGGTAATTCTATACGATATAATGAATGCTTACAAATTGGTTCAGTAAATATCACTAATGATTTATCCATAGCTTTGCATACCCCACCAAAAGAAGCAGAAAAACTAAAATTAAATTATGCATCTTTAGCACAAAATGAAAACTCAATTATACAAATTCCATATATGGGTGATGAAAAAAGAAAAAATGAAGTTTCAGTAGAAGTTATATCTAATGTTATTTATGCAAGAATTGAAGAAACTATTATTATTTTGGCTAAAATGCTAAGTGATAATGCTTGTGCAAATCAAGCAGGAGCAGGCATAGTATTAACAGGTGGAATGACAAAATTTGCAGGACTTGACAAACTTGCTTCAGCTTATTTTGATAATAAAGCTGTTAGAATAGCGACCGCAAAAAAAGATACTATGGATGGCTTTAAAGAAATTTTTGAAGATGCAGAAAATAGCTGCGCTATAGGTCTTTGTTTATATGGTGGTGGACATTTTACTCCTTATGAATTAGATTCTAATGAAAAACTAAGATACAAAGGAGAGCCTGAATTTATCAACAAACAGATAAAACAAAATCTCACCATAGAAGAACATGAAGAAGAAAATAAAAATTTTGAAGAAATTTTTCAAGAACAGAGAGATTTTGAAGATGAAAAAACAGAATTAACAAAAGTTGAAACCAAAAAAGATAAAAAATCAAGTTTTATGCATAATTTTTGGAATAAATTAATAAACCAGTTCTAATAGGAGATACAATGAGCGAATATCTAGTAGAAGAAATGCAACACGCAAAAGGTGCAAAAATAAAAGTCATAGGCTGCGGTGGCGGTGGCGGTAATATGATAGATCATATGGTAAATATGGGCTTACATGATCTTGATCTTATCTCAGCAAATACTGATGCACAAGCTATAGCAAAATCTTTAGCAAAAACTAGAATTCAACTAGGTGAGAAAAAAACTAAAGGTTTAGGTGCTGGTATGCAACCAGAAATTGGAGCAGAAAGTGCAAGAGAAAGCTTTGAAGAAGTAAAAGCAGCTTTAAGTCAAAGTGATATAGTATTCATTTCAGCAGGACTTGGTGGTGGAACTGGTACAGGTGCAGCTCCTGTTGTAGCACAAGCTGCTAAAGAAGTAGGCGCATTAACTGTTTCGGTTGTAACTATGCCTTTTGCTTTTGAAGGAAAACAAAGAAAAAAATTAGCTGAAGCTGGCTTGGCTGAATTAAAAAAAGAAAGTGATTCTATCATTGTAATCCAAAATGAAAAACTTCTTAGTATACTTCCAAAAAAAGCAGGTATAAAAGAAGCATTCAAACTAGTTGATGATATCTTAGCTAGAGCTGTTAGAGGTATGGTGTCTATTCTTTTAGAAGATGGCGATATCAATGTTGACTTTGCAGATGTTAGAACTGTTATGAGCCATAGAGGTTTAGCTTTAATGGGTGTGGGTCATGGAGAAGGTGAAAATGCTATCATGGACGCATTATCAAGCGCTATAGAATCTCCATTATTAGATGGTATGACTATGAAAGGTGTTAAAGGCGTAATCATCCATTATAAAATTGGACCTGAATGCTCGTTAATAGAAATTTCACAAGCTACTCAAAGCATTAGCGATATAGCAGATGAAAATGCAAAAGTAATCTTTGGTGCAACTACCGATGAAAGCATGGGCGATCGTGTTGAAGTAACTATCATTGCTACAGGTTTTGAAGATAAAGCTGAAATAGAAAGTGCTAAAGAACAAGAAGAAAGTAAAAAAAATAGCTATATGAATTTGCGCAAAGCTAGCGGTGGGTTTGATGAGGAAGTGATTTCTCAACTTGATGTTCCTGCTTTCTTGCGTCGTCAAATGGATTAATTTGTAAGTAAAAATCCTTATATGAATTCTTCATTATTATGTGATTTTTACGAACTAAGTATGGCTTATGCTTATTTTAAACAAAATATGCATAAGCAGATTGTTTATTTTGAAGTTTTTTTTAGAAAAGTTCCTGATAGTGCTTCTTATGCTATTTTTTGTGGATTAGAGCAAATCATAAATCATATTAATCATTTTTCTTTCTCTAAAGATGACATAGATTTTTTGAAAAATACTAAAAAATTTGATGATGATTTTTTAAACTACCTTTTAACCTTAAAATTTAGTGGAGATATACTAAGTGTTAAAGAAGGTGAATGTATTTTTGCTAATACACCTTTAATGATCATCAAAGCACCTATAATAGAAGCTTTATTATTAGAAACTTTCATACTTTTAACTCTAAATCATCAATGTCTAATTGCCACTAAAGCTAACAGAATTGCTCAAATTGCAAAAGAAAAATTACTCTTAGAATTTGGCTCTCGCAGAGCCCATGGAGAAAGCGCAGCTTTAAATGGTGCTAGAGCTGCTTTTATAGGTGGTTTTCATGCAAGTGCTTGTACTTTAGCTGGGAAAAAATTTAATATTCCTATTAGCGGAACTATGTCTCATGCTTGGGTACAAATGTTTGATGATGAGCTAAGTGCTTTTAGAGCATATTGTCAAATTTATAAAGATAATATAAGTCTTTTGATTGATACATATGATTATAAAAAAGGTATTGAAAATGCTATTTTAATTTTTAATGAGTTAAATGCGCAAGATTCTATGCAAAATTATTCCATCCGTATTGATTCAGGAGATTTGCTGAAAATCTCTAAATATATTAGAAAAAAACTAGATCTTGCTAACTTAACAAAATGCAAAATCATAGCTAGTAATGCCTTAGATGAGTTCATCATAGAAAAATTACTAAAAAACAAAACTCCGATCGATGCTTTTGGTATTGGAGAAAAGCTTATTACTTCAGCAAGCTCGCCTATTTTTGGAGCTGTTTATAAGCTTGTTGCATTAGAAAAAAACAATCAAATCATCCCTAAAATAAAAATCAGCGCAAGCTCAAGCAAAACAACCTTGCCACATTTTAAAAAACTCATAAGGTATTATAAAAACAATAAAGCAAGTTTTGATATTTTATATACACATGATGAGAGTATCAAAAATTATCAAGGTTATACATATAAAAATTTACATGAGCTTATTTTTAAAGATGGAAAATTAATCTATGGGCTTCCTAACTTGAAAAATATTCAAGAGTATCATAAAAAAAGTGTTGATAGTTTGGATTTTAAACTAAAAAAACTTCAAAATCCAAGTATTTATAAAGTAAAAATTTCTAAAAAATTACAAAATATGCAAAAAACTTACTTAGAAAAAAATTAATCTTTTTCTCTAAGTTTTACTTCATCTTCTACTTCAAGTAAAAATCTATCAACAAGCTCATCTTCTTTTAATTTTGCCACCACTTCACCATGTCTTATAACTAAACCTTGATTTTTTCCAAAAGCAATAGCCACATCAGCACCCTTAGCCTCACCCAAGGCATTTACAACACAACCCATAACACTTATATTTAATGGTTCTTTTATATGTTTAGTTTTTTCTTCTACTATCTTAATCGCTTTAATCAAATCGCTTTGAATTCTTCCACAAGTTGGGCATGAGATGATATTTACTCCACTCTTTTGCACTCCACTATCTTGCAAAATAGCCCTTGCTACCTTAATCTCTTCTTCAAGCTCCCCTGTCATAGAAACTCTCATTGTATCGCCTATACCTTTTAAAAGCAAATTTCCTAAGGCAATCGAACTTTTAACCGTACTATGAAATTTAGTTCCTGCTTCAGTAACCCCTAAATGAAACGGATAATCACAGAGTGGTCTTAGAGCTTCATAAGCTTTTATGGTATTTTGTACATCTGAAGTTTTCATAGAAATTTTAATGTCAAAAAAGTCTAAATCTTCTAGTAATTTTATATTATATAAAGCGCTCTCAAGCATAGCCTCTATATTATAACCATATTTATCGCTAAATTGCTTTTCTATAGAGCCATGATTTACCCCTATTCTAATAGGAATTTTTCTTTGTTTACAAGCTTGCACCACTTCTTTTATATTTTCTTTTGAGCCTATATTTCCCGGATTAATTCTCACCCCATCGATAAATTCAGCACAAAAAACTGCTAGCTTATGATTAAAATGTATATCCACTATTAAAGGCAAGGGACTTTTTGCTTTGATTTCTTTTAAAGCTCTTGCATCTGCCATGTCCAAACAAGCTAAACGCACTATATTTGCACCGGCAAAATAAAGCCTATTAAGTTGCTCTAAACAACCTTCAATATCTCTTGTTTTAGTAAAAAGCATGGATTGCACAGAAATAGGTGCATCGCCACCTATTAAAACATCGCCTACTTTTATTTGTCTTGTTTTATATCTTGTCATTAAAATCACTCTAAAAATATTTTTATATAATTTTAATAATTTAATCTAAAAATATCAAGGATTTAATATGAAAAATTTACTTAATTTTTTATCAGCTCATTTAGATAGCAAAAAAGCAAATTTTTTATTAAATTCACTCAAAACCAATCAAGATTATTTTTTTCAAAAATTTATACTAGATAATATAAATCATATTACAGCTTGGCTTAATAGTGACGATTTTAAACAATATGAAAATAAGACTTATCCACCATTAGTAAATCCAAAAAATATCGATATAGAACCTAGTGATTATTGCACAAAACTTGCTTGGAAACTAAACATACCTCTAGAAAATGCTAAATTTATCTATATTTCCCCTCATGGTGTTGGCGCTGCTGCTTTTTTAACACTACTCAATGAAGCATGCAATGTTTATTGCTCTGCTTCTTGGGTATCTCCAAACAACGGATATTACAGATATAATTTAAATTTTAAATCACTTCTTCAATACTCTCAAACAGCTATTAATATATCCGAGACAAATATTTTAAATTTGGATAAATATTTAAATTTAATTAGTTGTGATATACCTATACTAATTCAAACACGAGATCCCATATCTTTATTAAAACATTCATATGGAAGAGATTGGAGTAAAGTTCAAAGAAACTATAATCAAAATTTTAACTTAAATTTTAACTACCAAGAATATATTAATTTTTTAAAACCAAACAAAACTTACATGAAAGATGATTTTGAAAATTTACTAGAAAATACTTTTATAATGCATACTCTACTTAATAAAATTAACACAAACAATATTACTTATATAGATATGTGCGATTTAAACGAAAAGAAAGCTTATAATACTTTTATTAACTTGGCAGATAAATTTGATTTTACCCCCCCCCATAATGATGAAAATCTTTTTAAAAGAAAAGAATTTAGAGGCTATATAAGATATTTGCTTCCTTTAATTTTTCAAGTAGATTATGAAATAAAATTAATTATTAATAGATATCATATAAGCAACGAACAAATAAATATTTTTTCCTACATTAGCAATAATGATCTTAAAAATAACATTGGCATTTATATCGATAAAAATAAAATATCTAAATTTTTAAATCATAAAAATTATGCAAGAATCAAACAATATTTATCCAATTTTTTAGATGCAATCAAAGAAATTGTTGACTACACAGAAACAAATCTTATGAAAGAAGATGAAGTATTAGACTATCTCAAGAAAAACAAAACAGCAAGGCTAAAACTCAAAGATATATTAGATAAAGAACTGATACATATTAAAAATTTCCGCCCTGATATTGTGAAATCATGGAAATATTACCAAGAATTTGAAAAATTCTTTAACTAAAATCAACCGGATCTATATCACAAGTAATATTTTTAAAATTTAAAGCAAAATGCTCAAACTTTACAAGCTCTTGGTGAGTATTAGCACGCAATAATACATAAAAACGCCATTTTTTATTTAGCATTTCAATACCACAAGCACCATGGCCTACTAATTGCACTTGTTTTAATTCTTGAACTTTATTAGCTATAAATTCACATAAATTTAAAGCTTTGTTTTTATCCTCATCTTCAATAATTAGCCTTAAAAGTCTTTTAAATGGAGGGTAAAGCTCACTTCTAGAATTTAATTCATCTTTTAAAAAGCTATCATAATCTTGTATATATTTTTCAAAAAAAGATCTATTCTTAGTTTGTAAAAGCACCCTACCCTCACCCTTACGACCTGCACGACCTGCTACTTGCATAGCAAGAGCCAAAGTCTCTTCTAAAGCTTTAAAATTAGGTCTAAATAAATACTCATCAAGCCCCAAAATCACACTCAAATCCACATTATGATAATCATGCCCTTTAGCAAGCATAGAAGTGCCTACTAAAATATCAATTTTTTCTTGGTTAAAATCTTTTAAAATCATATCAAGCTTTTTTACACTGCTAATCTCATCACTATCAAATCTTTTTATGATAGGATTAAACTCGGCTAATTCTTTTTCTAAAAGCTCACAAAGCTCTGCTGTGCCCATTTTTTTAGCTTCAAGCATAACTCCATTGCAGGTTGGACAAGTTTGATCAATTTCTTTAGTAAAATTGCAATAATGGCATTTTAATGCATTTTTATTTTTGTGCAAACTCAAAGCAATAGAACAAAAAGGGCATTTA
Source organism: Campylobacter sp. CNRCH_2014_2849 (assembly GCF_025772845.1). Classification (NCBI taxonomy): domain Bacteria; kingdom Pseudomonadati; phylum Campylobacterota; class Epsilonproteobacteria; order Campylobacterales; family Campylobacteraceae; genus Campylobacter; species Campylobacter sp. CNRCH_2014_2849. Next base: position 150,697 of record NZ_JAKMSW010000003.1, on the reverse strand, counting down.
ATGGTATTAGCACATTCTTTACATAAAATTTGTCTAAAATTTGCCCTTGTAGGTAAAAATATCACAGCTTGCTTTTTATTTCTTAAGCTAATTTTTAATTCTAAAAGTAATTTTGATGAAACACTAAGCTCGCTCTCATCATATAAAAACTGCTTTTTGCTTTCAAAAAAGGTTCCTTTAAGTCTAAAACAAGGATGTTTATAGTAACTTACAACACTTGGGGTAGCCGAACCTAAAAGAACTTTTATATGCATTTTTTTTGCTACAAATAAAGCCAAATCTCTTGCATTGATTTTTGGATTATTAGAAGCTTTATAAGAATTATCATGCTCTTCATCAATAATAATCAAACCCAAATTCTTAAAAGGTAAAAACAAAGCCGATCTAGCTCCCACCACCAAAAGAGCTTTTGAATTTGTTAAATCTTGCAAATATTCTTGCTTTTTTTTCTTAGTAATTTTAGAATGCCACAAGAAAAAATACTCGCCAAAATACACTCTTAATCTTTTTTGCATTTGCGGAGTTAGAGCGATTTCTGGCATTAAAAGCAAAACTTGCTTTCCTTGCTCTAGATATTCTTTTATCAAGCTAATATAAATTTCAGTTTTACCACTTCCTGTATCGCCAAATAATAAACTAGTTTGTTTAGTTTTTATAAATTCCAAAGCCTCTTGCTGGTTTTTACTTAAACTAGGTGCTTTTTCTATATGAATTTTTTGATTTTTATACTCTTTAATGCTTTCAAACATACCCAAAACAAAAGCTATTTTACTAGCATAATAATAAGCAATAAATTGAGCAAGTTCGTATTGGTATTGCGTTAGTTTAAAATCTGTTTTTTCTTTTATAGCTTGGGTTTTAAAATCAGGCTTTGAACATTTTTGTAAAATTATAGCTTTGAGATTTTTTTTCCTTGCAAGATCAACTATCACTTCATCTAAAATTTCAATTTCTTCTTCACTTTCATAAATTAAGGTATCTAAATAATATCCTTTTATAGCAAGTTGATAAAAATTCAAAACCCATAATCCTTACAATTTAAACTCACACATTCTAAAAAAACTTTTTCACTATTATAAGAAAAATCTATGTAATTTTTAGCATTTATAAAAAATCTATATTGAGTACTTGCTATTTTCATCCATGATTTTTTACTTGAAACAATTGGCTTATCTAATACACTATATGTGCAATGATTTGTTTTTTTGTAATTTTGCAAACTATCACAAAAAAATAATTTTTGATTTTCACTATTTATCAAAGCTTCATCTAAAATGGCTGGAAAATCCTTACTTTCTTTAAATAAAAACTGATTTTTGAGTAAGGCCAAAGAAGCATTGATGAGCTCTACCTCACTTTTTGCTTGGATAAGTTTAGCATCATTTTTTCCAAAAGAAAAATACGGATAAGCAATTGTGCTAAGAATAGCAATAATCATCATACAAAAAATAAGCTCTACTAAAGTAAAAGCTTTTTTTACTTGCATTTATTGTATTTCTTCATCGATAGTGTTTATAAGTTTGTTGAGTTCTTTTTTTAAGATATAATTTTCGTAGCTAAGTTTTACAAAAGCATTAATGAAATTTGCAAGTTCTATCTTACCTGTGCCTCCAGAAATTAAAGCAATTTCATCTTCAAGATGATTTGCAAATTCATTACTGCATGTTACAACAAAGTCTTTTGCATAGACATTGATTGTAACTTTTCTTTGATTATTGTTTGCCAAGAACTGCCTCTATTTTTTTGATCACATCTTCACTTTCAATATTTTTATTTTTAAGCTCTTCTTCCAAACGCGCAATTTGATTGTTTTTAGCTTCATTTTGTGCTTTTACGCTCACTAATTCATTTCTTAAATTTTCATTTATTTCACATACTTCATTATATTTAGCCAAAAGCTCATTTACTTTATCTGTCATTGTGTTGATTATTCTTTCATCATACATAATTTTTTGCCTTTATTGATTTTATATTTTAGAGTATTTTAAACACATATTGTAACAAAAAAAAATTTAATTTTGCATAGCTTTTTGTTTTAAAATTTAAATTTTTAGAAAAAATTTTGTGTAAAATTAGTAAAAATACAAGTTAGGAAAAATTATGTTTGAACTTACTAGCGAATTTAAGCCAAGCCCTGATCAAAAGCAAGCTATTGATGGTATAGTAAAAAGCATTAAAGCAGGCAATAAATACCAAACCTTGCTAGGTGTTACAGGTAGTGGAAAAACTTTCACTATGGCAAATATCATTAAAAACTTAAATATGCCTACTCTTATCATGAGCCACAATAAAAGCTTATGCGCGCAACTTTATAGTGAATTTAAAGGCTTTTTTGCAAATAATCATGTGGAGTATTTTATAAGCTATTATGATTATTATCAACCCGAGGCTTATATACCAAGAACCGATGTTTTTATAGAAAAAGACAGCTCTACTAATGAAGACTTAGAAAGATTAAGACTAAGCGCAAGTGCTTCGCTTTTAAGTTATGATGATGTTATTTGCATAGCTAGTGTTTCAGCAAATTATGGTTTGGGAAATCCAAGTGAGTATGTGGGTATGGTTTTGATTTTAGAGCTTAATATGCAAATAAATCAAAAAGAACTTTTAAAAAAACTTGTAGATATGGGTTATAAACGCAATGATAATTTCTTTGACAGAGCTGATTTTAGAGTCAATGGAGATATAGTAGATATATATCCAGCTTATTATGAGGATGAAGCTATTAGACTTGAATTTTTTGGCGATGAACTTGAGGCGATGTATCATTATAATGTTTTAGAAAATAAAAAAGGTAAAGACTTAAAAAAATTTATACTTTATCCAACTAGTCAATTTAGTGTAGGTGAAGCTAGACTTAAAGAGGCTATAAAAGGTATAAAAGCTGAATTAAATAAACGCCTTGCTTATTTTGAAAATGAAAATAAACTCGTAGAAGCACAAAGACTAAAACAAAGGGTAGAATTTGACCTTGAAATGCTTCAAAGTACTGGCATGTGCAAAGGAGTTGAAAATTATGCCTTGCATTTAACAGGGCTTAAGAGCGGCGATACACCTTATACGCTTTTTGATTATTTTGCCATTAAAAATCAAGATTTTTTAGTCATTGTAGATGAATCTCATGTATCTTTACCACAATTTCGCGGAATGTTTGCAGGGGATAGAAGCAGAAAGCAAACTTTGGTTGATTATGGTTTTCGCTTGCCAAGTGCCTTAGATAATAGACCTTTGATGTTTGATGAATTTATTAATAAAAATTGTAAATTTTTATTTGTTTCAGCCACACCTGCACCTTTAGAACTAGAATTAAGCAAAGAAAATATTTTTTATCAAATCATGCGTCCAACAGGGCTTTTAGATCCTAAAATAGAAATCAAAGATAGTGAAAATCAAGTAGAAATTTTATACGATGAAGCTAAAAAAGTTATAGATCGTAATGAAAGAGTTTTAATAACCGTTTTAACTAAAAAAATGGCTGAAGAGCTTAGTAAATACTACTTAGAACTTGGCTTAAAAGTAAAATACATGCACTCAGAAATTGATGCAATTGAGCGCAATGAAATCATCCGTGGCTTAAGAAGTGGCGCTTTTGATATTTTAATCGGGATTAATCTTTTAAGAGAAGGACTTGATTTACCTGAAGTTTCCCTTATAGCGATTATGGATGCAGACAAGGAAGGCTTTTTAAGAAGCACCACCGCACTCATTCAAACGATGGGACGCGCGGCTAGAAATGTCAATGGAAAAGTATTACTTTTTGCTAAAAAAATCACAAAATCTATGCAAGAAGCTATCGATACTACCAATGAAAGAAGAACCCTACAAGAAGCTTATAATAAAAAGTACAACATCACACCAACCTCAGTAAAAAGAAACATAGAAGAAAGTTTAAAACATGAGCTTGAACAAGGAGAAATTTATCGTAAAGGCAAAGAACTTGAAAAAATGCCTGCGAAAGAACGCGCTAAAATAGTAAAAGAATTAAGAAAACAAATGCTAGAAGCAGCTAAAAATCTTGAGTTTGAGAAAGCGGCAATGCTTAGAGATGAAATTAATAAATTAAGAACTTTATAATCCCTTAAATAAGGGATTATTTATTTGCTCTTTCTATATACTCTCCACGCACAGTATCAACGCGGATTACTTCCCCTTCTAATACATGGAAAGGAATTTGCACTACTGCGCCTGTTTCTAAAGTAGCTGGTTTTTTGTTTGAGCCTTGAGTATCACCTTTAAAATTTGGTGCTGTTTCAATAATTTTAAGTTCCATTACTTGAGGTACTTCCACACCAATTGCTTTTCCATTGTGAAATAAAACATCTACCATGGTTCCATCAAGCATCCATTTTTTAGCTTCACCCACATCTTCATCGCTAATTGCAACTTGCTCATAAGTTTGGGTATCCATAAATTGACAATTTTCACCATCATCGTATAGATATTGCATTTGTTTTTCTTCTAAATTTGGAGATTCACATTTATCCCCTGCATGGAAAGTTTTTTCCAAAACCTTACCATCGATAAAAGATTTAATTTTAATACGAACAAAAGCAGGACCTTTTCCTGGTTTTACATGTTGATATTCTACGATTTTAAAAGGAATACCATCAATTTCTATTTTTAAACCTTTTTTTAAATCTCCCATTCCATAAGAAGCCATATATTTTCCTTAATTTTAAAATTAAAAAATAATTGTAACAATTAAGGCTTATAAAAAGCCTTAAATTTCTGCATATTCTGCAAAAATACAAGCATCAATAGCTCTTAATTCCTCAAGCAAAGCTTTTGAAATTTTTGTATCAAGCAAAATTACAGCCAAAGCTTTTCCAAAGCCATTTCTACCAAGTCTAAAATCGGCTATATTGACATTATTTTTGGCTAAAATTCCGCTAACATTAGCAATAACTCCTGGTATGTCATTGTTATTTAAAATTATCATTTTCCCTTTTGGTTTAAAATCTACATCAAAACCATTTAATTCTACTATCCTTTGTTCATTTTCACCAAAAATAGTTCCTGAGATAGAAAGGTTAGAATTATCTGTAATTACTTTTATAGTGATTTTATTACTATAACCACTACTTGGTAGAATACAAGAAGAAAGTTCTACGCCCTTATCTTTAGCTACAAAATGTGCGTTAATATAATTAATATTCTCACCTAAAATACCTCTTAAAACACTCACTGTTGCAAAAGTTAATAAAGACTCATTATACTCGCTAATTTGTCCTTCGCTCTCAAGTTTAATAGCCTTAATAGGAGTTTTATCAAGCTGAGCAGCCAAAAAGCCCATTTTGGAAATAAGCTCAATATAAGGTGCTACAAAACTTGGTAAATCTTCAGTTTTAATCGGTAAATTTAAAGCATTAGGATAAGAAATTCCTCTTGCAGCATTTAAAGCTTGCTCGCATGCTTGGATAGCGATATTTTCTTGACTTTCTAAAGTGTTTGCACCAAGATGAGAAGTAACAGAAACATTTTCAAAGTCTAAAAATGGATGATTAGTTGCTGGTTCTTTATTAAACACATCGATACCAAGCCAAGCTATTTTACCACTTTTTAAACCTTCACACAATGCATCTTCATTATAAAGACCACCTCTGGCACAATTTATCAATCTTACCCCATCTTTCATTTTAGAAATTTCTTCAAAAGAAATCATATCTGTTGTTTCTTTTGTTTTTGGCGTATGTATAGTAATAAAATCACTTTGAGTTAAAATTGTATCTAAAGAATTCACACACTCTATACCCAAATCAGTCATTTTAGAAGCTACCACATAAGGATCATAAGCTATAACTTTCATACCAAAAGCTTTTGCACGTACAGCCACTCTTGAACCTATATTACCAAAACCTATAACTCCTAAAGTTTTATTCATAAGTTCAACACCATACCACTTTTCTCTTTCCCATTTTCTTTGTATTTTTAAAAAATTATGAGCATTTACAAAAGATCTTGCAGAGCATAATAAATGATTCATAGTAAGCTCAACTGCTGCTATGGTATTAGCCGTTGGTACATTCATTACTATAATGCCTTTTTTAGAGCATTCATCTATATCAACATTATCAACCCCAACGCCTGCTCTAACTAAAGCTTTTAAATTAGAACATGCATTGATAAATTTCAAATCCACATCCGTTGAACTTCTAGTAATAGCAACATCTACATCATTTAATTTTGTTAAAAGTTTATCTTTAGGCAAATGCGCTGCTTCGATAAGCTCAACATCATCAGCTTTTCTTAAAAGTTCTACGCCTTTGTCTAATATCGCATCACATACAATAATTTTTTTCATAACCAAACCTCCTTTAATTTTGCATTTATGTTGTAAATTTTTAATTTGTCGATCAGTGTATTTAATACTTTTTCATTATTTGTATCTAAATAAATTGCCACTTCATCTTTACTCTGTGTTAAAGTGTATTTGATAAAAAAAGAATGCAGAGTTTGCTTTAAACAAAACATAGAATAAACATCATTTTTATTTACATCGAGCATATAAAATTTTTGTTTTGGCTTTACTACAGAATCATCCATATTAAAACTCATATAAAATTCATTTGCTGCTGGAGAAAAATCATTGATTTTAATATTTGAAAGTTTATCTTGCCAAGTTTGTGGTAACTCTTTTTTTATTTCATCAAAAGAATATTTAACATTTTGTGAGATAGGTAAATTCCCAATATCTACATATCTCACCATAAAAATAAAAGCAATAAATAAAATTAGGCTTAAAAAACCTAAAATACCATAAAGGGTATATTTTTTCATTTTTTATTATAAAAGTTGATCTTTGATAATATCACCTAAAGTTACTTTGTCATTATCATTGATTTCATTTAATGCTTCTCTTTCTTTCATTCTTGCAAGGCTTTTTACGCTTAAACGAATTCTATTTTTCTTTTCATCAATGAAAACAATCAAAGCTTCTATTGTATCACCTACTTTTAAACTTGAAAAATCAATATTTCCCAAATCCTCTTTATGAATAAGCGCATCAACGCCTTCTTCAAGCTCTACAAAAACTCCAAAATCTTTAATATCTCTGATTTTACCAGAAATAACATCATTTACTTGGTGTTTTTGAGCATAAACTTGAACAGGACTTTTTTGTAATTCTTTAGTGCTTAAAGAAATTTTTTGATTTTCTTTATCTAGTTTAATGATTTTAACTTCTACAACATCACCAACTTTATACATATCTTTACATTTATCACTTCTATTCCAAGAAGCATCTTCATTATGCAATAAACCTTCTAAATTAGCAATTTTTATAAAGGCGCCAAAATTAGTCACGGAGGTAACGCTGCCTTTTAGCACATCACCTACTTTATATGATTTTAAAAACTCATCAAAAGGTTTTGCTAATAAATTTTTTAAAGAAACTCTAAGTCTTCTTTCTTTAGCATTAATTTCAATCACTTCCACATCAAGCTCTTGACCTTCGTTAATATAGTCTTTTGGATTTTTAGCATTTTTATCCCAAGAAATTTCACTTATATGTAAAAATCCTTCTATATCATTTCCTAAATCTACAAAAGCACCATATGGTTCTATATTTGAAACCGTAACTTTAATAGTATCACCAACTTCTAAACCATCTTTAATTTCATCCCAAGGATCAGGCATGGCAAGTTTTATAGATAAAGAAAGATGTTTTTTATCTTTATCATATTTAATCACTTTTACAGGAACTTTATCACCTTCATTATACAACGAACTGGGATTTACTGGTCCTTTATAAGAAATTTCGCTATAATGAACTAAACCATCAACACCACCTACATCAACAAACATACCGTAAGTAGTGATTTTTTTAACAACACCTTCTATAATTTCTTCTTGATTTAATACATTTGAAATAATTTCTTTGCGTTTTTTTCTTTCCTCATCTACTATTTTTTTTCTAGAAACTACTATACTCTGAGCTTCTTTATCTATTTTTATAATTTTAACTTTAAAAGTTTTATTGATAATATTATTTGAATCTTTAAAACTGCTTTGTGATTTTGGTAGGAAAAACTCCACTCCATTTTCATCCACAGCTACAAAGCCACCTCTATTTTTACCAATGATTTTTACATCAAATATACTTTCATCATCTTTATAATTGTTAATAAATTCTTTAACTTTTTGTTTTCTTAAAGCTTTTTTATGAGAAAGTAAAGATCTGCCACCGCGAGAACCTACTATAGCAACTTCTAATGTATCACCTTCTTTGAAGATAAATTCGCCTTTTTCGTTTTGAATTTCTTCTGCTACTAAAATACCTTCTGATTTTTGTCCTACATTTACAAATACCTCATCGCCTTTAATCGCGACAATTATACCTTGTGTAGTTGCCTCCTCATCAGACTTAAAAGATTCTTCAAGCATTTGCTCAAAATCTTCTTCTATGATAATATCCTCTAGTCTGTTTTGAACTTTTTTGTTCACCTCGCTCATTGTGGTCCTTTGTTTTAAATTTTAATTGTTGATTATAGTATTGTTTTCTTTAAACTTAGTTAATTTTGGCGTATTCTTTGATTTTTTCCAAAACCAAATCAATCACCCAATCAGGTGTAGAAGCACCCGCACTAATGCCACATTTTTCTTTACCGCTAAACCATTCTTTCTGAATTTCTTTTTCATTTTCGATTAAATAACTATCTTCACAATAGTTTTTTGCTATCAAAAAAAGCTGTTTAGTATTGGCTGAGTTCTTCCCTCCAACTATTATCATTACATCACTTTTTTTAGCAAGTTCATTGATTGCTTCTTGATTTTTAAAAGTCGCATCACATATTGTATTAAAAACACGCACTTCCTTAACCCTAAGCATTAAAAAATTTACAATTTCCATAAATTTTTCTATCTTTTTTGTAGTTTGTGATACTACTGCAATTTTAGAAGGCAATTTAATATCAAGCAATTCTTTTTCATCAAGCACTACATAAGCTTTAGTACTTACATAACTTCTAACCCCTTTTACTTCAGGATGATTTTCATCCCCAAAAATAACAACTTCATAACCTTCATTGCTCATTTGTTCACAAATTTTTTGAGGTTTAGTCACAAAAGGACATGTAGCATCAAAAATTTCTATATCCTTTTGCTTTAATTTTTCTAAATCTTGCTTTGTAATACCATGGGTTCTAATAATGGCTTTTTTTTCTGCGTTTAATTCATTGATATCATTTAATGTTTTAACATTATAATTTTTCCAAAGTCTTGTGATTTCTTCATTATTATGAATTAAAGGTCCTATAGTAACTGCATCTTTAATCTGCTCGGCTTTTTTAATAGCTCTTTTTACTCCAAAACAAAATCCATAACTTTTTGCTAATTCAATCTCCAATCTTAGCTCCTATTTGCTTTAAAATCTCAATAAAATTTGGAAAAGAAGTTTTGATGCATTCACTATCATCTACTTCCATTCCACATCTTAAACCTAAAATTAAAAAACTCATCGCAATTCTATGATCTCCAAAGCTTTCTATTTTAGCATTTTTAACTTCGCCGCCTTCTACTTCAAAGCCATCTTCAAATTCTTTTACTTTTATGCCACATTTTTGCAAATTTAATACAATTGATTTGATTCTATCACTTTCTTTTACGCGCAATTCTTTAGCATTTTTTATAATGCTTTTTCCTTTTGCACAAGCAAAAGCTATAGCCAAAGCTGGAATTTCATCAATCAACCATGCGATATTTTCACTCACATTTACCGCCTTTAAAGGCGTACTTTCAACACAAATTTCTCCAATACTTTCAAAATCTTCATTAGTAATATTATAAGTGATCTTTGCACCCATTTTTTCTAAAATTTTAAAGGCTTCAATGCGTGTTTTATTTAACAAAACATTTTTTAAAACTACTTTTGAATAAGGTAAAATACAAGCAGCTAAGGCAAAATAAAAGGCTGATGATGGATCATTTGGTACACATACTTCAAATGCTTTTAATTTTTCTTTTAAAGGATTGATTTTGATAAAAGTTTTATCCTCATTTAAATACTCAATGCAAGCTCCCATTTTATTAAGCATAATCTCACTATGATCTCTTGAAAGCTCAACTTCTTTAAAATAACTTTCTTTTTTGGCAAATAAAGCTGCTAAAATTAAAGCTGATTTTACTTGAGCTGAAGCAATATTACTACTAAAGTCAAAACCATCTAACTTAGCCCCTTGTATGCAAATAGGCGCTAAATTTGCATTAGCTCTTCCAAAAATCTTAGCTCCTAAACTCATCAAAGGCCCACTCACTCGCTTCATTGGCCTAGCATTTAAATAACAATCTCCACTAAGAACAAAAAATTCATCTTCAATAGCACTTAAAAAACCTATTAAAAGTCTCATAGCTGTACCTGAATTTCCACAATCTAAAACGCAATTTGGAGATTTTATATATTTTGGAGCTTTAATATAAATTAATCCATCAATTTCTTCAACTTCAGCTCCTAAAGCTTGAATGATTGCTAAAGTATGTAAAGTGTCTTGTGCTTTTAGATAATTTTTAATCTTACAAGTTCCTTGAGTAAGCAAAGAAAAAATAGCAAAGCGATGAGATATAGACTTATCAGAAGCTATATCTTCAAGCTCTACTTTAAAAGAATCAATAGGACTTATCTTCATCGAAGTTTTAAACCATGCTCATCATCTAAAGCTTTGATGATTTTATCAATATATTCAAGGATAATATTATCTTCTAAGGTTTTTTCAAAATCTCTAAATACCAAATTAATAGTCAAGCTATAAAAATCGCCTAAATTTTCATCTGTATATAAATCTACCACTCTAAAGCTTTCTAATCTTTCGATATTTAATTTAGCAATAGTGTGTTTGATTTTTTCATATTCAAAACCCTTAGGTATTACTATACTTAAATCCCTGCTCATAGATGGAAATTTAGAATATGCTTTAGCGGTTTTAAAGTCTTGTTTTAAGCCTTCCAAATCAAGCTCGCAAATATAAGTTTTAACCAAATCCCTTTCATTTTCTATACTTAAATGCGCTCTACCTACAAAACCTATACGCTTGCCATTTTTATATACATTTGCTTGTTCATATGGACTTAAAAATGCATATTCTGATTTTTGTAAACTAAAATCACCTATAATGCTTTTTAATTCTGCTAAAAAGGTATAAAAATCTACCAAAACAGGTTTGGCCTTATTTGTGATTTTAGCTTCTTCTTTATAGCCACTAAAGATCATTGCAAATTTAGCATGCTCGTTTGAAAACTCATCAAAAACACTACCACACTCAAAAAGCTTGATTTTCTTTTTTGAATTTCTTAGATTAAAGCTTACTGCATTTAAAAGATGATTTATCAAAGTACTTCTTAAAGTATTAAGTTCGTTAGTAATAGGATTAATGAGTTTGTTTTTAATACATTTAAATCCTAGCTGACTTAATTCTTCTTCATTATCCAAAACATAATGCACACTTTCAAAATATCCATTGTTGCTTGCTTTTAATCTTAAATTTTTAAGCTCTTGATAATCAAAATATACTTGATTTAAACGATTTTTTTCTCTAAATTCTAAAGCTTTTGATGGGATATTATCAATACCGATAATTCTTACTATTTCTTCACTAATATCAGCTATATTTACTATATCACTACGGTGAAGTGGAATTTTAATATTAAATTGTTCATCATTTACCACACTTATTTCAAAGCCTAGTTTTCTAAGAATTTTGACTAAATTATTTTTATCTATAGGCATACCAATGATTTTATCAACCTCTGCACCAAAAATCCCAATAATATTTGCTTCATTTTCTTTAAAAACTTGTTGGCTTCCTGAAAAAACACTCATTGCACTAATTTTTAAGCACTCATTAAATAAATACTCCATTCCCAAAGAAAGCTTAGGCTCACTGCCTCTTAAAGAACGATATATAGTATCATTTTTCTTTTTATAAAAGGCTATTGCATTTGCTATAGTTTGAGGATGAGTATAGCTTGCTTCTATAATGATGATTTTACTCTCATCATTAATTTTAAATTTATCTTCTTGCTCTATACCTGCTAAAGCAATCAACTCATCTTTATAATAAACCCCATACTCTCCATGCTCTTGAGTTTTAATCTCTAAAACAATCTTTTCATCAATTTGACAATCTTGACAAAGCTTATGAAAATCATAAGCACAAAAAATCACTCCACTTGCATGAGTTGCGTAAGTTAAAAGATTTTCTATGTTGTTATTTTTATATGCTTCAATCAAAGCAAGACGAATTTGTATCGTGATATTTAACTTAAATTCTTCTTTAATCTCTAGTGCCTTATAAGCAAAAAATCCTTCAACATCACTTTGATTTTTAACACTTAGTATTCTTCCTATACCTACGCTATTTTCACCTTCTTTTAAAGGATTTAATTCTTTTAAATTTAAATCAAGTGCTGCACTTAAATCTCTAGCAACACCATATAAACTCAAGCAATCCCCGCGATTTGGAGTAAGTTCTATTTCAATTAATTCATCATTAAACAAATCATATTCATTAAGAGCTTTTCCTAAAACTAACTCTCCCATACTTTCATCTAAAACCATAATGCCTTCATTACTTTTTCCAAAACCAAGCTCACTAGAAGAGCAAATCATACCCATAGATTCAACCCCTCTAAGTTTGGCAGGTTTTATCTCAAGTCCGCTAGGAAGCACTGCACCTACTAAAGATACGGCTACAAATTGATCTTTATCAACATTTTTTGCACCGCAAACAATTTGTAAGATTTCATTCCCAATATCTACTTTACAAATATTCAATTTATCTGAATTTTCATGTTTAACTTTTTCTAAAACCTTACCTATTACAACTTTTTGAGGAGCTTTAACACTTTTGAAACTATCAACCTCTAATCCTATGGAATTTAAAGTATTTACTATAGTTTGTGTTGATATTTCACTTAAATCAATCCATTCATTTAACCAATTTCTACTAATAATCATCTAAATTGCTCCAATAATCTTAAATCACCTTCAAACATAGAACGCAAATCAGGAATTTTATGTAAAAGCATAGCAAAACGCTCCACACCCAAACCAAAAGCATAACCACTTACATTTTTATAACCAACAAATTTATAAACATTAGGATCAACAACGCCACATCCTAAAACTTCAAGCCATCCTGTTTGCTTACAAACCCTACATCCACAACCTTTACAAAACACACAAGAAATATCTACTTCAGTAGATGGCTCTGTAAAAGGAAAAAAGCTTGGTCTAAAACGCACTTTTACATCGCCAAACATATGTTTTAAAAAATGCTCTAGCATATCTTTTAAATTTGCAAAATTTACCTTATCGCCTTCTTCTACCACAAGTCCTTCTACTTGATGAAACATAGGGGTATGAGTAATATCAAAATCTCTTCTAAAAACTGCACCTGGTGCTATCATTCTAATAGGTGGTTTTTGAGATAGCATAGTTCTAATTTGAACTGGAGAAGTTTGAGATCTAAGCAAGGTTTTATCTTCAAAATAAAAAGTATCTTGCATATCTCTTGCAGGATGATTTTGTGGTAAATTCAATGCTTCAAAATTATGAAAATCATCCTCGATCAAAGGCCCTTTTTCTATACTGAAATTTAAAGCTGTAAAATATTCTATGATTTTATCCATAGTTTGCATGATTGGGTGCAAAGCACCTGCATTTGAAGTTTCATCAAAAAAGCTAAAATCTTGCACATCTTGTTTCATTTTTTCATTTAAAGCTTTTTCTTCTAATTCTTTTAATTTTATTTGATAAGCTTCATTAAATTCATCTCTTGTTTTATTTAAACCATTAGCGAATTCTTTTTTTTCTTCACTTTGCAAATCTTTTAACTTTGCAAATTCTAAAGTCAAAATACCTTTTTTTCCCAAAACACTTACTTTTATATTTTCAAGTTCTGCTAAAGTATTTGCAGAAGCAATTTTTTCTATCATATCTTGCAATTTTAGCTCCAACTAAATTTTTTTTAAACATTCTAATGTAAAATTATTTAAAATTAGCAAAAATAATAAAAAAAGGACTACTAAATGAGAGAAAAAACCGTATTTGAACTAATCGTAGAAGGAAAAATCCCTGCTAATAAAGTTTTAGAAAGTGAAAAATTTTTAGCTTTTCATGATATTAATCCTAAAGCACCTATTCATATTTTAATCATTCCAAAAGAGCATTTTGAAAACTTTCAAGAATTAAGACCTGAATTAATGAGTGAAATGACACAATTTATCCAAGAACTAGCTACTCTTTTAGGACTTGATAAAAGTGGATATAGATTAATCACAAATTGTGGAAAAAATAGCGGACAAGAAGTTTTTCATTTACATTTTCATATGTTAGGTGGATTTGAGCTTCCAAAAAATAAAGAAACCCAAATCAATCCTCAATCTTTATTCTAAAAAGAGCTAACTCTTTTTAGATAGCAGGACCAGCTAGTTTAAATTCTGCTCCTTCTTTTACATCTTCATAGCGTTTGAAATTTTCTATAAACATTTTTGCAAGCTTTAATTTAGTTTCTTCATAAGCTTTTTTATCCTCCCAAGTATTAACAGGGTTTAATAACTTACTTTCTACACCCGCTAATTCTTTTGGAACTGCAAGATTAAATAAATCATAGTTTTCAAACTCACAATTTTGTATGCTACCATCTAAAATCGCATTAATACAAGCTCTAGTAGCTTTAATACTCATTCTTTTGCCTACACCATAAGCTCCACCGCTCCAACCGGTATTTACCAGATAAACATTTACATTATGCTTGCTGATTTTTTCGCCCAAAAGTTTTGCATAAACAGTTGGGTGTAATGGCAAAAACACTTCTCCAAAACAAGCTGAAAAAGTCGCAACAGGTTCGGTAATGCCTCTTTCAGTACCTGCTACTTTAGCAGTATAACCACTTAGAAAATAATACATTGCTTGTTCTTTACTAAGCTTACTAACCGGAGGTAAAACACCAAAAGCATCCGCTGAAAGGAAAATGATATTACTAGGATGACCTGCACTAAGGCTTGGCTCGTGATTTAAAATATGCTCTATCGGATAAGAAACTCTAGTATTTTCAGTTTTAGAACCATCATTGAAATCAACGCTTAAATCATCTTTTAAAACTACATTTTCTAAAAGTGCATTTTGCTTTATAGCTCCATAAATTTCTGGTTCACTTTGAGGATCAAGGTTAATACATTTTGCATAACAACCTCCTTCAAAATTAAACACACCCTCATCATCCCAACCATGCTCATCATCGCCTATTAATTTTCTTTTTGGATCAGTTGAAAGAGTAGTTTTACCTGTACCACTAAGCCCAAAGAAAAGCGCTACATCACCTTTTTCTCCAACATTAGCACTACAATGCATAGAAAGTTTATTTTCTAGTGGAAGCCAATAATTCATCATAGAAAAAATTCCTTTTTTCATCTCTCCACCATACCAAGTTCCACCAATTACTGCTATATTTTTTTCTATGTTAAAAATGACAAAAACCTCTGAATTTAAACCATCTTTTTTATAATCTTCATTAATACATTTGCAAGCATTATACACCACAAAATCAGGTTTAAACTCACTAAGTTCTTCTTCTTTTGGACGAATAAACATATTTTTTACAAAATGTGCTTGCCATGCAATTTGAGTTACAAAACGCACAGCTTTACGACTTTTTAACGAAGCTCCACAATATGCATCTTGGATATAAATATCACTATTACTAAGTTGTTTTTTAGCTTTTGCTAAAAGCTTTTCAAATAATTCCTCACTAATAGGCTGATTAATCTTACCCCAAGCAATGTATTTTTGCGAAGGATCTTGTTTTACAAAATATTTATCTTTAGGACTTCTTCCAGTAAAAATTCCTGTATCTACACTAAAGGTACCATTTTTAGTACATACACCTTCATTATTGTTTTTTTCGTGCTTTAAAAGCTCATCATAACTAAGATTGTGAAAAACTTGTCCGATATTTTCTAAGCCTAAATTTTCTAAACCTTTCATCTTTACCTCCTTATTTATAAGTCATTAAAGCTTGACCTTCACTTACGCTCTCACCAGCATTTACTAAAAGTTCTGCAATTTCTCCATCTTTACTTGCACTAATCTCAATTTCCATTTTCATAGCTTCAAGTACAGCTACAACTTGACCTGCCTTTACACTATCATTTTCTTTAACTAAAATTTTAAATACATTTGCATTCATACTTGCAACAATAGCATTATCATTTACTTGAGTTTTTGCAACTTTTGCATTATCTGCACTTACTTTTACAGCACTTTTAACATTAACATCTCTATCAAAACCTGCACTTACTTCTACATGGTATTTGTTACCATTAACTGAAACGGTAAATTGATTTTCATCGATAAGACTTGATTTTAATTTGCTATTTTTTCTAACATTAACCTTAGCTTCGCCTTTTAAGAAAGCTATGCCTTTTTCTTTACAAGCTGCAACGATAAAAATATTTTCTTCACTTGTTTCTAAATTTTCTTTTTCTAATAAGTTTTTAATATAAGCTATACTTTTGCTCTCATCAGCATCAGCAATATCTGTGGCTAATTTTGTAGTTGGTTCTAGTTTTAATTGCTCGCTTGCAAGCTTAATTACTTCAGGATCTGGAGCAACGGGAGTTTTTCCAAAATATCCTAAAACCATTTTTCCATATCCATCTGCAATTTTTTTCCAAGGACCAAACATTACATTATTAAAAGCTTGCTGGAAATAAAACTGCGATACAGGAGTAACAGAAGTACCATAACCACCTTTTTCTACTACTTCTTGCATAGCTTTTATAACTTGAGGAAATTTATCTAAAATATTATTATCTCTCATCATTTGTGTATTAGCAGTTAGTGCTCCACCCGGCATAGGTGAAAAAGGTATTAAAGGATTCACCGCTGTTGCTTCAGGTGGTAGAAAATAATCTTTTAAACAATCTTTTAACACTTCTTCGTATTTTAAAATTTTTTCTTCATCTAAACCAAGATCAAAATTGCTTCCTTTTAGAGCATGAAGCATTGTTAAAATATCAGGTTGAGAAGTACCGCCACTAACAGGAGCTGCAGCTAAATCTATACCATCAACACCTGCTTCTAAAGCCGCTAAATAGCATGCTATGCTTACCCCTGCGGTTTCATGCGTATGTAATCTTATATGCATATTTTCAGGCAGGTTTTTTCTAGCCATTTTAATAACTTCATAAATTTTATTTGGATTTGAAGTTCCGCTTGCATCTTTAAAACAAATACTATCAAAAGGAATTTGAGCTTGTAGGATTTCTTTTAAAATTCTTTCATAAAATGGCACATCATGCGCACCTTTACATTTTGGAGGTAAATCCATTAAAGTAATGGTAATTTCATGTTTTAAGCCATGTTTAACTATACATTCTCCACTAAATTTTAAATTATTTACATCATTTAATGCATCAAAATTTCTTATTGTAGTTGCGCCGTGTTTTGCAAACATTTTTGCATGCAAATTGATAATTTCTTTACTACCTGTATCAAGTGCTACGGTATTAACCCCTCTTGCAAGAGTTTGTAAATTTGCATCTTTTCCAACGATGGCTCTAAATTTGTCCATCATTTCAAAAGCATTTTCGTTCAAATAAAAAAATAAACTTTGAAATCTAGCTCCACCACCAAATTCAAAATGCTTAATATCTGCTTCTTTAGCTGCTTCTAGGGCAGGAAAAAAATCATTCATTAAAACTCTAGCACCATAAACAGATTGAAAACCATCCCTAAATGTGGTATCCATCACATCAATTAACTTTTTAGCCATAATTTTTCCTTATTTTTACATCTTTGCAATTATAACTCTACTTTCTTAAAAAATAAATTTATAAAATTTGATTTAACATAATGATAATAATCGCAATAGGTGCAACAAATCTAAGTAAAAAATACCATACTTCAAAAATACTTCTACTCATAAACTTAGAAAATAAATTGTAAATTTTTATTTTTTCCACAAAAAATCCTACGAAAATAGCACTTGCAATAGCTCCAAGTGGGAGCATAAAATTAGAAGTTAATTTATCTAAAATATCAAAAAAACTTAAACCAAAAAAACTAAAGCTAGCCCCATAATTAGCACTAAAAGATAAAATACAACTCATTCCCAAAAGAAAAACTACAAAGCCTATAAAAACCAAAGCTTTCTTTCTTGAAATTTTATATTCATTTACAAGATAAAAAGTAAAAGGTTCTATCATAGAAACTGCTGAAGTAATCCCTGCAAAAAATAAAGCTAAGAAAAAATAAAAAGCTAAAAAATGTCCAAAGATAGCACCTAAATTAGAAAATAAAGTCGTTAAAGATATAAATACAAGCCCAGCTCCTTCTGCAGGATTAGCATTAAATTTAAATATAAAAGTAAATACAATAAGTCCCATCATCAAACCTATACTGATATTTAAAAGCACAATTATGGCCGAACTTGTAATTAAATTTGTATCGTCTTTTAAAGAGGCTGCATAAGTGGTAATACAACCTATACCTAAACATAAAGTAAAAAAAGCAAGACCTAAAGCTGTTAAAACAGAGTTTAAACTAAGCTTGGTAAAATCAGGATAAAACAAATAAACAAAAGCTTCCTTAAAACCATCTTGAAAAAAACAATATACTAGCATTAAAACAAGCATAATAAACAAACTTGGCATAATCCAAACATTAAGTTTTTCTATACCACTTTTAACCCCTCTTGAAACAACAAACAAGGTAAGAAAAAAAGCAATTAAAAAATACAAACTACTTTCTAAAATACTATTTTGTATTAAATTTCCAAATAAAGCTCCTGCTTCTTGAGTATTACTAGGTAGATAATAAATCGAAGTTATCATGTATTTTAAAACCCAACCCATAATAACAAGATAAAAAGATAATACAAAAATTCCACCGAGCATAAAAAATCCAGCAAATTTCCATTTTTGAGCATATTTAGTTGCTAAGCTTTTATAAGCATTTACAGGATCACTCTGACTTAATCTTCCCATAGCAATTTCAGCCAAAAATACACAAAATCCTATACTAATAGTCAAAAGCAAATACAAAAGCACAAAAGCAAAACCACCATTTTGGCCTACTAAGGTTGGAAATTTCCAAGCATTTCCAAGCCCTATAGCTCCACCTGCTACTGCTAATACAAAACCTATTTTAGAAAATTTATCATTCATTTTAACACCTTAGAAAAAAAGCTGTCTAGCCATGATTAAAATAACCGCTAATGGAGAAATGTATCTTAAAAAGATATACCAAATTTCAAAATATATCCCACGCATAAATGGGTAAAATAAAGTTTGTAAAGCTTCTTTTTTAAGCACAAAACCCACAAAAAATGCTGTAATTAAAGCAGAAATTGGCATTAATAAATTTTGTATGAAAAAGTCTAAAATATCAAAAAAACTTTTCCCAAAGAAATTTAAACTTGGCGCGCTTACATGATAAAAAGAAAGTATAGATAAACTTCCAAGAAAATAAACAATCATACCCACAAAAACCAAAGCTTTTTTTCTTGAAATTTGATAACGATTTATAAGATAAAAAGTAAAAGGTTCTATCATAGAAATAGCCGAAGTAATCCCTGCAAAAAATAAAGCTATAAAAAAGGCTATGGCTAAAACATTTCCCAAAAATCCTAACTTTGCAAAAAGCGTTGTTAATGATATAAATATAAGTCCTGGACCTTGTTGAGTAGGATCAGCTCCGAATTCAAATATAAAAGTAAATACAATAAGTCCCATCATCAAACCAATGATAGTATTAATAATGATAATATTTAAAGCACTACTTATAAAATTTGTTTTATCAGGTAAACTTGCTGCATAAGTTAAAATCACACATACACCTAAAGACATACTAAAAAATGCAAGCCCTAGTGCATCTAATATAGAATTAACACTTAATTTTGAAAAATCAGGTACAAATAAAAACTCACTTGCCTTAGAAAAACCATCCATACTAAAAGAATATCCAAGCATTAAAATAAGTAGTATAAATAAGCTTGGCATCATCCAAACATTGAGTTTTTCTATACCACTTTTAACACCTTTTGATACTACATAAAAAATTACTATAAACACAAAAGTAAAACATATAAATTGAGATAAAACATCATTAGAAAGTAAATTTCCAAAAATAGCGCCTGCTTCATTTGTATCTTTAGGTAATTCAAAAAACCCAAAATAAGCATATTTTGCTATCCAACCTATAACAACACTATAAAAAGACACTAGAATAATAGCACCAAGCATAAAAAATCCTGCGAGCGACCATGCTCTTTTATTTTTTGGCGCTAAAGTATGATAAGCATTTACAGGATCTTTTTCACTAAGTTTTCCTATACTAAGTTCAGCTAAAAATATCACAAAAGCCACACCCAAGGTTAAAAGTAAATATACCACCACAAAAGCTGAACCGCCATTGTTACCCACTAAAGTTGGAAATTTCCAAGCATTTCCAAGTCCAACAGCTGAACCTGCTACCGCTAATACAAAGCCTATTTTAGAAAATTTTTCATTCATCTTTTAACCTTAAAAAAATAATTGTTTTGCCATGATTAAAATCACAGCTAAAGGCGAGATATATCTTACAAAAAAATACCAACACTCAAAGTATTTACCCCTCATATAAGGATAAAATAAAGTTTGTAAAGCTTCTTTTTTAAGCACAAAACCTACAAAGATTGCACCAAATAATCCACCTAAAGGCATCATTAAATTTGAAGCAATAAAATCTAATATATCAAAAAAACTTTTTCCAAAAAATTCTAAAGAATCTTTACTCCACTCAATTCCTGATAAAATACACAAACTTCCCAAAAAATACACAATGAAAGCTATAAAAATCAAAGCTTTTTTTCTTGTAAAATTATAAGAATTGATTAAATAAAAGGTTAAAGGTTCTATCATGGAAACTGCTGAAGTAATCCCTGCAAAAAACAAAGCTATAAAAAAAGCCACAGCTAAAATATTTCCCAAAGGTAAAAAGCCAATTGGGTCAATATTTGAAAACAAACTCATCAAAGATACAAAAATCAAGCCTGGACCTTGTTGAGCTGGATCTCCATTAAATTCAAATATGAAAGTAAATACAATAAGTCCCATCATAATACCAATAATAATATTAATAATGATAATGTTAATAGTGCTTGTAATAAAATTTGTTTTATCAGATAAACTTGCAGAATAAGTTATAATTGAACCCACTCCAATAGATAAAGAAAAACAAGCAAGCCCCAATGCACTTAAAAATGCTCCTACACTAAGCTTAGAAAAGTCCGGAGAAAATAAAAACTCACTTGCTTTAGAAAAACCATCCATACTAAAAGAATATCCAAGCATTAAAATAAGTAGTATAAATAAGCTTGGCATCATCCAAACATTGAGTTTTTCTATACCACTTTTAACACCTTTTGATACTACATAAAAAATTACTATAAACACAAAAGTAAAACATATAAACTGAGATAAAACATCATTAGAAAGTAAATTTCCAAAAATAGCGCCACTTTCTTCTATACTTTTTGGTAAAGGAAAAAACCCAAAATAAGCATACTTAACAATCCATCCTATTATCACGCTATAGAAAGAAACAATCAAAATAGCACCTATTAAAGAAAAACCAACTATAGACCAAGCTCTTTTATGTTTTGGAGCTAAAGTATAATAGGCATTTACAGGATCTTTTTCACTAAGTTTTCCTATGCTAAGTTCAGCCAAAAATATTACAAACCCTACCCCCAAAGTCAAAAGCAAATATAAAAGTACAAAAGCTGAACCTCCATTTTGTCCTACCAAAGTTGGAAATTTCCAAGCATTTCCAAGTCCAACAGCTGAACCTGCTACCGCTAATACAAAGCCTATTTTAGAAAATTTTTCATTCATAAAGATAACCTTAAATTTATAAAACTATAAAAATTTTTAATGTAGCTAAAAAAAACTTTAATTTATTTTAAAATATATAATATTAATTTAAATTTCAATAATTTTAAAGTTATATTTGTATATAATTTCGCTTTTATAAATCACGAGTAGGGATACGCAAGCCGAAAGGATTTAAATTTTTACAAGGAAAAACTATGAAAAAAATCGTATTTTTAATGCTAGCTTTAAGCGGTTTTGCATTTGCAGCTGAAGGTTCTATGAATCAATGGTTAGCTTCTTTTTCTATCTTAGCAGCAGGTTTAGGACTTGGTGTTGCAGCTTTAGGTGGAGCTATCGGTATGGGTAATACTGCAGCAGCAACTATAGCAGGTACTGCTAGAAACCCTGGTCTTGGTGGTAAATTAATGACTACTATGTTTATTGCTTTAGCGATGATTGAAGCTCAAGTTATTTATGCACTTGTTATTGCTCTTATCGCTCTTTATGCTAATCCATTCCAAGCATTAGTAGCAGCTTAAAATTTTCAAAGCCCTCTTGTGGGGCTTATGCGGTTATGGTGGAATTGGTAGACACGCCATCTTGAGGGGGTGGTGCGCTCAGCGTGTGCGAGTTCAAATCTCGCTAACCGCACCATTTTTATTTTTTAAGGATTATCAAAACAAAATGACTTTCTATATTTTAGTCAGTGCAATAGCTTTTTTAATTCTTTTTTTTGCCATAAAAAAATATACTCTAAAACTAGATGAACAAGCCTTACTTGAACCTATTAAAAATGATATTTATCCTGAATTTTGTGATCTAATTAACGAAGAAATAAGAAATATAAAAAATAATCTTTTACAAAATACCTTTACACTCCAAGATGAAAATTATAAAGATGAATTTTTAGAGAATTTAAGCGATATGAGTAGAAAACTTAATCATATCCAAACAATGAATTTAAGTAAAAGAAATAATGCTTTATGGGAAGAAACACTTTTTGGATTTTTAAAAGAGCTTGAAGAACTTAACAAACAATATCTAAATGACAATGAGAAAATTAACGATGAAATAAGAAATTCTCTCCAAGAAAAATTTTATAATTTAACAAAAAGCTAATATAAACAAATTATTTATTTTAAAAAGCACTATATAATTCCGAATTATTTTATAAAGGGGTTTTATGTTTATCAACAAGAAAAAAATTAATGAACAAATTACTCAATTAGAGCAATCTAATCAAGCTTTTCAAGATATACTTAATGCTATTAGCAAAACTATGGCCATGATAGAATTTCAAACAGACGGAACTATTATTAATGCTAATGAAAATTTTCTAAAAACTATGAATTACTCTTTAAATGAAATCAAAGGTAAACATCATAGTATGTTTTGTTTACCAGAGGTTGTAAAGTCACAACGCTATGTTGATTTTTGGAGAGATTTAAAAAGTGGTATATCAAGAAATGGACTTTTTAGACGCATTGCAAAAGGCGGGAAAGATATTTATCTTGAAGCCAATTATCTTCCTATTTTAAACCAAAACAATGAAGTGTATAAGGTTATTAAATTTGCAAATGACATTACTCAAAGAAACTATGAAATGCTTGATCTAAAAAACACCATAGATGCCGCTAATCGCTCTATGGCTATTATTGAATTTAATCCTTATGGAGAGATTTTAAATGCTAATGAAAACTTCACTCAAACCATGGGTTATTCACTAAGTGAAATCAAAGGAAAACACCATAGTATGTTCTGCGAGGAAAAATTTAGAAATTCCAAAGAATATACAATTTTTTGGGAAGAGCTAAGAAGTGGTAAATTTCAATCAGGAAAATTCATACGCTTTGGTAAAAACAACAAACTAATCCATTTAGAAGCAAGTTATAATCCTATCAAAAATGATGATGGAGAAATTTACAAAGTTATTAAATTTGCAACAGATATTACCGAACAAGTTGTAAGAGATGAGGAAAAATTAAAGCTCATTAGTGAATTAGCTGAACAAAATGACAATCTCACTCAAGAGGGCGATAGTGTTATAGAAAATACGGTTCAAAATATTCAAGGCATTGCTGATATGATGAACAATAGTAGTAATCTCGTATCATCATTAAATGAGCAATCAGAAGAAATTAAAAATATCATTCAAACCATTAGCGATATAGCTGATCAAACCAATCTTTTAGCTCTAAATGCAGCTATTGAGGCAGCGCGTGCAGGTGAGCATGGTAGAGGTTTTGCTGTTGTTGCTGATGAAGTTAGAAATCTAGCTGAAAGAACTGGACATTCAGTAAATGAAATCACTACTACCATTAATTCTATCAGAAATGTAACAGCTGAAGTTGTACAAAGCATTAAAGATGGCTTAAGTGGCGTAAATCAAAGCGTGGATTTAGCCAAAGAAGCTAGAGAATGTATGGAAAAAATTAGAAATAGTTCAGCTCAAGTAGCTCAAGCTATGCAAGATAAATAAAAGTTTTTAGCTTAAAGGCTAAAAACTTTTCCTGCTATAAAACTTTTTTCTACCTTACCTTGCAAGATATCATTTGCATATAAACCTTCTCCATTAAAAGAAAGTTTTTCATCAAATACAACTAAATCAGCATCAAAACCAAGTTCTATTTTACCTTTATTTAATCCTAAAAATTGCGCTTGATTATAGCTTGTAAAATCACATAATTCTTTCCAAGTTAAGATACCTTCTTTTACTAAATATGTAAAACATAAACTCATATATATAGCTATGGCATTAACTCCAAAATCTGCTTCATCAAAAGCCAAATCTTTTTTAGTGTTAGGAGCATGTAAAGAACTTAAGAAAGTAATTTTCTTATCTTGAAGCAACTTTTTAAGATTTGTTACTTCATCTTTTGTTCTTAATGGAGGTAAAATTTTTGCTTGAGTGTTAAAATTTTCACAAGTACTTTCATCTTTGATTAAATGATGGATTGAAATTTCACTATATTGATCATGCAATAATTCAAATGATCTTGCAATTGCTAAAGAGCTAAAACAAGCTTTATTTTTATAAAATTCCACTAATTCTTTCATTTTTGCCACTTCACTAGTTTCAGCTATATTACTAATTCCTATAAGTCCTAATTCAAAACTTATTTGTCCATCGTTCATCACTCCATGATCATCAAAACTCTCATCAAAACACTTTAAAAATACAGGGGTTGATTTCATATTGGCATATTGCATACATTGTCTTAAATAATTTGCTCCTAAAGTACTTGAAAGCTCTAAGCCTTTTGCGCCCATATCAATTAAGGTAGCAATATTTTTTAATTTTTCTGTTTTATCTAATACATTAATAGTAGGTAAAACATTAATATCTAAAGATTTTAATTTATCAAAATAAAGCGCATAGCCTTGAGTATTAGCTTCTAAACTATCTTTTAAAACAATAGTCCCTACCCCACCTTTTAAGCATGCTTTTTCAAGATCATATAATTTATCTATACTAAATTCATTATCAAGCAAACTAACATTTAAATCAATAAACGAGGGAAGTAAAGTTTTGCCTTCTATATCAACAATATACTCATCATCATTTAAATCATTAGCAATTTGAGTAATTTTCCCATCTTCTATTTTAAGATCAAGCTTTTGCTCGCCATAAATTTTTGCATTTTTGATGATCATGATATTTCCTCCTTTGATGACATCAAATCTTTTAAAGATTCCCAAGCATTCTTACCCTCTAGCATTAAGACTACTTCGTTAACAATCGGGGTATAAATTTGAAATTGTTTCGATAAAGAATGTATAGCATAAGCAGTTTGCACTCCTTCAGCTACCTCGCCAAGTTCCATTAAAATATCTTTTATATTTTTGTCACTAGCCAAATTCAAACCTACTCTATAATTTCTTGATAAGTTACTTGAAGCTGTTAAAAATAAATCTCCAGCTCCACTAAGCCCTAAAAATGTTTCTTCTTTAGCATTAAAAAATTGTCCAAAGCGGTGCATTTCCACCAAGCCTCTTGAAACTAAAGAAGCTCTTGCATTATTGCCTAAATTTAAACCATCGCAAACTCCGCTTGCAATTGCTAAAACATTCTTATATGCACCACAAATTTCAGCGCCTTTAACATCAGAACTTGTATAGGTTTTAATATAATTTGGAAAAAAACTTGCAAATTGATTACAAAGCTCTTGATTTTTACCACTAACAACCAAAGCACAAGGTTTTTTTTCTAAAACTTCACTTGCAAAAGAAGGACCACTTAAAAAACAAAGTCTATCACTACTTATGAACTCACTAAAAACCTCATCCATAAATTTTAAACTTTTATAATCAATACCCTTAGAAGCTACAAGAATTTTTTGATTTAAATCTTTAAAATTATTTGCAAGCCATTCATGCATTCCTTGAGCATATAAAGCAAAAACTAAATATTCGTATTCTAAAGCTTCTTTGGTACTAACAAAATAAGAAAGATCTTTTTCGTGAAAAGAAGTTATTACGCATTCATTTTTAACGCTCAATGCATCATATAAAGCACTTCCCCATTTTCCTGCACCAACAACTGCTATTTTCATATTTAACCAAGTTTTGCTTTTAAAATTTCATTTACCTTAGCAGGATTAAATGCACCCTTACCTGCTTTCATTGCCTGACCGACAAAGAAACCAAAAAGTTTATCTTTACCACTTTTATATTCAACTACTTTATCTTCATTATTTGCTAAAATTTCATCAATAATCTTTTCAATAGCACCATCATCACTTACTTGTTTTAAACCAAGTTTTTCAATAGCATCATCAATTTCAACTTCTGTATTTTCAAATACATAAGCTAAAATATCCTTACCTGCTTTAGCGCTAATAACACCTTCTTCTATACGTTTGATCAAAACAGCTAATTTTTCTTGTTTTATAGGTGAGTTTTCTATAGTCAATTCGCCTTTTAGAAGCCCCATTAACTCTGTCGTAAGCCAAGTAAAACAAAGTTTTGGATTTAATTTTTGATTAATTAGATACTCAAAATATCTACAAAGCTCTAATGAAGAAACAATCACTTCACTATCACTTTCTTTAATGCCCAATTCACTCACAAATCTAGCTTTTTTCTCATCAGGAAGTTCAGGTATATCTTGATTTAGCATTTCATCATCTAAAATTACAGGTAAAAGATCAGGATCAGGGAAATATCTATATTCAGCAGAATCTTCCTTACCTCTCATACTTCTAGTAACTAAATTAACCGTATCAAATAATCTTGTTTCTTGCACAACTTCTTGATCGTATTTTCCATCTTCCCAAGCTTCACTTTGGCGTTTTACTTCATACTCAATCGCCTTTTGAATAAAACGGAATGAATTTAAATTTTTAATCTCCACTCTAGTATAAAGCTTATCATCACCTTTAGGACGAATACTAACATTAGCATCACATCTAAAACTACCTTCTTGCATATTTGCATCTGAAATATCTAAAAATCTTATAATAGAATGTAATTTTTTCAAATAAGCCACTGCTTCATCGGAACTTCTAAGTTCAGGTTCACTGACAATTTCAAGCAAAGGCGTGCCTGCTCTATTTAAATCTACTTTTGAAAAATTACTCTCATGTATATTTTTTCCTGCATCTTCTTCTAAATGAGCCCTAGTGATACCTATGCGTTTATTTTCTCCATTTACATTGATAAATAACTCACCATTTTCCACTATAGGAATATCAAATTGCGAAATTTGATAAGCTTTTGGTAAATCAGGATAAAAATAATTTTTTCTATTAAAAATACTTTTTTTATTTATAGTTGCATTAACTGCTTTTCCAAATGCTATAGCTTTTTTTACCGCTTCTTGATTTAATACAGGTAAAGCACCTGGTAAAGCTAAACATGTTGGGCATACATTAGTATTTGATTTTTCTCCAAAAGAAGTCGCACATGAGCAAAAGATTTTTGTTTTTGTATTTAATTGTGCATGAACTTCAAGTCCTATAACAACTTCAAACATTAAAATTTTCCTTAGAATTTTTTGTTTATTCTAGCGTTTTTTATTTCAAAAAGAGTTTAAAAAAGAATAAAAGAAGAAGATTAAAAAAGAAAAAAGCAAAAAATATTTTTTGCTTTTTAAAAATTAATGATGCTCATCAACTACAGTTGCACCTGCTAAATAAACATAAGTTAAAATCATAAAAATAAAAGATTGTAAAAATGCCATAAAAGTTAAAAGCATATAAGCAGGTAATGGCGCAACCCAAGGCACAAGAGCTAAAATAACTGCTAAGAATAAATCATCTCCCTTGATATTACCAAATAAACGGAAAGATAAAGAAATAACTCTTGAAAAATGAGAAACCACTTCTATAGGAAACATCAAAGGTGCTAGAATTTTCACAGGTCCCATGAAATGTGCAAAATACTTAAAAAATCCTTGAGTTCTAATACCTTCAAAATGATAATACACAAATACTATAATAGCCAAAGAAGCACTAAAATTTAAACTTGCTGTTGGAGCTTCAAAACCAGGGATGATTCCTATAATATTACTAAAAAATACCATAAAACCTATAGTTGCAACTAAAGGTAAATATTTTCTAGCAGCTTCATCACTACCCATAGTATCCCTACCCATGCTTAAAATGCCTTCCATATAAGCTTCAGCCAAATTCTGACTACCTCTTGGGACAATTTGCATAGATCTTGTAGCAAGTTTTGCTAAAATCAAAGAAATCACAACCACTATACCCAAATGAAAAAAGTATGCAAAAGTGTGGCTAGAATCTATAAAAGAACTAAATAAAAATAAATCTTTCATTAAAAATCCTTAGCAGAATAAATATTTCAAAGCTAATATTATAAAAAAAAATTGCTTATATTTTAATGAAAATTCATTTTATTAGCACAAAAATATCCACCCAAAATTACACCTGTAAAACCACCTCCAGGAAATATAAAAGCATTAGCAAAATATAAATTTTCTATACTTTTACTTTTATAATGCAATCTATATTTAACCCCTTCTTGATCTTGAGAAAATCCATAAATTGTACCCTCATAAGCTTTAGTATATCTTTGTATAGTTTTTGGCGTGGCTAATTCTTGATGGATTAAGTGTGAACTTAAATTTGGAAAAATCTCATCTAGTCTTTGCACTATGGCTTTTAATACTTCTTCTTTTTTAACTTTATAATCTTGCTTATTTAAATCCCACTCTTGATAATTTGAACTAAAAGCTACAACACCTATATATTTATCGCCAGCTAAGCCACTATCAACCTTAGAATAATTCACAAAAGCCATAGGTCTTTGTTTAATATCTAGTTTTAAAATATTAGTGTTTTCATATGAACTATTTAAAAAATCATCTTCAAATATAAAATTACAATAATCCATATTTTCATAAATTTTAGAAATATCTTTATCATAAATAAAATAAGCGCTCACTAAAGAACAAGCACGCTTTTTAGATTCTATTGCTTTGATTTCTTGGGTTAAATTTAACTCTTTAAGCAAGTCTTTATATACGATTAAAGGATCGCAATTTGCGATGATATTTTGCGCATGGATGGTATGTTTTTGATTATTTTGAATGTATTCTACTCCATAAGCTTTTTGTTCTTTTGTGAGTATTTTAACAACTTCAGCCTTAGCTAAAACCTGCCCTTGATTTTCTTTGATAACCTCAGCCAAAGCATCACTTAAAGCTTGCGAGCCACCTTTAATATACACCCCACCATCATAATAATGCTTTTGAGCAATGCCATGAAAACTGAAAATAAATTCTTTACTATCATGATGATAATAACTCATATTTGCATTTAAAATCTTTTTTAGCTTATCATTTTTAATATAAGCATTTAAAACATCATAAACTTTTTTATTAAACAATCTATTTTTAATAAATATCCAAGCAGTGTCAAAAGGGAACAACAATAACTCACTTAATTTTAAATCCCAAGGAAATCTTCGAATAGCATAAGCTTGCGTTTTTATAGCTTTAAAATATTTATCTATACCTTTGCACTCTTGCGGAAATTCTTTTTTCAAAACTTCTTTTACTTTTTCTATACCATGAGGTAAAGTTAGATTATAATTTTTACTTTTAATACTCCATGCACTTGGTAAAGGTAAAATTTCAATTTTATCCTTTATACCAAGTTTTTCAAAAACCAAATGCTTCATATCAGTTTTTGCTTCACCTAGGTCCATCTCATGAAGTCCCGCATCAATCAAAGCGCCTTTTCTTTTAAAACAAGTAGCACAGCCACCAATTAAAGAATGCTGTTCTAAAACTAAAACCATTTTTCCATTTTTAGCTAAAAAAGCGCCTGCACTTAAGCCTCCAAGACCTGAACCTATAATAATTACATCAAATTTTACATCCATTCTAAAACCTCACGCAATTCTTTAGCTACAAAACATTTTAAGCCAAGTTCCTCCATAGGTTTTACAGGTACTATGGCATTTTTAAATTTTTGCATTTTAGCTTCTTTTAAACGCACATCAAGTGAAAATACTTCTTTGATTTCACCATTTAAACTAAGCTCACCCACAAAAACACTATCTTTACTTAAAGGGCGGTTTTTAAAACTTGAAATAATTGCTGCAACCACCGCTAAATCTGCTGCAGTTTCACTAATTTTTACCCCACCACTTACATTAATAAAAACATCATAATGCCCCAAGGGAATTTCAAGCTTTCTCTCTAGTAAAGCTATAAGCATATCTAAACGATTTTTTTCATAGCCTGTTGCACTACGCTTTGGATAAGCACTCTCACAAACTAAGGCTTGAATTTCTAGCACTAAAGCTCTGCTTCCTTCCATCACTACACTCAAAGCGCTACCACTTACTGCCTTACCACGCGTAAAAAATCTATTAGCTATATCTTTAGCACTAATCAAGCCCTTGGAAGTCATTTCAAAAATACCAACTTCGGAAATATTTCCAAAACGATTTTTAAAGCCTCTTAAAATTCTTATTTCTTTATTGGCATCGCCTTCAAAATAAAGCACTACATCTACCATATGCTCTAAAATTCTAGGTCCAGCTATAGCCCCATCTTTAGTGATATGTCCTATGATAAAAGTGCTAATATTATTGGCCTTAGAATAGCGCATTAATTCAAAAGTAATTTCTCTAACTTGAGTGATACTACCTGCTGCTGAAGTAATTTTATTGGAATATAAAGTTTGAATAGAATCAATAATTAAAATTTCATAATCTTTTTTAGAAAGCTCGCTTAAAATATCTTCTAAGCAAAGTTCAGTAAGTAAAAATAAATTCTCACAATTTGCATTTAAACGATCCGCACGCAGTTTGATTTGAGATTTACTCTCCTCGCCACTTACATAAAGCACTTTTTTACCACTTTTAGCCAAATTCGAAGCAATTTTTAATAAAAGTGTGGATTTTCCAACCCCAGGTGAACCCCCAATTAACACCAAAGAACCCACAACAAGCCCACCACCTAAAACTAAATCAAGCTCATTATCATCAGTGCTAATGCGTGTGAAATTTTCTGCTATAACATCATTTATACATACTGCAGAACTTGGGGTGTTTGAGAGTAAATTTAACTCTTTTAAAACCTTAATTTGTTCTTGCTTTAGCTCAACAAAACTATCCCAAGAACCACATTCAGGACATTTGCCTAGCCATTTACTTTGTTGATTTCCACAAGCTTGACATTCAAATAAAATGTGTTTTTTAGCCATAAATATTACCTAGATTTTTAAAAAGATTATATATTTTATTTTTAAATATTATCTAGTTGTCTTTTTCGAATCTCATCTTTTAACGGATCTAAATGTTTATTTATCTCATCTTTTGCCATTTTTATATTTGCTATTAAAATTTTAAATAAAAATATATGATCTTTCACCCAAGCTATATTCTTATCAAACCATTCTTCATTAGTCCTTGGATTAATCACATAAATTCTTGCTAAATTAAATTCAAATTGCTGCAAAAAAGGTCTAATAAATTCATATAAAAAAGTTTTACAATACTCATCAAGCTTAGTTTTATAAAAATCTAAATTTTTTATACTTTGGATAATCAAACTCTTCTTATCTTCAAATACCTCCAAAGATTGAATTTTATTTTCTATTTGAATCAAATTTTCAAAATAAAGTTCAAATTCTTTAACAAATCTATCGCAAAACTCTAAATTATCATTAATTACTTTATAACTTTGCAATAACAAATCATCTTGAGCATTCTTATCTATTGGCGATGGTTTTTCAAAAGGCTTTGTTAAATTTTCATCTAAAAATTCTTCACAACACTCTTTAAATGGTTTTTCTATAGTGCCTTCTATCCTAGCTCCACCTTCTGTGGCATTATAAAATTTAAAACCTTTTTTATTAGCTATATAATTTTGTATAGTAAATCTGAATGTATTCCACATAATTCTAGTTTTAATTTGTTTTTTTCCACCATAAGATACAACACAAAGCTCAGTATTTTCTTTAACAAATTTTTCACCATAAAAATAATCTTTAGCATGCGAACTACCATCTTCACCATATGCCAAATCTTGACCTATAAAAATAATATTTTCATGATTAAAATCACACGCTAATTGTAAGGCATTATAAGCAACAGTTCCTCCTGATGGAGATTTTCCAAAATCAAATAAATCAATTTTATCAAAAAATATAGTAGGATATGGGATTAACAAAAATTTTCTATCAGTGTTTTCTAAATATTTAATTGCCAAAGGATGGACTAAAGTCAATAAAATAAATACTATATTATCATCTATATTTTTATAGTTTTGTTGTATTAGATTTGAAGCTAACTTGGTTCTTTCACTTGCTAATACAAAATCAGGTTTAATATCGTTTTTTGCTAAAATAGAATAAGCGCTATCAACGCAAAATATGCTAAATTTATCTTGATATTGTTTTAGTAAAGGAAGTTGCTTGCTTAAAGATGGACCTGCGGCAACAACGATAGCTGATTTAACTTTTTTATTTTGCATAAGCCATAAATTTTTCAAGGGAGGATTTTTTATCATATTTGGTAAATTATAAATATATTGCACCAAACCTTGCAAAGAATCTTTAATATCATTACCTTGATGCAAAATAATAATTTTTAAAATTTCTGAAATTTTTTTGTTTAATTCGAGAATGTTATTTTCAAATTTTTCATAGTACTCATTATGTATGTGCATATCATATATTCTTAAAAAATTGTAAAAAGGTTTCATATAAAGTAAATACTCTAAATCTTGATTTGAAATTTCACTATTTAAAATGATTATTTTTCGCTCTTTTAATTCGTTCGAAAAATCTAAAACACTAAACACACTATATAACAATTCTAAATCATCTTCAAAAACAACTATATGTTTTAAATTTGGATTATTCAGTAGGCATTTATACAAAACACCACTACCAAAACCATAAAAATATAAAACAGGATATAGTAGATATTTATTTTGATATAAAGCAATGGTTTCTTCTAAATATTTTTTTGGGTTTTTATATAAATATTCTCCATTTTGATTTATCCAATTTAGCTGATCTACCCCCCCCCTATTATCCATCACCCAAGTGCTACTGTGTTTTTGCTTTAATTTTTCCATCAAGTAAGGATTATTTAGTGCGGATAAATTTTTTAAAAAAAAGCTCATTTATACATCGGTTCCAATATAGCTTCTAAGTAGTCTTTAATACTAAATTCACATAAATCTTGCATTTTTTCCCCTACTCCTACATATAAAATAGGAAGTTCAAGCTCTCTTGCTATGCTAAATAAAGCTCCACCTTTGGCAGTTCCATCAAGTTTTGTAATAATCACTCCATCAAGTTTTACTAAATCATTAAAAGCTTTTGCCTGCAAAATTCCTGCCACACCTTGAGTGCCATCAAGTACAAGGATTTTTCTATGAGGAGCTCCTTGCATAGCTTTATCACTTATGCGGACAATTTTTTCAAGCTCATTAGCAAGATTTTTTTGATTTTGCAAGCGTCCTGCTGTATCTAAAATAACCCTATCATAGTTTTTTGCCAAAGCTTTAGAAATAGCATCATAAGCAACTGCCGAAGGATCATGTCCTTGTGAAGTAGCTATGATATCTATATTTAATTTTTGTGCCCATAATTTTAACTGCTCTATGGCTCCTGCTCTAAAAGTATCACAAGCCCCAAGTATAACTTTTTCACCATTTTCTTTATGCAAATGTGCCATTTTAGCAATGCTTGTGGTCTTACCTACCCCATTTACACCTAAAATCAAATCCACAAAAGGCTTAGCATTAGCAAGTTCTGGCTTATCATAAATAAAATAAGTCCCCATGACACGCTCTAAATCAGCCTTTTTAACCTCATCACTTGGAGGAAGATAGTAAATAATCTCTTCAACTATCTCATACGCCACATCAGCTTCTAAAAGCATTTCTTCAAGCAAATCTTTAGTAATGATTTTATTTGAAGCCTTAACTAAATGAATACTTTCTAAGGTTTTTTTCAAACCATTTTTTAAAAATCCAAACATTACATTATCGCTTTTTGTATATCTATATCTAACATTTCTTCAGGAATTAAACCTAAATACTCTTTAACTTTTTCGCCCTTTGCATTAAATAAAACCATTGTTGGAATAGAGCTGATATTTAAAACTTTAGAAAAAATAAAACTATTCTCTCCTAAAACCGAAGAAAAATTCATCTTTTCTTTTTGTATAAACTCCAATAATTCTTGTTTTTTATCTTCTTCTAAAAAAAGCGCTATGACTTCAAATCTATCTTGATATTTTTTATTTAAATTATTTAAATGTGGAATTTCAGCTTTGCATGGCTCACACCAACTTGTAAAAAATACAAACAACTTAGCTTTTGCTGTATCATCAAAATTAAATTCTTGTTCATGGTATTTCACATACATTTTTCTACCATCTAAAAATTTCAAAGTAAAATCAGTATTCTCACTTTGACTTAAACTTGCATTATCAGTATTTTCATTACTAGAATTTTCTTTATCACTTGAGCATGAAGTAAAAAAAATCATAGCAAAAATTGCTAAAAAAATTTTAAATTTCAAGTCATATCCTTATGATTTTTTAAGCTTAAAAGTATAACATAAAAAGTTAAAAAACCAAGGAAAGCTTTGATAAAAAATGACTTTAGAATAAAACAGAAATTTAAAATGAAATCGAAACTAAAATTTCAATACAAAAGAGATTTTTTAGTTTTTCAAGAAGTAAATAAAATTTTAAAATCTTGTAAAAATTACAAAAATATCCTTATATATATTCCTTTAAAATATGAAATTAATCTTTATAAATTCAGACATTTTTTAACAAAAAAATACCGAATTTTTGTTCCATTTATGCAAGATAAAAGTTTAAAGGTAGTAAAATTAAGGTTAGCTCTTGATAAAAAGAGTTTTGGGGTATATGAACCAAAAGATTCTTTTTTGCAAACTCGTATAGATGTTGCAATCATCCCTGTTATAGGAGTAGATGCAAAATTAGGAAGAGTTGGTCATGGCCAAGGATTTTACGATAGGTTTTTTGAAAATATTTCTTATAAAAAACCTTTAGTTATTTTCACACAAATGATGGATGCAAAATCTCATCAAATTTTTAGTCAAGACCATGATATAAAAGGAAATTTTTATATAAACCCTTATAAAAAATATTTTAGGAAAGTTAAAAACAATGATAGAAATATTAGTCGCATTAATAGCCGTTTTCATAGGCGGAGGGATTGGATATATAGTCGCCAAAAAGATTAATGATGCAAATTTCAATATCTTTTTAGAGCAAGCAAAAGCAAAAGCAAAAGCCATTGAATATGAAGCTGAGCTAACACTTAAAGATGCTAAAAATTCAGTTGCTGAGGCTGAATTTGCAGCAAAGAAAAAATTTGATGAAAAAATTCAAAAACTACAAAAAGAGCATTCTATTAAGCTAGAAGAACTCAACAAAAAAGAACAAAATCTTCATTATCAAGAAAAACTTCATGAAGAAAACAAAAACAAATTAGCAAAAGAGCAGCAAACTATAAAAGCTTTACATGAAGAAAATGAAAATTTAAAACAAAGCTACGAAATAAAGTTAAATGATGTTTTAAAAATTCTTGAACATTCAGCTGGTCTCACACAAGAAGAGGCAAAAAGCATAGTCTTACAAAAAGTAGAAGAAACCTCAAGAGCTGAAATTGCTCATATTGTTAGAAAATACGAAGAAGAGGCTAGAAATGAAGCCAAAAGAAAGGCTAATTTTATCTTAGCACAAGCTACTTCAAGATTTGCAGGAGAATTCGCTGCTGAAAGGTTGATCAATGTAGTAAATATCAAAAATGATGAGTTAAAAGGACGCATTATAGGTAAAGAAGGGAGAAATGTTAAAACCTTAGAAATGGTTTTAGGTGTTGATATTATCATAGATGATACGCCTGGAGCAATTATAGTAAGTTGTTTTAATCTTTATAGACGCGCCATTGCTACAAAGGTGATTGAACTTTTAGTTGAAGACGGTAGAATACAACCTGCAAAAATAGAAGAAATCCATGAAAAAGTTTGCAAAGAATTTGAAGATAATATCTTAGAAGAAGGTCAAACTATAGTAATGGATTTAGGACTTAATAATATCCATCCTGAAATTGTTAAATTAATAGGAAAATTAAGATATAGAGCAAGTTATGGACAAAATGCTCTAGCACACTCTTTAGAAGTAGCGCATTTAGCTGGAATCATAGCAGCTGAGTGTGGTGGCGATGAAAAACTGGCAAGAAGAGCTGGAATTTTACACGATATAGGCAAGGCTTTAACGCATGAATTTGAAGGTTCTCATGTAGATTTAGGAGCTGAACTTTGCAAAAGATACAAAGAACATCCTATAGTGATTAATGCAATTTATGCTCACCATGGACATGAAGAGGCTACAAGTATAGAATCAGCTGCAGTTTGCACAGCAGATACACTAAGCGCTGCACGCCCTGGAGCAAGGCGTGAGGTGCTTGAGGCCTTCTTGAAACGAGTTAGCGAACTTGAAGATATAGCAAAAAGTAAAGAAGGGGTTAAAAAAGCTTATGCTATTAATGCTGGTAGAGAAATTAGAGTTATTGTTAATGCAAAATTAGTCAATGATGATGAATCTGTGCTTTTAGCTAAAGAAATAGCTGAAGAAATTCAAGAAAAAGTTCAATACCCTGGTGAAATAAAAGTTAATGTCATCAGAGAGCTTAGAGCTGTTGATTTTGCAAGATAGAGTTTTTCATGCAAGAAATGATTGATAATCTTAGCACTTATGGTTATTTGATTTTATTTTTTTATTCTTTTGGTGGAGGAATGGTGGCCATACTTGCTGCCGGGGTACTTTGCGCAAGTTCAACTAAACTTGATTTGCATTTATGTATATTTTTAGCCTTTTTGGCTAATACCATAGGTTCAACCCTATTATTTATTCTAGGAAAATATTATAAAAAAGACATAATGCCTTATTTTAAAAATCATAGAAGAAAAATCGCTCTTGCTATAATAAAAATCAAAAAATATGGAGATTTGCTTTTAGTAGTGCAAAAATTTATTTACGGGGTAAAAACTATCATTCCTATAGCAGCAGGTCTTTGCAAATTTAGCTTTGTAAGATTTTTTATCATCAATACCCTAGCTAGTTTAATTTGGGCTATAATACTTGGTTATGTTGGATTTATTTTTGGAAACACCTTAAAGGAGGCTTTTGAAATTTTTTCAAATCATCCTTATATAGCACCTGCCTTTATAATCACTTTAATTTTTATTATATGGTTATACTTATCACGCTTTTCTAAGAAAAAATGAATTTAAAATTCTCTATAAAAGATTCTTATAGAGAATTTTTAATTTTATTATTATGTTTTTTAGCAATTTTTAGCCTAAATCTCATTTATGAGTATAAAAAATACCAAAATTTTAAACTCACAAAACATTTATTGCTTAAAAATAATATCATTATATCTAGCTATCAAAAAACTAATAAAAAAGGTAAAAAATACCAAGTTTTTAAAATTAAAAATTCTGATTTTGTTTTTTACACTACTAGTTTTAAAGATCTAAATTTAAGTAAAAATGATATTATAAATCTTAGGATTATTACTAAAAATATTAACTTTAAAGATTATCTTAGTAAAAATTTTTTTGTACCAAGTTATGATTTTCATAAAACTAATGCTCAAAAAGAAAATATCTTAGTGGAGTATTTTTTAAATCAACATCAAAATGAAAAAATCAAAGAATTTTACGGGGCTTTATTCTTTGCAAAAAATGTATCAAGTGAACTTAGAAATGATGTAAATTTTTACAATATCGCGCATTTAATTGCTATTAGTGGATATCATTTGGGCTTGTTATTTAGCTTTTGCTTTTTGATTTTTGCTCCTTTATATGCCTTTTTTCACAAACGATATTTTCCTTATAGAAGTTTAAAACTTGATATTAGTATTTTTGCTTTCTTGCTTTTAATTTTGTATATATTTTTAATAGACTTTAGCCCTTCTTATATAAGAGCTTTATGTATGAGTATTTTTGCTTTTTATCTATTTAGCAAAAATATTAAAATTTTGAGTTTTAAATTTTTATTCTTAAGTGTAATTTTATGTATAAGCTTATTTCCAAATTTATTATTTAGCGTTGGCTTTTTGTTTTCAAGTTTAGGAGTATTTTATATTTATTTATATTTACATCATTTTAAAGATAATTTTTCAAAAAATTATATTCATATTATTTTTATAAATTTTTGGACTTTTTTAGCAATGATAATTCCTGTATTATATTTTTTTCCACTTATTAGTTTTCAACAATTTTTAGGTATACCTTTAAGCATATTATTTGCTTTATTTTACCCTATAAGTTTATTACTGCATTTATTATCTTATGGAGATGTATTAGATGAAATATTATTAGCATTATTTGATTTTAAATTAAATAGTATATTGTTACACATACCATTAGAAATTTATCTTATTTATATATTTTTATCCTTCATGGCTATTTTTCATCGTTATTTAGCTCTTTTTGTAATTTCTCTTGGTTTTATTCCCTTTATTTTCTTGATTTAAAATCAAATAAACCCTTAAACCCAAAAGATAAATAATCCAAGAAATATAAATCCACAAAAAGAAAAACAATATCACAGAAAAAGAACCATATACATTTAAATAAGTTTTATTATATACAGCATAATATACAAAAATCATCTTAGAAATATACCAAATCACAGAAGCGCCAAAAGAACTAATAAGCAAAGTTTTTAAATCACCTTTTTTACTCACTGAACTTGAATAAGATATAAAAAACAAAGCCCATATAATCACATAAGGTAAAATCTCAAAAAAATTCAAAGCAATATTAAAATCATCTAAGGTTTTTTGTATAAAACCTGAAATGTAAAAACTCACTCCAAGTCCAAGTGGAGTTAATGTTGCCAAAGTCCAATAAGAACTTATACTATGCCAAAGACTTTTAGAGTCTTCTTCTAAAAGCTTATTAATAACATAATCATAACCTGAAAAAAATGCTAAAGAAGTCAAAGCCATAGCTAAAAGACCAATTAAACCAAGATTGACACTATTTTTTAAAAAAGTGTTAATATATTGTGTTATTAATTCTTGTTGAGTTGGGATTAAAAAAGTAAAAATTAAATTTTTAATTCTTTCTTGATACATTTCAAAACTTGGAATTTGAGTAAAAACCCAAAAACATAAAAATAAAAGCGGTATTAAAGATAAAATAGTATAAAAACTCAAAGCTGCAGCATAATTTAAAATTTCTTTATCTCTTATGCTTAAAAGAATTTTTATGAAGTTTTTAAAATTCATCAAAGTCCCATTTTAAAAGGATTAAGTATATTATTTGGATCAAATGCTTTTTTGATATTTCTCATCAAGTCCATTTCAGCTTCACTAAAAGCAAGCTTCATAAAAGGAGCTTTTGAAATGCCTATACCATGCTCCCCACTTAAGGTTCCACCTAAAGAAACTGTAAGCTTAAACACCTCTTCTACAGCTTCGTAACCTTTTTTAACCAACTCAGGATTATTTTTATCACTTACCATTACATTAGTATGCACATTACCATCGCCAGTATGACCAAAACAAGGGATTTTAAAACCATATTTTTTAGAAATTTCAGCTATACCTTTTAAAAGATCAGGTAGTTTTGAACGCGGCACTGTAATATCTTCATTAAGCTTTAAATTTCCATACATTGCTATACTTTGAGAGCAGTTTCTTCTAGCAAACCAAATATTGGCTGCTTCTTGCTCATCTTTTGCCATTTTAAACTCTCTTACGCCAGATTCATAAAAACTCTCTTGCAAAATTTTTAAATCTGCTTCAATAGCCTCTTCTACATTGCCATCTACATCAGCGATTAAAATCGCACCCGCATCCATAGGTAAGCCTTTTTGGAATTTTTGTTCTAATGCTTGTATGCTTAATTGATCTAAAAATTCCATAGATACAGGAGTCACACCTTTAGCTAAAGTTTTATAAACTGCATTCATTGCTTCATCAATGCTGTTAAAAATCCCCATAGCTGTCTTTTTAAACTTTGGCAAAGCTACTAGTTTTAAAGTAATCTCACTAAGCACAGCCAAAGATCCCTCACTTGCTATTAAAATTCCAGCTAGATTATAACCCGCTACATCTTTTATAGTTTTTTTACCTGCTCTAATGATTTCTCCATTAGGTAAAACAGCTCTTAAAGCCATTACATAATCTTTAGTTATACCATACTTAGCAGCTCTCATACCCCCTGCATTTTCACTTACATTCCCCCCTAAAGAAGAATACTCCATACTAGCAGGATCAGGTGGATAAAATAAACCATATTCTTTTGCTTTTTCTTGTAAAGCCATATTTATCACACCAGGCTGCACTACTGCAACTAAATTTTCAAGATCAATTTCTAAAATTTTATTCATATGTTTTTCAAAGCTTAACACTACTCCACCATTAATAGCTAAGCTTCCACCGGTAAATCCACTACCTGAGCCCCTAGGAATAACGATGATTTTATTTTCATTACAATATTTTAAAATTTGACTAATATCATTTTCATCTCTTGGAAAAAGCACTCCATCAGGTAAATAATGCTTTTTAGTAGCATCATAACTATACGCTCTTTTATGGATAGGATCAAAATGAGCATTTTCAACCCCTAAAAGATCTTGAAAAAATTTTTGATGGATTTCTTGCATTATTTTTCTCTAGTTAAGCTAATTAATTTTTCATAATATACATAATAATTTCCAATTGCTTCATCATTTAAGCTAAAAATATCGCTTTTATAACCTGTAATTCTTGAATAAAATGGAATTTGCAAACTTTGAGCTTGAGGTATGTTAAATTCTTCTATCTTGCCAAAATCTTGACAATCAACTATCTCAGCTTTATTTTCTAAAGCTACCACTAAAAGCCCAACAGCATTTTTTGAACAAAAAGATCTAAAATCTGATCTTCTTGGAGTTTGGCGGTATTCTTGTATCATATGAGCACCAAATAAATCAGGGTGTAAAAAATAAAGTCCATTTAATTTTTGAGCTATAAAATCATACACATTTTTATCAGGAGCTATAATCAAGGCTCTATCATATAAATAATTTAAAACTATTTTATCGCCTACTTGTGGCAATACATTTGGTAAAGGCATAGCATC
The DNA here is from genome assembly GCF_025772845.1 of Campylobacter sp. CNRCH_2014_2849. Classification (NCBI taxonomy): domain Bacteria; kingdom Pseudomonadati; phylum Campylobacterota; class Epsilonproteobacteria; order Campylobacterales; family Campylobacteraceae; genus Campylobacter; species Campylobacter sp. CNRCH_2014_2849. The sequence goes on along the minus strand of NZ_JAKMSW010000003.1, from coordinate 109,235 downwards.
TTGAGCTAGCATATCAAAAACTTTAAATTGTAATTTAACTAAGCCATTTTCACGCCCTATCACACTAGCTCTTGCAATAATTGATTTTTGTGTATCAATTTCATGCACAACTATACCACTTGAGTGCAATAAAATTCTAGGATCATCTTTTATATAACCATAAATATCATCTACTTTTTCAAGTTTTGTTTGTATTAAATCAAAATTTTTAGCTTGCAAAAATGCTAAAAAACAACAAAGCATTAAAATAATTCTTGACAACTGATACTCCTTAAAAAAGTGTAAAAATTAAATTATATTGTATTTTCCTTACAAAATTGTAAGAAAAATTAAGTAAAATACAAATTTATGTTTAAATTTTAGAAGGCTTTAAAATACCATGAAAAAAATTTTCATATCTTTACTTATATCGATAAAACTTTTTGCTATTTCAAGTGTTGAAGAACTTTCTTGGGAGAATGGCAAAACTTTACTTGATTTTTTACAAGATCACTCCATACCTTTAAATTTATACTATAATCTTGATGCTGAAGATAAAGAACTAAGTGCAGAAATTGCAAGTGGCATTAAATACCAAATGTTAAAAGATGATCAAGGAGAATTAGAACAGGTTTTAATCCCAATCAGTGATGATTTACAAATTCATATTTACAAAAACACTGAAAATAAATTCGTATTAAGTTTTACTCCAATTTCTTATACCAAAGAAAAAAGAACTATTCGCGTAGCTATTAACAATTCAGCTTATCAAGATGTTTATGATGAAAGTGGTAGCGTAACCTTAGCAAGAGCTATGGTAAGAGCTTTTAAAAATAGTGTTAATTTTAAAAATGTTAGAAAAGGCGATAGTGTAGTATTAATTTATGAGCAAAAAAGAAGACTAGGAAGACTTTTTGGCGATATTAATATCCAAGCAGCTTTAGCTAATATTAGAGGTAAAGAATATTCTGTATTTTTATATAAAGATTCTTATTATAATGCTCAAGGAAAAGAGCTTGAAAATTTCTTTTTAACTAAACCTGTCAAATATACAAGGATTTCAGATCGTTTTACTAGAGCAAGATACCATCCTATATTGAAACGCTATAGAGCACACCTAGGTATTGACTATGCAGCTCCAACGGGTACTCCAGTTAAAAGTGCAGGAGATGGAACGATTAGCTTTGTTGGGACAAAAGGTGGTTATGGTAAGGTTGTACAAGTAAAACACATGTCAGGCTATATGACTTTATATGCTCATCTTAGTCGCTTTGCAAAAATCAAACGCGGACAAAAAGTTAAGCAAGGACAAGTGATTGCTTATGTAGGCTCTACTGGTATGAGTACTGGGCCACATTTGCATTTTGGACTTTATCTAAATAATAAAGCAATTAATCCTGAAACTATAGTTAAAATTCCAAAATCAAGCTTAAGTGGAAAAAACAAAGAAGAATTTTTAAAAATGGCAAAAGAGTATGAAAACCGCTTGGAAAGCATTGATGAAAATTATAAAAATCCACCAAAAGAACAAAATATAGAAAATTCTATGGAGCTTTGAGATGATGAATGATTTTTTAGAAGCACAAGAACTTTTAAAAAATACTTTCAAAAATCAAAGTACCTATGAAATCAATGAAGCCTTAAAAACTATCAAAAGACATGATGAAGAGCTTTATTTAAAAACTCTTAAATCTTTTGATACTTACACACTTGCAAATGTAGCTACTATAACGCCTGAACATATCTTAGAAGATATTTTAGAAAACTTAAGCATTATAAAGATTGCAAAAGCAGTAGAAGAGCTTGAAAGTGATGATGCAACAGACTTAATTAAGCGTTTTGAAGAGCTAAATCCACAAAAAACTTTAGCTATTTTAAACCGCTTAAGTTCAGAAGATAAAGAAGAAATTTTACGCCTTAAAAATTATGATGAAAATACTGCTGGTGCTTATATGCAAACAGAAATTTTCACAGCCTCTATTAATGAAAGTATAGAAAAGGCCATTAAAAGATATAGAATTTTAAAGCATTCAGGACAAGTAGATCAAATTTTTCAAGTTTATATCATAGATAAACAAGGAAAACTTTGCAATGCTATCAACCTAAGCGATCTCTTGCTTTGGGATTTTAAACTAAGTTTTGCAGATATTATTAAAAACAACAATGAAAAATATAAATGTTATAGCATTAAAGATCATGAAGATATACAAAAGGCTATTGATATAGTAGAAGATTATGATTTAAGTGTTTTGGCTGTTATAAATGACGATGGAGTGCTTTTGGGTAGAATTACTTATGATGATATTCATGATTTAATCCAAGAAAATGCAACAGAGCAAATTTATAATTTAGCCGGAGTTGATGCAGATGTTGAAGAAGAAAGTGCTTTTAAAGCAGCTAAAGCAAGAGCTTTTTGGCTCATGATTAATCTTACAACTTCATTAATTTCAGCTAATATCATCAGTCTTTTTTCAGGTGAAATAGAACAACTTGTAGCTCTAGCAGTACTTATGCCTATTGTAGCTTCCATGGGAGGTAACACAGGCTCACAAGCCTTAGCGGTAACAGTTAGAAAACTCTCACTCAATGAAGTAGAATTCAAAGATGCTAAAAAAGTTATATTAAGAGAGAGTGGAATTTCTTTATTAAATGGGCTTATATTTGCTAGCGTTATGAGTATTATAGCTTTTATATGGTTTAAAACAGCCCTTTTAGGACTTGTTATAGCTTTGTCAATGCTAATCAATCTAGCCTTAGCCGGTTTTGTAGGCTCTTTTGTGCCATTAACTTTGAAAAAATTTAAAATTGATCCTGCGGTAGGTTCAAGTGTTGTAATTACTGCAATTACTGATGGTTTGGGTTTTTTCAGCTTTTTACTCTTAGCTAAGATGATTTTATTATAAAAAGGAAAATTGTGTCAAGCATTATATATAAAAAACAAAACATAAAACTCACAGGAAATCAACTACAAATTGGCGATAATGCTCCAAAAGTGACTTTAAAAACTAAAAATCTTGCCTCAGTAGAAATAGCACCACCTGGAAAAACTCAAATTTTACTAACTTTTCCTAGCTTAGACACTCAAGTATGTTCCAAACAAGCTAAAGAAACTAACAAAAGATTGGCATCTATAAAAAACATTGAAGTGATTGTTATTAGCATGGACTTACCTTTTGCTATGGATCGTTTTTGTGCGACTGAAGGAATTGATAATATCATAGTTGCAAGTGATTTTGCCTTTAAAGATTTTGGCGCTAATTATGGAGTATTAATACATGATAGTATATTTGCAGGATTATTGGCAAGATCAGCTTTTATAGTTAAAGATGAAAAAATAATATACAAACAGCTCGTAAAAGAGCTGATGGGAAAAATTGATTTTAAAGATTTAGAGCTTTTTATACAAAACGATTATCGCTATTCTTTAAATTAACCTTCAAAATTGGTAACTATAAAATCTTCTTTTGGAGCTTCAATAAAGCACGATTTTTCTTTTAAGAAAAGCAAATCCACATGCCCTACAGGACCATTTCTATTTTTACCTATAATAAGCTCAGCTTTTTCTTGCACAGGATTTGGCATAAATTTTCTCTCATAAGTTTTGCCTTCATTTTTGGCTTTATTTTCTCTTTCTTTTTCTTCTTGTTCTCTATAAACCTCATCTCTATATACAAATAAAATCGTATCTGCATCTTGTTCTATAGCGCCACTCTCTCTTAAATCACTAAGCATAGGTCGTTTATTTGCCCTACTTTCTAATGAACGATTTAATTGCGAAAGTGCCACTACTGGCATATTTAATTCTCTTGCTAAAAGCTTTAAACCTCTTGAAATTTCACTCACTTGTAAATGCCTATCATTAAAAGCTGAGTTACTCATCATAAGGCCGATGTAATCAACTACGCAAAGCTCAATACTCTCATCTTGAGCCTTGATTTTGCGTAAAATTGAACGAATGTCTGCTATGCTAGCATAACCACTATCATAAATATAAAGATTTTTTTGTGCATATTCATTACAAGCATCACCTACCCTACTCCACTCATCATCGTTTAAATCTGCGATTAGAATTTTTTGCAAAGGAATGGAAGTTTTTGCACTGATTAATCTTTGCATGATTTGCGTAGCAGGCATTTCTAGTGAAAACATCACAACACCTTTATTTTGTCTTAGTGTTTTTTCTATAAAATTTAAACAAATTGTAGTTTTTCCCATGCCAGGGCGTGCTGCGATGATTACAAGATCGCCAGGTTTAAAGCCTTTTGTCATTTTATTAAGTTCACTAAAACCTGTATCAAGTCCCAAAATATCTTTATTTTCAGCTTCTTTTTGCTTTTTAAACTCATCCATAAGCTCAGACATCACCATAGTCATATCTTTAATACTATTACTATTTACACGGTTTGTAAGATTAAAAATTTCTTTGCCTATTTCATCTGAGATTTGAGAAATGCTTTTATCTTCATTTACCCTTGTAGGTATAGTATAAGCAAAATTTAAAAGCTGGCGTCTAATGGATTTTTCTCTTAATTCATAAGCGTATTTGCTCACATCTGCTATGGAAGTAGTAGCTAAAACTTCAGCTAAAATTTGCTCATCTACTTTTTTATGTTTTCTTATAAAACTTGCACTTATAGGCTCACCTGCATTCACACAAGCTAAAATAGCTTTATAAATATCTTGATGAGCTTTGAGCGAAAAATCATTAATTTCAATATCCGAAGAAACACTAAAAAAAGAATCTTCACTATATATACAAGAACTTAAAATCGCCCTTTCAAGATCTAAATCAAAATGCTCATTATTTTGACTCATACACACCCCTAATTATAAATTTGCAAATAAATCAGTTGACAAATATCGCTCGGCTGTATCATTTAACATAGTCAAGACTTTTTTATCAGGGTTTTCTAAAGCAATTTTTCTAGCCATATATACATTTGCACCACTTGAAATTCCTGCCATTATGCCATTTTTACCAAGCTCTAAGGCTGTATTTATAGCATCTTCATTGCTTACACAAACTATCTCATCTATGATTTTTTGATTTAAAATTTTAGGGATAAAATTTGCACCTATACCTTGAATTTTATGGCTTGCAGCGGTATTTTGGCTCAAAAGTGGCGAAGATGCGGGTTCTAAGGCTATGATTTTGACATTAGGATTGTGTTCTTTTAAAATTTCTCCTACCCCGCTAATAGTCCCACCTGTACCAAAACCTGCTAAAAAAATACCAAGATCAGGCAAAGCTTTTAAAATTTCTAAAGCAGTATTTTTTCTATGTGCATTTTTGTTGTTGATATTTTCAAATTGACTTATCATAAACGAATTTGGAATTTCACTCAAAAGCTCATTAGCTCTATCAAGCGCCCCTTGCATACCTTTGCTTGCTTGAGTAAGCTCTAGCTTTGCACCAAAAAAACTCATCATTTTTCTACGCTCAATACTCATAGACTCAGGCATAGCTATGATAAGTTTAAGCTTTAAGCTTGCACAAATCATTGCTAAAGCTATGCCGGTATTTCCACTTGTAGCTTCTATAATGGTTGTTTCTTGATTGATTTTACCTTCATTTAAAGCTTGTTTTATCATCTCCACAGCCGCTCTATCTTTTATAGAATGACTTGGATTAAAATACTCGCATTTAGCATAAAGATTTGGAGCAAATTCTTTTAAAGAAACAATCGGGGTATTACCTATACAATCTAAGATATTATTATAAACTGACATTGTCTTCCTTTAATATTTTTAAAAACAATATCAAAAGAAAATTAATACTTAACTATGAAGAAAAACGCAAAAGTTTTTTAACTTTTGCGCAAAGAATTATTTTTTAGCTTTTTTAGCAGTTTTAGCAGCAGCAACTGCGTCTTTAAGGTTTTTACCTACTTTAAATTTAGCAACTTTAGTAGCAGGTACTTTGATAGTAGCACCAGTGCTTGGTACTCTAGCTTCTCTAGCAGCTCTTTCAGCCACAGAAAATGTACCAAAACCGATAAAGCTAATGCTATCACCTTTAGCTAATACATCAGTAATAGTAGCGATTACTGCATCAGTAGCTGCAGTTGCATCTTTTTTAGTTAGCCCAGCAGTTTGAGCAACTTGAGAAATAAAATCTGCTTTAGTCATAAAAAGCTCCTTGATTAAAAATGATTGTTAAGTTTAACACATTTATCAAGCTTTTGCAAGAGGTTTAAACCCAAATCACAAAGAAAAATATGCTAAAAAAATGTTTTTGCTAAATTTATTACCACATCAGGCTTTAAATCTTTCATACATTTATGATGTTTTAAAGGGCAGACCTTTTGCATACAAGGCATACAAGCTAAATTTAAATGTGCTATTTTAGCATTTTCTTGCCAAGGCGAGGTTTGACTAAATTTAGTCGAGCCAAAAATAGCCACCGTTTTCACCTCATAAACTGCACCTATATGCATAGGACCACTGTCGTTTGTGATGAGCAAATCAAGCATAGAAATATTTTTACATAAAGTATAAATACTAGTTTTACCACAAAGATTTTTTGATTTGATACCTTCTTTTAGAAGAAAATACTCAATTTCATCACAAATTTCTCTCTCACTTTCTACTCCAAAGATTAAAATTTGATGAGTTGAGCTAAATTCTTTTGCTACCCTTGCAAAATAGCTCGCTTCCCATCTTTTGGCACTTCCAAAATGTGCACCCGGGTTTATACCTAAGATTTTTTGAGTTGATTTTGCTTTTATAGGGAGTTTTAAAGCATTTGAAGTGGCTTTAAAATTTAAGGCTTTTTCTATGAAATTTAAGTATTTTAAGACTTGGTGTTCTTCTTTTAGAATATTTTTATCAAAATAAAATCTTTTTTTTGCTTTGATTAGATTTAAAATGATCTTGCTTGAAAATGCCGAGCGAAACGAAAAAGCTAGATCAAATTTACCAAGGTTTTTTCTAGCTTTTAAAATTTGCTTATATCTTTGCTTTTTATTTTCTACTAAAATTTGAGCATTTTCAAAGCGTTTAAAAAGCTCTGTGCTTACAAAAGAACCATAAAAAGTAAATTTAGCTTGAGGGTATTTTTCTTTCATAGCATAAATAGCCGCACTAGCCATCACCGCATCGCCAAGCCAAGTAGGAAGGTTGATAAAAATATTCATAATTTTCCTTAAAAATAAAAGCTATAATTATATCAAAAAAATAAAGAGCTAAAATGAGTCAAATTTCCATCATACTACCAACTTATAATGTAGAAAAATATATTGCTAGAGCATTAGAAAGTTGTATTAAACAAACTTTTAAAGATATAGAAATCATTGTGGTAGATGACCTTGGCAATGATAAAAGTATAGATATAGCTAAAGAATATGCTAGTAAAGATGATAGGATAAAAATCATACATAATGAAGAGAATTTAGGAACTTTTGCTAGTAGAAATATAGGTGTATTAAATTCAAGCTCACCCTATATAATGTTTTTAGATCCTGATGATTATTTAGAGCTTAATGCTTGTGAAGTTGGGCTTGAAAAAATCAAAAATGTAGATATGGTAGTGTTTGATGCATATGTACATAGGGTGAAATTTAAGAAATTTTATAGATTTAAACAAGATGAACTTTTTAAAAAAGATGAATTTTTGGAATTTTTACTTAAACAAAAGCATTTTTGTTGGAGTGTTTGGGCGAAAGTATATAGAAAAAATTTGATTTTAAAAAGTTTTGAGCATGTTGATTTTAAAGAAAAACTTTGTTATGGAGAAGATGTGCTTTTTAACTATATAAATTTTATGCCAAGCGAGAGCTTTTTTGTATCGCAAGAATGCATATACCGCTATGAATTTAATGAAAATGGTAGATATGAAAACAAAAATAAAGAAATTTTATGGCAAAATTACCAACATAAAAAGCAAAGTTTAAAATGCATTAAAAAATTAGCTAGTGTTTTTTCATATAAGCATTTTAATGGAAAAATATTAGAAGTTTTAGAAAAAGAAATTTTAGGGTTAGAGAGTAGAGTTTGAAAAAAATAAAAGTTTTTATCATCAATCTAGAACGCTCAAAAGATAGAAAAAATTTTATGCAAGAACAAATTCAAAAACTCTTCGCGTGTAATCCAAATTTAAAAAATCAACTAGAATTTGAATTTTTTAAAGCCATCGATGGTTCTAAAAATGAGCATTTGCAGTTTAAAAGTCACTTCCCATGGTGGTGTCAATTTGCACTTGGGCGTGAACTTAGCGATAGTGAAAAATCATGCTTTGCATCTCATTATAGTTTATGGAAAAAATGTCAAGAACTTAATAACCCCATCATCATTTTAGAAGATGATGTCATCTTTAGCGATGAGTTTTTAAACAACTCAAATGTCATTGAAAAATTACTAAATAGTAACTATAAATACATAAGATTTTATTACCTTTTTGATAAAAAAATACACCATTTAAATAATAATTTTTATATAAGTTACGAAAATATTGGTGGCACGCAAGGATATTTTATACACCCAAATGCTGCAAAAAAGTTTATTGAAAAAGCGAGATATTGGTTTAAGCCTGTAGATGATTATATGGATATGTATTATTATAATAAAATACAAAACATTATATACAAACCATTTTTGCTTGACTTAAATCATGTAGAAACTACTATAACACAAAGAAAAAAGAAACTTAGCATACCATCTAAAATTATAAGAGAAATTATAAGATTTTATTTTTCAACTTTAAAAATTATTTATAAATAAAAAATTCTTTGCTTTTAAATGTGCAACTTGCAAGTGATAATTATTAGATTTCTACCAAATAATAAAAACAATCATTCTAAAGCAAAATTATTATATGTATTTATAATTCTATCTTTATTTAACAATTTCTCATCAATCCTTGAATTTATAAGGTAAGAAAATTGATCTTTAAAATCACTTAACAATATCCAATCATTTCGAATTTTTAATTTCCTATGCTGCTTTACAAATGGAAAATGCCAATTGGTTAATTCTGTATGATATATAATATGTTTTTTAAGTCTTAATATTTCATAAGATGATAAAGATTGATATTTGCATTTTTCTTTTTGTGGAATTTCCTTCCATTCGAAACTATCTCCTAAAATAAGCACTTCTTCCCACTGCAATTGTATATTTTTAACAAGCCAATGATCGGCAACATCTATATAATAATTAGGTACTATATAAACTTTATTTTCACAAATAGCAAAATTCATTCTTGCTATACTAACCACATCGTTATCTTTTTTGGGTATATAAAAACTTTTATATAATTTTTTAGCATCATAAATATGATCTACATCTATTTTTACAAGCCATTCTCCTTGAGGAATAAAACTTGCAACATAATTATAATAACTATAAAGTTTATTTTCTTCACTTTGAGGATTTTCAATTTGTACTTCATAAGGGTATTTTACTGGTATAAAAGAAGGGTATTGTTTACAAAATTCCAAAATAATTTCTTCACTTCCATCAGTACAATCATTATATCCTATAACGCCTCTTTGTATTGCAGGCAATATACTTTCTAATGAAGCTCTTAAAGTAATAGCTTCATTTTTGACTCTTATAAAAGCCCAAGGATTTAAAGAAGATTTTGTATCTTTTGAGTTTGGATCAAAGTCAAAATAACCATTATGCCCCCCCCCCATTAATGGTTTTATTAATTTTATAAAAATACTTATTATTGTATGTTTTTATTTTATTTAAAATATTTTTGGGTAACTTAAAATCAGTTTTTTGTAAAGATATGGTTTTATTGTTTAAATTATATCTTATCTTTTTTCTTATAGATTTTATTGGTATAAATATAAGCAATAAATTTATAAATATTTTTCTAAATTTCATATTTTTTAATGTTTCCTTATACATAATAAAATAAAAAGAAAGTATATATGAATAATCCTTTAATTACAATTATCATCCCAATATATAATGCAGCACCTTATTTAAGAGAATGTTTAGATAGCGTAATAAATCAAACTTATAAAGATCTAGATATTATTTTAGCAGATGATGGAAGCTTGGATATGTCTTTGGAATATTTGAATAAAGATGAAAGAATATTTTTAATCTCCAAAGAAAATTGGGGATTAAGTTCTGCAAGAAATATGGGATTAGAATTTATAAAAGGAACTAAATTAAGAGATTTTTTTGAAAACGAAGAAAATATATCAGTTATGAAAAATCAAATAATTTTAAAATAGTATAAAAGAGCTCGTAAAAGAATAAAAAAACTTTACCAAACTTAGTAAAAATATAGTCCAAACAAAGTTAAAAAACATTAATGATTTTATCATTCAAGATTTACCTGATGATATTATTCATTTTTTTAGATTCTGTGATTATTTAAAGCTTAATACATACGAGCTTAGGTTTGAGAAAATTAAAAATATTGATATGAAAACAAAAATAAAGAAATTTTATGGCAAAATTACAAACATAATTAATAAAATACATAAATAAATTTTATTTGTTTTTTAAGTTAATATAAAAATCTTTAAAAAATAAAAGGAGATTTTTGGATAATAATCTAATAAAAGACTTTCAAAGAAAACAAAAATGCATTTTTATACATATACCAAAAACAGCAGGAACAAGCATAGAAAAAGCTATTTTTCAAACAGATAAATGGCTTAGTGGACACATTAAAGCTCAAGATTACATACAAAGTGATCCCAAAGAATTTAAAAATATTTTTTCATTTGGATTTGTAAGAAATCCACATGATAGACTTGTTTCTGCTTTTTTCTATCTTAAAAAAGGAGGTGGTAACATAGAAGATTTGCAATGGTCACAAGAACATATGCGAAAATACAGCTCATTTGAGCAGTTTGTTTTAGATCTAGAAAATATAAAAATTAGAAATAAAATTTTTAATTGGATTCATTTTATCCCTCAATATTGTTTTCTTTGCGATAATCAAAAAAATATATTGGTCGATTTTATAGGAAAAGTAGAAAATATTCACAATGATTTTCAATTTGTTTTATCAAAATTAAACATAAAAAGAACATTAACAATATCCAATCCAAGTAGCCATCGACATTATTTATCATATTACAACAAGACAACTTATAAAATTGTCTACAAGCTTTATCACTACGATTATAAATTATTTAATTATAACTCTGAAGAAGAAAAAATAAAAGAAGATTTTTCTTTTTTCTTTAAAGTTCAATTATTCCTAAAAAAAATATGCCATAATTTAAAATTTTACTTTCATCATCCTAAAAAAATTTTTCAGGATAGAACATGAGTCAAATTTCCATCATACTACCAACTTATAATGTAGAAAAATATATTGCTAGAGCATTAGAAAGTTGTATTAAACAAACTTTTAAAGATATAGAAATCATTGTGGTAGATGACCTTGGCAATGATAAAAGTATAGATATAGCTAAAGAATATGCTAGTAAAGATGATAGGATAAAAATCATACACAATGAAGAGAATTTAGGAACTTTTGCTAGTAGAAATATAGGTGTATTAAATTCAAGCTCACCCTATATAATGTTTTTAGATCCTGATGATTATTTAGAGCTTAATGCTTGTGAAGAATGTATTAAAATTTTAAACAAAAATGGTAAAATAGATTTAATATGGTTTGATTTTTTATATCGTTCCAATAACACTGTAGTAAAAAATAAAATCTTACAAGATAATATTTTTTCTATTAATGAATACTGTCGATATGTAATATCACACGACGGTTTATGCTATTGGACTCTTTGCTCAAAAATAATAAAAAAAGAAATCTACACAAAAGCAATGACTCTTTTAGAATATATTAAAACAAAATTAACCATGGCAGAAGATGCTTTAATGTATTTTTTTATCATACAACATTGTAAAAACATCCAAACAAGCTCTCTTAATATATATTATTATTATCAAAACAGCACAGGTTCCATGCTAACAAATAATAAAGAAAGAATTCAAAACTATATAAAACAAGAAACACAAATCATAAAAATAATGAACAATTATCTAAAAAACAATAAGCTCGACACTCTTTTATGTATTTTCCTTACTATTCTAATACAGAATATCAAATTTGGACAAAACGAAAGAAAAATACAACTATATAAAAAAAATTATCTAACCTACTTAGTATGCTTCAAATTACCCTTAAAAATAAATAGAAAAAGAATTATACTCTTAAAAAAATATCTAAAATTTATCTTTAATAAAAAGTTTTATCAATGAAAACAACACTTTCCATCATCATACCAATATACAATGTGGTACCTTATTTAAAAGAATGTCTAGATAGCGTTGTCAATCAAAGCTATAAACATTTAGATATTGTTTTAGTAGATGATGGAAGTGATGATGGAAGCTTAGATATAGCTTTAGAATATCTCAATAAAGATGAAAGAATATTTTTAATCTCTAAGGAAAATGGAGGATTGAGTTCGGCAAGAAATATGGGATTAGAATTTATAAAAGGAACTAAACTTAGAAGCTTTTTTGAAGATGATAAAGAACAAGATATAATCTCTTTTGCCTTAACTCATACCTTTGACAAAAATACAAAAATAATCAGCAAAGAAACTATAAAATCAAATTTTATACAAATTCAAAAAAGATACATAAAAACAAATATAGAAAATATAAATGATTTATTAGTGCAAGAGCTACCAAATTCTATAATTCACTTTTTAGATTCAGATGATTATTTTTTAAATGATTGTATAGAGCTTTGCGTGAAAGAAATGATTGAAAAAGATTTGGATATTTGTGCGCACGGGTTTGAAGAATATCATGAAAAAAATTCTTGTTTTTTAAAAAAACCACCAACAGACCTAATGCAAAAAAGTAAAAAAATATTTTTTAATACCGGTATAGAACTATTGCAAGAAAATAACTTTTTTCAGTTTTATTTTGCTTGGCAAGGAACTTTTAAAGCTAAAATTTTAAATCAATATAATCTTCGTTTCACACATGGAATTTATCATGAAGATCATGATTTTGGAACTATATTGTTTTGCTTGGCGAAAAAAGTTTTTTATATCAATACAACCTTAATGATATATAGAATTAGAAAAGGCTCCATAACAAATATCCAAAATACTTTAATACCGCAAAAATTACCTAAATATCTAGAGCCACTAAAAGAGCATTTTAGTGATTATAAAGAGCTTAGAGAATATTTTAGAATTTATTGTCTTGTTAAAATAGCGAAACAATTATATATTTTTAATATTGATATTAAAAATGATTTTTTTAAAAAAAGCATCAAAGATTATTGTATGTATTATTTTAATATGCAAATAGCTAAAGATCCTCTAAAAATCAAAAAAGAAATTATTTTTTTTAAAAAAAATATTGAAATTTATAAAAAATACCTGAAATTCAAAATGATTATTCGTCATCCTAAAAAAATTTTTCAGGATAGAACATGAGTCAAATTTCTATCATACTACCAACTTATAATGTAGAAAAATATATTGCTAGAGCATTAGAAAGTTGCATTAACCAAACTTTTAAAGATATAGAAATCATTATAGTAGATGATTGTGGAAGCGATAAAAGTGTAGATATAGCTAAAGAATATGCTAGTAAAGATGATAGGATAAAAATCATACATAATGAAGAGAATTTGAAACTTTTAAGAGCAAGATATGAAGGTGTTAAAGTAGCAGCTTCACCTTATATTATGTTTTTAGATCCTGATGATTATTTAGAGCTTAATGCTTGTGAAGAATGTGTTAAAATTTTAGATAAACAAAAAGTTGATTTAATATGTTTCAATTATTACGAATGCGATGATTATAAAAAAGAATGGAATTTTTTTGAAAGTGCATTTTATAATAATGAAAATTTTTGCTATTTTTTATTTTCAAGGTATCCTAAATTTAGTTGGAATATTTTCAATAAAATATTGAAAAAAGAGTTATATCTTAAAGCTTTTAATACAATTAGTCTTCAACCAAATGAAAAAAATACTATGGCTGAAGATTTTTTATTGGTTTTACATAGCCTAAAATTTATAAATGCAATTGGTATCACAAAACAATATTTATATAATTATAATATTTCAAATGAAAATTCATCAACTAGGGAAAAAAAAGATCTTAATAAAATTAAATCTTATATCCATGACTTATCTTTTGTTTCAGAAAAAATTTCAAATCTTACTCAAAATCAAACAAATAAACTTCATTCACTGATTTTTAAAATCGCTATATACGATCTAAACATCCATAAAATAGATTTAACATATAAATACACAAATAAAAATTTTTTTGAAAAAATTTTCCTTAAAATACAAAGAAAAAAAATTAAAATTAAAAAAAATATCCAAATAAAAAATGCTAAAAATATCCTAAAGGAAGCAAATGTATCACATTGTTTTTAGTGCAGATGAAAATTATATTAAATACACAGCTGTTTTGATTACAAGTATTATTAAAAATACAGATAAAAATAAATTTTATCAAGAAAACGAAATATATTATTTTCATATTTTAAGTAATTCTATTAGCAATCATACTAAAAATAAACTTCAAAAATTAGAACAAGAACTTAATTTAACTTTCCCATGCAAAATACAAATTCATATTCAAAACGATGAAGACTTTAAACATTATCCTATCAGTGGAGCTGCTCATAGCTCAAAACTTCCTTATTATAGATTAAAATTAAATTCTATATTAGATGATGAGATAAACACTTGCTTATATTTAGATTCTGATATGCTATGTTTGTGTGATATAAGAGAAATTTTTACTATTAATTTAGAAGGAAAAATAGCCGGTGTTGTAGGCGATCCTGGCTCCAAACGTACAAAAATAAAATTTAAAGAAAATAACCAAAAACACACTTTGCGTTTTGATGAAAATTATTTTAACTCAGGTTTTTTACTTATCAATCTAAAAGAATGGAAAAAACACAATATAGAACAAAAATGTGAGGATTTAGCTAGCAAATGCTACTACATAAAAGCCGCAGATCAAGATTTACTTAACGCCACCATAAAACCACAATATCAACTAAAACTTGATTTTTCATATAATTTCAACATCATTACTCTTTTTTATGCTATATGCAAAGATGAACAAGCAAATAGACTTAACTACACAAGAGATGAATTTACCAAAAGCGCAAAAACACCTAAAATTTTACATTATGGAGAAAAACCTTGGAAATTTTTAAAATCATACACAGATTTGCAAGGTAAAAATATAAATGATTATTGGTGGCAAATAGCAGAAAAAACACCTATTTTTAATGAAGAATTGCTCGAACAAAAAGCAAACATTAAAGATCATTTGCTTTATAGTGCTTTGGGATTTGAGCTTTTAAAAGCTATAAAAAGTTTTAATTTTGCAAAAATATCATCTTTAATACATAACACTAAGCAAGATGAGTATTTTTTAGAAAAATTACAAAATATCAACGATGATATTTTTGGACTTTGCTGCATGCTTGGAGAAAGCATTTTATATGCAAGAAAAAATCAAAAAAACACCTTTAGTGTTTTTTTAAAAGCTATCAAAATGCTCAAAAATTTTAAAAAATACGCAGACAAATCAAGAGTTTAATAACTCTTGCCATTTTTGCATAACTTTTTCTTTAGAGAAGTTATGAGAAATATTTTCTTTTGCACTTTGCCCCATTTGTTTTCTTAAATTTTCATCATCCATAAGCAAACAAAGCTTATTTGCAAATTCTTGCAAATTACCATCCTCGATTAAATATCCGCTTTTACTATTTTCTATAATATCACTAGGACCTGTATTAATATCAAAAGAAATCAAAGGGACTCCATAGGAACTAACTTCAACCAAAACCATAGGAAAACCTTCATACAAGCTACTCATTGCATAAATACTTGAATGTAAATATTCTTTTTCTATATCTTTTGTAAAAGGCCTCAATATAACTGAGTTTTCAAGTTTATATTTTTTTATTTTATCTTCTATAGTATTCTTTAACTCACCTTCTCCGACTATAGTTAAAGTCCATTCTTTGTATTTTACATTTTTTTGCACAAGCTTCCAAATTTCAATAAGTCTTAAAAACCCTTTCTGATCCTCTAAAGCCATTCTTCCAACACTTAAAATATTTTTAATATGTAATTTCCCTTCCAATGAAGTTTTAGAGTATAAAAAATTTGGTATAACCCAAACATTCTTATGATATTTTCTCCACTGATTAATTTGTTTGACTGATAATACCACTAAAGCATCAAAATAATTATTTTTTCTTCTATATTTTTTTAGACTCATATGAATAAAATTAATATATTTTGTATTTTTATTTTTAAAGAAAGGAAAATGAGGACAATTATTAAAAATCATCACATCAACATCTTTATATCTTCGTTTTAACAAAAAACTCTCATAATACTTATAATATAACTTATAAAATAATTTTTCTTTTTTTACGTCAGCTCTTGATTTACTATGCAAGTAATCTATTTTAATATTGTTATTTAATTCATAAGCTACATCAACTCCTTGTTTATAAAAACTAAAAATTTTTACATCATACCCAAGCTCAAAAAGTGCATTTGCTAAATTTACAACAACCCTTTCGGCACCACCTCCTATAGTGATATCCCCGATAAGTAATAAAATTTTCATTTCCAAGTCACTTTTTTATTTTTTATAGTTTCAAGATAAATTTGATGATTGATTTCAAGCATATTTTTGCTATTTTCTTCATGGTAGATATGATAAGCCAGAGCATTAAATTTAAGCCTTTTAAACACTCCCTCATTAAATAAAAATCTAGCTACAAACTCGCTATCTTCCCTACCCCAGCCTATAAATTTTTCATTAAATCCCTCAATGGCTTCAAAATCACTTTTATAAAAGCTCATATTGCAGCCTCTTATACCTTTAATAAGTTGTGATTTTTTAAAAAATTTCTTAGCTAGTTTTGAAAATTTATATATACATTTAGCTAAAAAAATATTTCTTTGATTTTTAAAACCCTTTTTATTAAAAGCCAAACTAAAATCATTTTTGCTTAAAAGTTCTTTGCTTTCTTTTTCATTTAAAATCACCCTAGAACCTTGCAAAAATACTTTTTTTTGTGCAAATTTCAAATGATCAGCTACAAAACTTTTTTCTAAAACCATATCTCCATCTATAACGATTATATATTCGCTTTTAGAAGCTTTAATAGCTTTGTTTCTAATCTCACTTAGTCTAAATCCCTCATCTTCTTGCCAAATATGCTCTAATTTACAAGGAAAATCTTTCTGATAAGCTTGTATAAGTTTAGCCGTATCTTCTTTGCTTCCATCATCAGCTATTAAAACCTCATCTGGTAAAGGCTCTAAGTTTTTAACGCTATCAAGCACCAAAGCAAGCCTTTCTTTTTGATTATAGGTTGTGATGATTAAAGCACAAGTTTTTGGCTTTTGTTTTTTTAACTCATACAATTTCATATATTTAAAAAAGGCCCCAAGACCATTGCAAGTACTTATGATAAAGCCTTTATAGCCATAAAAAATCCCTTTTTTCAAAACATAATTTCTAAAAAAAGTCCAAATTCCTCTTAACAATGCCTTGCAAATGCTACTTTCTTTATGTAAATTTTGCAAAGCCCAAAGCTTGGAGTATTTTTGAAGCTTATCTAGCAAACTATCGATATCATCAAACGCAAAATGCCTCAAACCATTTTGCAACTTAATTTTTTTGCTATCTTCATGTAAAATCAAACTCTCATGCACCAAATTTTCATTAAAATTGGTATGAGTTTTATTAAACACCCGCATTACATGATCAGGCCACCACCCACAAGCTTTAATCCACTCTCCATTATATAAATTTTCTCTTGGTAAAGCTATGATATCTTCTTTATTAGGCTCAATTTGCCCTAATTCTTGTAAAAATTCTTTCTTAGTAAGCTCATCTGCGTCAATATTAAAAATCCAATCATTACTAGCATAACTTATGGCTAAATTTTTCAAAGGTCCAAAACCTATAAATTTATGCTGATAAATCTTGATATTTTTATAACTTTTACTAAACTCATAAGCAATTTTTAAAGTATCATCATTGCTATCATTTTCTATCAAAACTATCTCGCCAAATTCTTGCAAAGATTCCAAGCAAGCTTTTAAAGTTTTTTGAGCATTTTTAACAATCATTATCACACTAATTTGCTTTAAATCCATTTTATATCCTATAAATATAATTCATGATTGTATCTTTTAAATCTCTTATGAAAGAAAAAATACTCATCAGGTTTAAATTTAATCATCTCTTCACAACACTTTGCTTGATACTTAGTAAGCTCTTCTATACTTGCCTTGCTTGCATCTAAAGCCTTAAAAGTTTTTACAAAAAATTTCTCATCTTTTTGATACACAAAACAAGGTAAAATCATAGCATTTGTTTTTTTAGCAAGCACACTTGCACCTGCTATGAAATTTACTTCTTGGTTAAAATATTGTATTTTTACACTTTCACTATCCACTGCATCTTGATCGGTTAAAATTCCAAGCGATCTACCTTCTTTTAAGGCTTTTAGCATTTTTCTAAGCCCGCCCTTTTTTTCTATAAGCTCTATATTAAACTGCGTGCGATTTTTACTTAAAATTTTATCCATTATCATACTATCAAGTGCTCTTCCAACTATGGAAATTCCTTGAAATTTAGCCCCAAAAGACAAAGCCAAAAGCTCCCAGTTACCATAATGAGCCGTAGTTACAATCAAGGGTCTTTTACTTTGCATTATATTTAAAATTTGCTCCTCATCATCAAAGCAAATTTTATCGATAATTTCTTCTTTGCTTGCATTTTGATTTTTGATAAAATCAATCCCAAATTTAGCAAAATTTTTATAGATATTAAGACTAGTTTCATCACGCCATTTTTGATCTTTTTCAGGAAAGCAAATTTTTAAGTTTATGTCAATGATTTTGCGGTGTTTGTGATTAAGCCTATAAGTGATCAAAGCAATCAAATTTGCAAAAGAGTTTAAAAGCTTTGAAGGTAAAATCTTCACAAGGGCTTTTAATATATAAAAAAGGCTTAGATATACATAATTTATCATTTTTCTAAAAGCTCACAAGCAAGTTTAAAAATATCTTTTTCATCGATATTTTGTATGCAAAAATCACTCTTATCTATATGCTTTGAATGCAGTATTTTTTTACCTGCATTGATTGTTTTGTTGATATTTGTTTCATAAGCATTTCTTTGACTAGGAGTAGCACCAAAAATCGTTATAGAAGGCTTATTTAATGCAAAGGCTAAATGAGTAGGCCCACTATCATTTCCGATAATCAAATCGCTTGCTTTAGTTAAAGCACAAAGCTCACTTAAGCTTAATTTTGGCGCAAGTTCTATTTTCAAATGCTTTAAATTTAAAACTATATCTTTAGCAAAATTAAACTCATTAACATTACCCCAACCAAGCATGATTTTTGCACTAGTAAAATACTCCAAAAGCATTCTACAAAGTAGTATCAAACGCTCTTTTGGGTAAATTTTATTAGGCATAGATGAGCCTACATGTATGAGTATATTTGGCGCACTTTCACTTAAAGAAAGCCTTTGTTCTAAGCTTTCTTTTAACTCATCATCTACGCTAAAACAACTTTGTTTTAACTCTATATCGCTATGATCAAAATGCTCATTTAATACATAAGCTACCAAAGAAAGATTACGCACGATAATATTTTCTTCATAATTACACGCAAATTTATGCGTATAAAAATTGCTCGCAAAGCTCTCTTTTATGCTTTCTTGATCAAAACCAAAGGTATTAGCACATAAAAATTTACTCACTGAAGCAGATTTAATCAAACCTTGCAAATCAATCACAACATCATATTTATTTTGCCTAGCTTCAAAAAGCATAGCAAAAACTTCTTTGAATTTTCTATCTTTTAAAGGCAGGGCATATACTTCATTGATCATTGGATGATCTTGCAATAATCCTGCAAATCTTACATCTACAAACCAATCAATACTCGCCTTAGGATAATGCTTTTTAATAAATTGTAAAACAATTACTGCATGGATGATATCTCCAAGTGCGGATAATTTAACCAAACCTATTTTCATATGCTACTTTATTTTTAAATTTTCTGTTATGATTTTAACAAAGATTTTTTTAAAAAAAGGTTTATCATGCAAGAATATATTTGCGTTTTTGATTGTGAGAGCATTCCTGATGTAGAATTGATAAAACATCTTTATGATTTTAATGGCGATGATTTAAGCATTAGCAAGCAAGCTTTAGAAAGACAAAAAGAAGAAAGCGGAAGTGAATTTTTACCCCTGCCTTTTCATAAAGTTGTAAGCATTTGTGCAGTGATTGCAGATAAATTTGGAAATTTCATCAAAGTCAATAAAATCAAAGGCGAAAATGAAAAACAAATGCTAGAAGAATTTTTTAACTTCATAGACAAACACCAACCCCGCCTTGTAAGTTTTAATGGTAAAAGCTATGACATGCCTTTGCTTGTTATAAGAGCATTAAAATACAATATCAACGCAAGTGCTTATTTGGACGCAAGCGATAAATGGAATAACTACAAAAGCAAATTTGTAGAAAATAAACATTGTGATTTATTAGAATCTTTAGGAAGTTTTGGTCAAAAAGGCTTAAGACTTGACACGCTTTGTGCTATGGCAGGACTTCCTGGAAAATATGATGTGCATGGAAATGAAGTATTAGAACTTTTTTATCAAAACAAATTAGAAAAAATTCACGAATACTGCGAAAGTGATGTGTTAAACACCTATATGCTATTTTTAAAATACGAACTCATTAAAGGTAATTTAACCCAAGAAGATTATCTTAATATTTTAGAAAATTTCAAAGAAGAACTTTTGCAAAAACATAGCGATAAAAGCTATCAAAAGCCATTTTTAGAGGCCATAGAAAAAGAAAAGAGCAAGTTTTAAATTAATTAAGAAAAGTATATTAAAATAACTATTATTAAATATCACAAAAAGGATAAAAATGAAAATTTTAATCACCGGTGGCGCAGGATACATAGGCTCTCATACTTTAAAACAATTTTTAGAAACAAATCATGAAATTTGTGTATTAGATAATCTTTCAAAAGGTAGCAAAAAAAGTTTGGATGAACTTTCTAAAATCAGACCTTTTAAGTTTTTTGAGCAAGATTTAAGTGATTATGCTGGGATTAAAAAACTTTTCAAAGAGGAAAAATTTGATGCAATTGTGCATTTTGCAGCTAGTATCGAAGTTCCTGAAAGTATGGAAAATCCTTTAAAATATTATATGAATAATACCGCAAACACAAGCAACTTAATCCAAACTTGTTTAGAAACAGGTGTGAAAAAATTCATTTTTTCTTCAACTGCAGCTACTTATGGAGAGCCACAAACTCCTATCGTAGATGAGCAAAGTCCATTAGTACCGATTAATCCTTATGGACAAAGCAAACTAATGAGCGAAAAAGTCTTACAAGATGCTAATATGGCTAATCCTGAATTTAAATATTGCATTTTAAGATACTTCAATGTAGCAGGTGCTTGCATGAGTTATCCTATAGGTCAACGCTATCCAAAAGCTACTTTACTTATCAAGGTTGCTGCTGAAGTAGCCACAGGAAAAAGAGAAAAACTTTATATTTTTGGTGATGATTATAATACTAAAGATGGTACTTGTATTAGAGATTTTATCCATGTTGATGATATTTCAAGTGCACATTTAGCTGCTTTAGAATACCTAGAAAACAATGAAAGTAATATTTTCAATGTAGGATATGGACACGGTTTTAGCGTAAAAGAAGTTATTGAAACTATGAAAAAAGTAAGTGGAGTAGATTTCACAGTAGAACTTGCACCAAAAAGAGCTGGGGATCCTTCTGTGCTTATTTCAAATGCTGATAAAATCAAAACTCTAACCAATTGGAAACCAAAATATGATGATTTAGAATTAATCTGTAAAAGTGCTTATGAGTGGGAAAAACAGTGTTAAAAAAACTTTTTTTCATACTCAATGCCCATGATAAGAAATTTTTATTTGCTTTGCTAATTTTTTCTATTTTTATAGGATTCATAGAAAGCTTTGCTATTTCTTTGATCATGCCTTTTGTATCAGTGGCGAGTAATTTTGAGCTTTTAGAAAAAAGCTCCTATTTTCAACCTGTATATGAGTATTTAAATTTACCAAGTTATAAGATTATTGCTTATTTTGGCTGTATATTAATCGCCTTTTATATTTTTAGAGCCTTTTTAAATGCCTTTTATTTTCATTTACTTGCGCGTTTTTCTAAAGGGCGTTACCACAGCCTTGCTTGTCGTATTTTTGATAAATACTTACACCTTGAATATGAGAATTTTACTAATAAAAATCAATCAGAACTTTTAAAAACCATCACTCAAGAAGTATTTCATTTAAGCACTTTAATTAGTGCTTTTTTACTTATGCTAAGTGAAAGCTTTGTGGTGTTTTTACTTTATACTTTATTGCTAATTATCAACTATAAAATCACCCTAGCTTTAAGTGCTTTTTTACTTTTAAATGCTTTTATTTTGATTAAAATCCTCTCACCCTTGGTAAAAAAAGCTTCCATAGCTAGAGAAGAGGCGATGAAAAATTATTTTGAAATTTTAAATGCAAATTTAAACAACCTTAAAATCATCAAACTCAAAACCAAAGAACAAAGCACACAAAAGCTTTATGAAATTCAAAGTGGGCTTTTTGCCAAAGCAAACATTAGCAATGAAAGCATGTCAAGCATTCCTAGAATTTACCTTGAAGGTATAGGTTTTTGTATGCTTTGTTTTATCGTGGTGTATTTAGTTTTAAGATATGAAAGTGATATTTCATCTATCTTAGCAACCATTACTATTTTTGTGGTGGCTCTTTATAGGCTTATGCCAAGTGCTAATCGTATCATCACAAGTTATAATGAAATCACATATTATAAAAACTCTTTAGATATTATTTATAATATGCTCAATGAAAAAGAAGAAAAACTAGGCGATGAAAGTATTGAATTTAAAGAAAAAATCGTTTTGAAAAATCTTTTCTTTGCTTATAAGGGTAAGAAAAATTTATTTAAAAATTTAAATTTTGAGCTTAAGAAAAATGAAAAAATCGCTTTTATAGGTAAAAGTGGAAGTGGTAAAAGTACTTTAGTTGATCTTATCATAGGGCTTTTAAAACCAAGCGATGGAGCTATTTTTGTAGATGGAATTAAGCTTGATGAGAGCAATATAAAAAGTTTTAGAAGTAAAATTGGCTACATACCTCAACAAATTTATCTTTTTAATGATTCTATTGCTAAAAATATTAGCTTTGGAGAAGAAGTAGATGAAGCGCTTTTGCATAAGGTAATCAAACAAGCTAATCTTGAAAGCTTTGTAAATTCACTTGAAGATGGAGTGCATACTAAGGTGGGTGATTCAGGTTCGTTTTTAAGTGGGGGTCAAAGACAAAGAATAGCCATAGCAAGAGCACTTTACCAACAGCCTGAAATTTTAGTTTTAGATGAAGCAACTAGCGCTCTTGATCAAGAAAGTGAAGCAAAAATCATGGAAGAAATCTATAAAATTTCAAAAGACAAAACTCTCATCATTATAGCTCATAGGCTCTCAACTATACAAGGTTGTGATAGAGTATTTGAAGTAAATCATGGGCATTTAAAGGAACAAGCATGAAAATCACTTTCATCATAGCTACTTTAAATTCAGGTGGTGCTGAAAGAGTATTGGTCACTTTAGCTAATGAGCTTTGTAAAAATCATGAAATAAATATTATTAAATTTCACAAAGAAGACTCTTTTTACAAGCTTGATCCAAAAATCAAACTTTTTACCCTAGAGCAGTTTGACTTTTCCACTCTTTATAATAAAATAGCCTCACGCATTAAAAAATTCAAAGCCTTAAAACAAGCACTTAAAGACCATAAAAGTGATGTTTTTATCTCATTTTTAGATACAACTAATATTGCTTGTATTTGGTCAAATAAAGGTTCTAATACACCTTTAATCATTAGCGAGCATAGCTCTTATACTTATTTAAAATCTAAAATTTGGAAATTTTTACGCCGTATAAGTTTTCCTCATGCAAATGCTTTAACCGTGCTAAGTAATGATGATAAAAATTACTATGAAAACTTTGTTAAAAAAGTTATCAATATGCCAAATCCTTGTCATTTTAGCCCTATTAAAGAAAATTTAGAAAAAGAAAATAATGTCATTTTCGTAGGCAGACTTGATCATAATAAAAATGCTTCTATGTTTTTAAAAGCCATAGCAATGCTAGATACAAATTTACAAAAACAATACGACTTTTTCATAGCAGGCGATGGAGAATTAAGACAAGATTTAGAACAAGAAGCCAAGAATTTAAATATCAAAGTTAATTTTCTAGGTAAAGTTGAAAATATGCAAGATCTTTATAAAAAAGCAAAAATAATCTGCCTTTGCTCTTTCATAGAAGGCTTGCCAACGGTTTTGCTTGAAAGTTTATATTATCAAGTAGCGCGCATTAGCACTAAATACACAAGCGGTCATAAAGATTTAATTGATGATGGAAAAGATGGATTTTTAGTAGATTTAGATGATGAAAAAGCTTTAAGCGAAAAACTCGCACTTTTAATGCAAGATGAAAATTTAAGAAAAACACTAGCACTTAATGCACAGCAACGATGTAAAGATTATGAAGTGGCCAATGTAGCACAAAAATGGCTTGATTTGATCAAAGAAGTAAGGGTTTAAAATGAAAAAACTAGCAATTTTTATTTATTCTTTAGGAAGTGGTGGCGCTGAAAGGGTTGTATCTACACTATTACCTGTGTTAAATTTAAAATATGAAATACATTTAATTTTAATGAATGACAAAATATCATATGATATTCCTGAAGTTAATATCCACTACCTTGAAAAATCAAATCCAAGCGAAAGTAATTTAGCTAAATTTTTAAAACTACCCTTGCTAGCTATGAAATACAAAAAGCTTTGTGAAGATTTAAAAATCAATTTGCAATTTGTATTATTAAATAGACCTAATTATATTGCGTTAATGGCAAAATCCCTAGGACTTAAATCAACCCTTATTATCAATGAATGCACCACTCCAAGTGTAATTTATAAACATAATAATCTAAATTCTTTTATCAATAAATTTCTTATTAAAAAACTTTATAACAAAGCAGATTTAATCTTAGCAAATTCTATAGGAAACAAAGAAGATTTAATACAAAATTTCAATATAGAGGCTAAAAAATGCGATATTTTATACAATGCCATAGACTTAGAAAACATCATAGAAAAATCTAAAGAAAAAATAGACTTTAAAGATCCTTTTATATTAAGTGTTGGAAGGCTTGATCATGGTAAAAATCATGCTATGCTTATAAGAGCTTATGCAAAAGTTAAAACTGATTTAAAATTAGTCATTTTAGGCGAGGGCATTTTAAAAGATGAGCTTTTAGCTTTAATAGAAACTTTAAATTTAAAAGATAAAGTCTTTTTACTAGGTTTTGATAAAAATCCTTATAAATACATGAGCAAATGTGACTTTTTTGCTTTTGCTTCAAGTTTTGAAGGTTTTTCCAATGTTTTAATCGAATGCCTAGCTTGTAATACTGCCGTACTTTGCACTGATCATAAAAGTGGGGCAAGGGAGCTATTTTTAGATGATGAGTTTGGACTTTTAGTAAAAGTAGATGATGAAAAAGCCATGCAAGAAGGCTTAGAAAAAATGTGCAATGATGAAGCATTAAAAGCTTCATATAGACAAAAGGCTTTTTTGCGTGCAAAAGAATTTGATAAAATTAGCATAGCAAAGCAATTATTTGAATTTTTCAACAAGGCATAAAATGAAACTGCAACAAAATTTCACTGATAATAATTCTATAAAATATACCTGTATTTTAATCCTTATAGCCTTTGCTTTTAGTGTTTTGTGTAGGTTATACTGGGTGGCTTGGGCAAGTGAGTTTTATGAGTTTTTCTTTAATGATCAACTTATGATTACTACTAATGATGGCTATGCTTTTGCAGAAGGTGCAAGGGATATGATAGCAGGTTTTCATCAACCTAATGACTTATCTTATTTTGGAAGCTCACTTTCTACTTTAACTTATTGGCTTTATAGTATTTTGCCTTTTAGCTTTGAAAGTATTATTTTATATATGAGTACTTTTTTTGCTTCTTTGATTGTTGTGCCTATTATATTAATCGCAAGAGAGTATAAACTCACTACCTATGGCTTTATAGCAGCCTTACTTGGAAGCATTGCAAATAGTTATTATAACCGCACTATGAGCGGGTATTATGATACTGATATGCTAGTGTTAGTTTTGCCAATGCTTATTTTGCTTACCTTTATACGCTTAACTATTAATAAAGACATTTTTACCCTACTTTTAAGTCCGGTTTTCATCATGATTTATTTGTGGTGGTATCCATCAAGTTATTCTTTAAATTTTGCTATGATAGGACTTTTTGGTCTTTATACTTTAGTATTTCATAGAAAAGAAAAGATTTTTTATCTAGCTATTGCTTTAATGATCATAGCTTTAAGTATACTAGCATGGCAATATAAACTTGCTTTGATTGTATTGTTATTTGCTATTTTTGCCTTTAAAGAAGAAAAAATTAATTTTTATATGGTTTGGGCTTTGATTTTTATTAGCATTTTGATATTACATTTAAGCGGTGGCTTAGATCCTGTTTTATATCAACTTAAATTTTATGTTTTCAAAGCTTCTGATGTGCAAAATTTAAAAGATGCTGCCTTTATGTATTTTAATGTTAATGAAACTATTATGGAAGTAAATACTATCGATCCTGAAGTATTTATGCAAAGAATTAGCTCTAGTGTTTTAGTATTTATCCTTTCTTTTATAGGTTTTATCTTACTTTGCAAAGATCACAAAAGTATGCTTTTGGCTCTACCTATGCTTGCACTAGGTTTTATGGCTTTAAGAGCTGGACTTAGATTTACCATTTATGCAGTTCCTGTGATGGCTTTGGGTTTTGGGTATTTTTTATATGCTTTTTTTAATTTTTTAGAAAAAAAACAAATCAAACTTAATCTAAAAAATAAAAACATCTTGCTCATACTCATTGCATTTTTTAGTATAAGTCCTGCCCTAATGCATATTTATTATTATAAATCCTCTACTGTTTTTACTTCTTATGAAGCTAGTATTTTAAATGATTTAAAAAATAAAGCTCAAAGAGAAGATTATGTCGTTGCTTGGTGGGATTATGGTTATCCAATACGCTATTATAGCGATGTAAAAACCTTAATCGATGGTGGAAAACACCTAGGAAAAGATAATTTTTTCTCATCTTTTGTCTTAAGTAAAGAACAAATTCTAGCAGCCAATATGGCAAGACTTAGCGTAGAATACACTGAAAAATCTTTCAAAGAAAATTATCCTGATGTTTTAAAAGCTATGGTAAAAGATTATAACCAAACAAGTGCTAAAGATTTTTTAGAAAGTTTAAATGATAAAAATTTTAAATTTGATACCAATAAAACAAGAGATGTATATATTTACATGCCTTATAGAATGTTGCGTATCATGCCTGTGGTAGCACAATTTGCAAATACAAATCCTGACAATGGAGAACAAGAAAAAAGTTTATTTTTCTCTCAAGCTAATGCCATAGCTCAAGATAAAACAACAGGTTCTGTTATGCTTGATAATGGAGTAGAAATTATTAATGATTTTAGAGCTTTAAAACTAGAAGGTACAACTATACCTTTAAAAGCTTTTGTAGATATAGAATCCATCACTAATGGCAAATTTTATTACAATGAAATTGATTCAAAAGCTCAAATTTATTTACTCTTTTTAAGAGAATATAAAAGCTTTGTGATTTTAGATGAAAATCTTTATAATAGTGCCTACATACAAATGTTTTTATTAAATCAATACGATCAAGATTTATTTGAGCAAGTCACTAATGATGCAAGAGCAAAAATTTATAGGCTAAAAAGATGAAAATAGGAATTTTAACCCATAGTGCAATGAGTGTGTATTATTTTCGTCTTGCACTCATTAGAGCTTTAGAAAAAAATAATCATGAAGTTATAATCATCACTCCAAAAGATGATTTTGCTATTAAGTTACAAGAGCTAGGCTATAAGGTTTGCTTTTATGATTTAGCTAGATCAAGTGTCAATCCTTTAATTGTTTTTAAAAATCTACTTAGTTTAAAAAATACACTCAAAAGTTTAAATTTAGATCTTTTACAAACAAGCGCTCACAAAAGCAATACAACAGGTATTATAGCAGCTAAAATGGCGGGCATTAAATACACTTTTGGTTTGGTTGAAGGCTTAGGAAGTTTTTACATAGATGATGATTTTAAAAGCAAATTAGTAAGAATAAGCATTAATTTACTTTATAAAATTTCTTTTAAACTTGCAAATGGTTTTATTTTTGTCAATGAAAGCAATGCTTTATTTATGAAAAATTTAGGCTTAAAAGAAGAAAAAATCAAAATCATCAAATCCGTAGGGCTAAATTTAAAACAATTTTTACCTTTAAAAATTAGCACAGAAGAAAAACAAGCTTTTTTAAAAGAACACAATATGCCTGATAAACCTATCGTTTTAATGATTTCAAGAGCACTTTGGCATAAAGGAATTAAAGAATTTTATGAAGCAAGCCAAATTTTAAAAGATAAGGCAAATTTTGTTTTAGTGGGTGGAAGAGATGATAATAAATCTTGTGCACCATTAGAATTTTTAAACTCAAATGATGTTTTTTATCTTGGCACAAGAAGTGATATTGCACATTTATTAAATTTATGCGATATTTTTGTTTTACCAAGTTATAAAGAAGGCTATCCAAGAACGGTTTTAGAAGCACAAGCTTGTAAAAAAGCATGCGTGGTAAGTGATGCTGAGGGTTGCATTGAAGCAGTGAATAATGCCATAGACGGTTTAATTTGTAAAAGCAAAGATAGCAAGGATTTAGCTGAAAAAATAGCAGTTTTACTAGAAGATGAAAAACTAAAAAATACTTTAGCGCAAAATGCTTTTCTTAGAGCACAAAATTATGATGAAAATATCATAGTTTTGAAATATCTTGACTTTTATAGGGGTTTTATAAATGTATAAAAATGGTTTAAAGCGTGTTTTTGACTTTTTTTTGGCTTTGATTTTATTGATTATTTTTTTACCCTTTATAGTGCTTATAGGTATTGTTTTAAAAATCGTTCAAGGAAGTGTGCTTTTTAAACAAGCAAGACCAGGATTAAATGAAAAAATTTTTTATATTTATAAATTTAAAACTATGAGTGATGAAACCGATGAAAATGGAGAATTACTTCCCGATGAATTACGCTTAAAGCCTTTTGGTAAGCTAGTTAGAAGCTTGAGTTTAGATGAATTACCACAACTTTTTAATGTATTAAAAGGCGATATGAGCTTCATAGGCCCAAGACCTTTACTTGTAGAATACTTACCCTTATACAATCAAGAGCAAAAAAAACGCCACGATGTAAGACCAGGCATTACAGGTTGGGCACAGATTAATGGACGCAATGCTATTTCTTGGGAGCAAAAATTTAAATATGATGTAGAATATGTGCAAAATTGCTCTTTTTTATTTGATCTTAAAATCTTTTTTATGACCATTATTAAAGTTTTAAAAAGAAGCGGGGTTAATAAAGAAGGAGTAGCTACAACGGATAAATTCAATGGACACAACTAAAAGTATTTATATATATGGTTCTAGTGGGCATGGTTTAGTCTGTGCTGATGTAGCTAGAAATTTAGGATATGAAAAAATCATCTTTTTGGATGATAATAAAGGCTTAAAATATCACTCCGACTTAGAAAAACACGATATGTTTATTGCTATTGGCGCAAACTCTATTAGAGAAAAACTTTTCAAAAAAGCAAAAGATGATGGATTTAGATTAGTTAATTTGATACACAAAAGTGCTATTATTAGCCCAAGTGCTTTTTTAGATGATGAGGGTATTTTAATCATGCCAAATGTCGTAGTTAATGCTAAAGCTAGTATTGCAAAAGGTGTGATTTTAAATACTGCTTGTGTGATTGAGCATGAGTGTTTTGTAGATGAGTTTAGCCATATTAGTGTTGGAGCTAAACTAACAGGAAATGTAAAAATAGGAAAGCGTTGTTTTTTAGGAGTTAATTCAAGTGTTATTCCTTGTATAAGTTTAAATGATGATATAACTTTAGGCGCGGGAGCAGTTGTAGTTAAAAACTTAACTTCTAAAGGCATTTATGCTGGAGTTCCTGCCAAGAAAATAAAGGAGGTAAAATGAGATTTTTTCTATCAGCACCACATATGAGTGGAAAAGAATTAGAATACATACACAAAGCTTTTGAAAGTAATTATATAGCACCTTTGGGTGAGTTTGTTAATGCCTTAGAACAAAGTATTAAAGATTATACAAAAAGTTCTAACGCACTTGCTCTAAATGCAGCCACTGCAGCTATTCATTTAGCTTTAAGAGTTTTGGGCATCAAAGAAGGCGATATAGTTCTAGCTTCAAGTTTTACCTTTATTGCTTCAGTAGCGCCTATTTCTTACATGAATGCTACGCCTGTATTTATTGATTGTGATGAAACTTATAATTTAGATGTAAATTTATTAAAAAAAGCTATCAAAGAAAGTCCTAAAAAGCCAAAAGCTCTCATTTTAACACACCTTTATGGTAATGCTTCCAAAATGGATGAGATTGTCCAAATTTGTAAAGAAAATGAGATTTTTTTAATCGAAGATGCTGCTGAAGCTTTGGGAAGTTTTTACAAAAATAAAGCCTTAGGTACTTTTGGGGATTTTGGAGTATATTCTTTTAATGGTAATAAAATCATCACAACAGGTGGTGGTGGCATGCTTGTGAGTGAAAATCATGCTAATCTTGAAAAAGCAAGATTTTATAGTACCCAAGCTAGAGAAAACTGCCTTCATTATGAGCATAAAGAATATGGCTATAATTATAGAATGAGCAATATCTTAGGTGCAATCGGCACTGCTCAAATGGAAGTTTTAGAAGAAAGAGTGAGTAAAAAGCGTGAAATTTATAGCTGGTATAAAGAATTTTTAAGTGGAACTTTTACTTTTTTAGATGAGCTTGAAAATACCAAGTCAAATCGCTGGTTAAGCACTGCTTTACTTGATTTTGATTTAAATAAACTTAATACTTATGAAAAACATTGTATATGTGAAAATAAAAATGTTCAAATTCAAGATAAAATTTTAAAAATCATACAAGTTTTAAAAGATAATAAAATCGAAAGTCGTCCACTTTGGAAGCCAATGCATTTGCAAGAACTTTACAAAGGCTGCGATGCTTACTTAAATGGTAATAGTGAGTTTTTCTTTAGTAATGGAATTTGTCTTCCAAGTGCAACTACTATGAGCAAAGCTGATGTAGAGGAAGTTTCTACTTTAATCTTAAACACCTTAAAGGACTAAGATGGATTATAAAAGCAAACGCTTAGGATTTTTTCTAGGTGCTGATATTTTACTTTTTGTTATAAGTATTTATTTGTCTTTTTCTTTACGCTTTAGTGCAGACATCCCAAGTGAATTTTATGAAGGTATGTTTAAAAGTGCTGTGATTTTGATTTTACTTAAAATCATTTTTCTAGCTTTTTTTAAAATTTATCAAGTTGCTTGGAGATTTTTCTCCCTTAATGAAGCGCGTAAATTAGTCATCGCTTTAGCTTTGGCTGAGCTTGTATTTTTAGCAATTTATTATTTTTATGATGATTTTTTTAATCCTTTTCCAAGAAGCGTTATAGGAATAGACTTTGTTTTATCTTGTATGCTAATTGGAAGTTTGCGTATAAGCAAAAGAATGATAGTTGATTTTAGAAAGCCAAAATACAACGAAGAACATCCTTGTATAGTAGTTGGCGCCACTTCAAAGGCTTTGCATTTATTAAAAGGAGCTAAAGAAGGGAGCTTAGGACTTTTTCCTGTAGCTGTGGTAGATGAGCGTAAAAATTTAATAGGTACTTATTGTGATAAATTTATAGTTGAAGAAAAAGAAGCAATCAGAAAATATACCGCTGAAGGAATTCATACTGCTATCATTGCTTTAAAACTTGAGCAAGAAGAATTAAAAAAGCTTTTTGACGAACTCATTGCTTATGGGATTAACGATATAAAGCTTTTTTCTTTTACGCAAAATGAAGCAAGAGATATAAGTATCGAAGATTTATTGGCGCGTAAGCCAAAAGATTTGGATAATGCTTGCGTGATTGATTTTATCAAAGATAAAGTAGTTTTAGTTAGTGGAGCTGGTGGAACTATAGGAAGTGAGCTTTGCAAACAATGCATTAAATTTGGTGCAAAACACTTAATCATGCTTGATCATAGTGAGTATAATTTATATAAAATAAATGAAGAATTAAGCTTACATAAAGAAAAAATCGAACCTATTATGATGAGTATATTAGACAAAGAAGCGTTAGAAAAACTTTTACAAGAAAAAAACATAGATTTGATTTTACATGCAGCAGCTTACAAACATGTGCCTTTATGTGAGCAAAATCCACATTCAGCTATTTTAAATAACATCATAGGTACTAAAAATTTAATCGATCTTGCAAAAGCTTATAAGGTTGCTAAATTTGTTATGATAAGCACTGATAAGGCTGTAAGACCGACTAACATCATGGGTTGCACAAAAAGAATTTGTGAACTTTATACATTAAGCTCAAGTTGTGAAAATTTTGAAGTAGCTTGTGTGCGTTTTGGTAATGTTTTAGGGTCAAGTGGAAGTGTAATACCTAAATTTAAAGCTCAAATTGCAGCTAATGAGCCACTTACTCTTACTCATCCTGATATAGTGCGTTATTTTATGTTAGTAGATGAGGCTGTGCAACTTGTTTTACAAGCTGCGGCTATTGCCAAAGGTGGGGAATTATTTGTACTTGATATGGGTGAGCCTGTTAAAATCATGGATTTAGCTAAAAAAATGCTTTTACTTTCTAATAAAAAGTTAGAAATCAAAATCACTGGACTTAGAAAAGGTGAAAAACTTTACGAAGAGCTTTTAATCCATGAAAATGATTTAAAAACTCAATATGAAAGTATATTTGTTACCACTAGTGATCTTAAAGATTTAAAAATTTTAAATCAAGAAATAGAAAAATTACTCCAAAGCACAAATCCTGCAAAAGTTTTAAAGGAGATTGTGCCTGAATTTAATCACAATAAAAACGGAGAGTGATTAAATTCTAATTTTATTTTAAAATGATATAATATAAACTTTTAATTGATTAATAAAAATAAAAACGATACAATTACAGTTTTATGTAATTACATCAAGATAAAGGAAAAAAAGTGAAGTTATTAGTAGTTGATGATAGTTCTACCATGAGAAGAATAATCAAAAATACCCTTGTAAGATTAGGCCACAAGGATGTTTTAGAAGCTGAACACGGGGTTGAAGCTTGGGATTTACTTTCACAAAATGATGATATTAAAATTTTAATTACTGACTGGAATATGCCTGAAATGAATGGCTTGGAATTAGTAAAAAAAGTAAGAGCAGAAGAAAAATATGCTGATATGCCAATTATTATGGTAACTACAGAAGGTGGTAAAGCAGAAGTTATTACCGCCTTAAAAGCAGGCGTAAATAACTATATTGTAAAACCTTTTACTCCTCAAGTGTTAAAAGAAAAACTTGAAGATGTTTTAGGAACAAACGAAGGCTAATTATAAGTTTTTATGCAAACACATTATTACGAACTTTTTTTTCAAACAGACAAGGAATATTTAGATTTATTCCTTGATCTTATCTTTTCTCTAGAGATAGACGCTATAGAAGAAAAAAACAATGGTATTTATATAAGATCAGAAGAAGATATAGAACTCATTAAAATAGCCTTGCATGATTTTCATCAAAAATTATGTCAAAAACTAAATACTCATATTAATTTCCACTCTACCTTAGAAAAAAAAGAAAATAAAAATTGGATAGAAGAGTATAAAAAAGGTATACAAGCTTTGACGATCGATAATATCCATATTCACACCACTTGGCAAGAAGCTAAACAAGATAAAATTAATATCATTATAGATCCTGCTCTAGCTTTTGGCTCAGGACATCATGAGAGTACTTATACTTGTATAGAATTTCTACAAAAATATACAGATAATTCCAAATTTTGTTTAGATGTGGGTTGTGGAAGTGGAATTTTAAGCATTATCATGGCAAAACTTGGAGCCAAAGTACAAGCTTGCGATACAGATGAATTAGCTATAGTTGCAAGTAAAGAAAACGCAAAATTAAATCAAGTTAGCTTTGATGATATTTGGGTAGGTTCTATTAATAAAAGCTTACATAAATATGATATAGTTGTGGCAAATATCATTGCCGATATATTGATCATACTAGAAAAAGATCTTAAAGAAAAAACCAAAGAAGGTGGAATTTTGATCTTATCTGGTATATTAAATAAATATGAAGAAAGGATTAAAAATAAATTCAAAGATTTCACTTTGTTAGAATGCAAACACAAAGGAGAATGGTTGAGTTTAGTTTATAAAAAGGAATTGCAATAATGAATAAAAAACCAAATGATTTAAAAGATAATCAAAACAATAATAACTTTTTTAACAAAAATCCCATTTTTATTTTTGCCATTTTTGCCATTGTGATGATTCTTTTATTTAAAGGATTTTCAGATGATGGTAGCATGGGTATTATGGGCGGAGAAAACACTAAAAAAGTTACTTATTCTGAATTAAAAACTTTAATTGAAAATAATCAAATTGCCCAAGTTAATATAGGTCAAACTACTATAAAAGCTGTATCTAAAGCAGGAAATATGGTATATATTACCAAAAAAGTTCCAAACGATGCTACTTTTGTTCCTTTACTTGACTCAAAAGGCGTTTCCTATGGTGCTTTTAATGAAAGCAATTGGTTTATAGATATCTTACTTTCTTGGGTTTTGCCAGTATTTATTTTCTTTGGTATATGGATGTTTTTAGCTTCTCGTATGCAAAAAAATATGGGTGGATCTATACTTGGTATAGGAAGTTCTAAAAAACTTGTAAATTCAGAAAAACCGAAGGTTAAATTTAATGATGTTGCAGGTGTTGAAGAAGCAAAAGAAGAAGTTAAAGAAATTGTTGATTTTCTAAAATATCCTGAAAGATACATCAATCTTGGAGCAAAAATTCCAAAAGGACTTTTGCTTGTTGGTCCTCCAGGTACAGGTAAAACTTTGCTTGCAAAAGCAGTAGCAGGCGAAGCTGATGTGCCATTTTTTAGCGTATCAGGTTCATCTTTTATAGAAATGTTTGTTGGTGTTGGTGCTAGCAGGGTTAGAGATTTATTTGAAAATGCTAAAAAAGAAGCTCCAGCTATTGTATTTATAGATGAAATCGATGCTATAGGTAAATCACGTGCAGCAAGCGGTATGATGGGCGGAAATGATGAAAGAGAGCAAACTTTAAATCAACTTCTAGCTGAAATGGATGGTTTTGGTACCGAAAGCTCACCAGTAATTGTTCTAGCAGCGACAAATCGCCCTGAAGTACTTGATGCAGCACTACTTAGACCGGGGCGTTTTGATAGGCAAGTTTTGGTAGATAAGCCTGATTTTAAAGGTAGATGTGATATTTTAAAAGTCCATATGAAAGATGTTAAAATTTCACCTGAAGTAAAAGTAGAAGATATTGCAAGATTAACAGCAGGTCTTGCGGGTGCTGATTTGGCAAATATCATTAATGAAGCGGCTTTGCTTGCAGGTAGGGATTCTAAAAAACATGTGGAGCAAAAAGACTTAGTAGAGGCAGTAGAAAGAGCCATAGCAGGACTTGAGAAAAAATCACGCAGAATTAATGATAAAGAGAAAAAAATCGTAACTTATCATGAGTGCGGCCATGCTTTAATAGCTGAAACTACAAAAGGTGCTAAAAAAGTAAGTAAAGTTTCTGTTATTCCTCGTGGTTTAGCAGCTTTAGGATATACACTCAATACCCCTGAAGAAAATAAATTTTTAATGCAAAAACATGAACTTTTAGCTGAAGTTGATGTGCTTTTAGGAGGACGTGCAGCTGAAGAAATTTTCATTAAAGAAATTTCAACAGGTGCAAGCAATGACCTTGAGCGTGCAACTGATATTATCAAAGCTATGATTTCTATGTATGGTATGAGTGAAATTGCTGGCTTAATGGTACTTGAAAAGCAAAGAAATACTTTCTTAAGTGGTGGGCAAACTGTAAAAGATTATTCTGATAAAATGGCTCAAGATTTAGATGAGTATGTAAAGAAAACATTGGATGAACGCTATGCAGGTGTAAAAGAAATTTTAAAAACCTATAGCGGTGCTATAGAGGTGATGGTGCAAGCACTCTATGAAGAAGAAACTATTGATGGTGCCAAAGTAAGAGAGATTATTAAAAACTATGAAGAAGAAAATAATCTTCCAACACGCCTAGAAGAAAAAGAGCAAGAAGCTACTAAGGAAAACTAATGAAAACAAATTTTATTGCAAAAACTGGTTGGAGTTTGCTTATAGTTCTAGCTATAGTTTTTGCAATATTTCAATTTATATGGGGATTTTCTTGGCTTTTATGGTGTATTTTTATATTTTTTATTTATCTTTTTAGAACTAAAAAAATTGATTATATAGCAGATCCAAACACCATTATAGCTCCCATAGAAGGAAAAATCAAATGTATCAAAACAAGCTCATATAAAGAGCTTGGCGAGTGTATAGAAGTGCAAATTATCAATAATATTTTTTCCCAAGGAAATATCATAGCTCCGCTTGATATGAATATAGAAGAAACTAGAATAAGGCATGGACTTTTTTTATGTCCATTTATAAAAAATACAAATTTAATGGGTGAAAGAATGTTGTTTTTAGCTAATTCCAAGAGCAAACAATGGGCATTACGCGTTATTTTTGGAGCATTAAATAGAAAAGCTCATATTGATGATTTTGGTCATCATTTAAGCCATGGACAAAATATAGGTTTTATGTTTGATGGCAGTGTGAGTTTATTACTTCCAAAAGACACTAGAATTTGCGTAAATGAAAATGATAAAGTACGCATTGGTACATTAATAGGGTATTTAAATCATGAATTTTAAACTAATTTATATTTTACCTAATCTTTTTACAGCCGCTTCCATATTTTTAGGTATTATTTCAGTGATTGCTTCTATTAATCAAAACTTTGATAAAGCATTAATTTATATCATTTTATCATTAATTTGCGATGGTTTAGATGGACGCGTTGCAAGAGCTACCAACTCTACTTCTAAATTTGGAGTTGAGTTTGACTCACTAGCTGATTTAATAGCCTTTGGTGTAGCACCTGCTATGCTTTTTTATATGAGCATAGGTTATGAATATGGTCGTTTTGGCTCATTAATAGCTGGTTTATTTGTAGTTTTTGGCGCTATACGCTTGGCAAGATTTAATGTCACAACAGGAACTTATGAACCATCGGTTTTTATAGGTCTACCTATACCAACAGCAGCAGTTGTAAGTGCTTTATGGGTAAGTGCTTATTTATATTATGATTTTTTACATGATTTTTCTTTAATAATAATATGTATCCAAATGCTTCTAGCCTTTTTAATGGTAAGCAACATAAGGTATCCAAGTTTTAAGAAAATCGATCTAAAAAGAGCAAATGTTTTGAAGGTGTTAATCCTTTTAGTAATTTTATTTTCTATGCTTTATCTGTATTTTTTAGAAAGTGCATTGATTATTGCTAGTTTATATGTGCTTTATGGGATTGTTCGTAGTTTTTTTACCCTAGCTCGTAAATTTAAAAAATATTAATTTTACTTTCACTTCATTTTCTATCAATATACTTTTCATTATTTTTCAAAAAGGAGTAAAAATGAATAAAAACAAATTATTCAGACAAATTCACATTTACATTAGTTTATTTTTCTTACCACTTGCATTTTTATATGCAATCACAGGTTTTGCTTATATAGCTGGTTTTGATGGAGAAAGTGGAGCTAAAATTCAAAATTACAAAGTTCAAGCTATTATTCAAGAGGGTGCTGAAGCTGAATTTTTAATTGATTTTTTAAAGAAAAACAACTTAAAAATTCCTTCATCTTTGGAACCAAAACTCAACAAAAAAGGCGATGGCATAGAACTTGGGACTATAAATTATATAGCAAGTATTATAAAATTAGATGAGAATGACTATGAAATTACAACAAAAGATAGAAGCTTGCTTGGAAATATGATTTTGCTTCATAAAGATAAAGGTATGTGGTACTTTTCTGTGCTTGGGTTAGCTTTTGCACTTGCTATGATAATACTTTATATTTCAGGACTTTTAATCACTATTATAGCTATACGCAAAGATAGAGGTAAACAAATAGCAGTTTTAGGTGCTGGTTTTATTATAACTTTAATCATAGCTTATTTCAGTGTATAAATTTAAGGTATATCTTATAAACAATAAGATATACTTTCCCTTTTAATACGGACAGATGGGTGAGTGGCTGAAACCACACCCCTGCTAAGGGTGCAGATCTTAACGGGTCTCGAGGGTTCAAATCCCTCTCTGTCCGCCACCTTATAAATTTCATTTTATTTCATCTATTTTAGCAATTTTTATTGTTATAATTAATACCATCAAAACTTAATAAATCTAAAGGCAAGCTTCACATACTATGCAAATTTACGCTTCTATTGACTTGAAATCTTTTTACGCTTCAGCTGAATGTGTTTTAAGAAATTTAGATCCTTTAACAACTAATCTTATTGTAGCAGATAAAACAAGAACGGACAAAACCATCATACTAGCAGTTTCACCTGCGCTAAAAACTTACAATATACCCGGTAGGTTAAGGCTTTTTGAGTTTAAACAAAAAATCCATTCAATCAACCAAGAAAGACTAAAACAAGCTCAAAAACACCACTTTAAAGCTAAAAGTTTTAGTATATTAGAACTTGAAAATGATTTAAATTTAGAATTAGACTACATTATTGCTAAGCCCAGAATGGCTACTTATATAGAATTTAGCACAAAAATATACAGCATTTATTTGAAGTATTTTGATGCTAAAGATATTCATATATACTCTATTGATGAAGTTTTTATCGATCTTAGTTCTTATCTTGAAAAATACAAACTATCAGCTTATGAGCTACTTGCTAAGGTTTTACTTGATATTTCACACACAAGTAAAATCACCGCAACAGCAGGTATAGGCACAAATTTATACTTAGCTAAAATTGCTATGGATATACTCGCTAAAAGACAAAAAGTAGATGAAAATGGCTTGCTTATAGCCTTTTTAGATGAAAAATTATATAGATATAAATTGTGGCAGCATAAACCTTTAAAAGATTTTTGGCGTATAGGTAAAGGCATTGCCTTAAAACTTGCAGATTTAAACATTCATACTATGGGAGATCTTGCAAGATTTTCTTTAGAACATGAAGACTTGCTTTATAAACACTTTGGTGTTAATGCTGAACTTTTGATCGATCATGCATGGGGTATTGAAACTTGCACAATGAAAGATATTAAAAATTACAAATCACAAAATCACTCTAAAATCATGGCTAAAGTTTTACCTTTTGCATATGATAATAATCAAACAATAAAGGTTTTAAAAGAACTTGTAGATCATTTGGTACTTGAACTTATACAAAATAACCTTAAAACAAACCATATCACACTAGATATACAATATGATAAAAGCAATTTAGAAAATTCAAGTTTTTTAGGTTCTTATAAAGGAGCTATTACTAAAGATAATTACGGAAGAGCTATACCTAAAAATGCTCACGGAAGTATGAATTTAGAAAATTTTACCCATTCTTTAAAAATCATCAATAAAAAAACCTTAGAACTTTTTTATAAAATCAATGATAAAAACTTAAGTATTAGAAAAATCAGCCTAAGTTTAAATAATATCACAGATAAAGCTCAAGAAAAATTCCAAGAATTAAATTTATTTAGTGATTTTAATGCAATTTCACAAGAGAAAAATCAACTTGAAAAAGAAGAAAAGCTCCAAAAAGCAAGACTTCAAATCATACAAAAATTTGGTAAAAAAGCTATTTTAAAAGCTTCAAGCTTGGATGATGAGACTAAAGAAATTACTTCTTTAATAGGAGGTCATAATGCATGATGATTATAAAGATATAATAGATATAAAATATCAAAAATCAAAACAATTTCCACCAATGTCAAGAGAAAAAAGAGCGGCACAATTTGCTCCATTTTCAGTACTAAATGGCTTTAGTAAAGCTATTTTAAAAACGCAAAAAGATATGGAAAAAGTATTAGAAAATAGTAAATATCAAGAAGAAAGCTAAGTTCTTCTTGATAAAATTTTATTTTGCATTAGAGTATTTTTCAAACTCTCCACTTTCATCGATTTCATTGCCATAAAGTTTGTGTAATTCATAGTAGTATTTTACAAATTCCTTACACTCTTCATCAAGTGGTAAAAACACCTCATCTTCTAAAACACAAAATTCGTCTAAATAATTTTTAGCATCTTCTTTTAACATATAATGTCTTGCCAGCTTATAATAATTTTGCATAAACACAGCCTTAAAACTCTCGTAAGCTTCCTCATCAAATTTAATGTTTAATTTCTCATTTGCAAAAGATAACACCCCTGATTTAAACAGCAATGACAAATGAATCAAACCTTCTGTATAATAAGGCTTAACCTCCTCTACTCTTTGCCAAGCAATCAATCCTATAGCCCTTTTAATAAGCTCATAAAATACAGGAAGCTTTAAATCATCTTCTTCATGTAAAAAGAAATTCACAAGCCCGCCCGCAGTAGCTTTAAACTCTTCTATATTTTTAAACACGCCACTTTCATTCATTTTCTTTTCACTATCATTTGCCACAAAGAAAATATGCCCAAACTCATGACCTATGGTAGAAACTTCATAAATTCTTTTCCATAATTTTTCATTGTAAAATAAAATTTCTCTACCATAATCTAAAAATTCTTTTTCAAATACCATAGAAGAAAGCTTCATAAAAGGCTTAGTTTTAGCATTTTCATAAACATAATTTAAAAAAGCAAAGATCTTTTTACCTGCTATATTGCTTACATACTCATCATTTGGCACTACTTGAGCGGAAAAAAGCCCCTTAAGCTCTGCTCCATAAAAAATCATAGGCATACAAATATAAAGCTGAGTTTTTTCAAGATTAAAATTCACTTCATCAAACAAAGCTTCACCTTCTTCATCTAAATTTGCATACACCATTGCAAAGCTTTCTTTGATTTTATCTTTAAACTCGCTCCCATTAAAATCACTCACATCTTCTAAGCGT
The DNA here is from genome assembly GCF_025772845.1 of Campylobacter sp. CNRCH_2014_2849. Classification (NCBI taxonomy): domain Bacteria; kingdom Pseudomonadati; phylum Campylobacterota; class Epsilonproteobacteria; order Campylobacterales; family Campylobacteraceae; genus Campylobacter; species Campylobacter sp. CNRCH_2014_2849. The sequence goes on along the minus strand of NZ_JAKMSW010000003.1, from coordinate 68,051 downwards.
ATATCCCACTCAAGTGCTACTGCATGTGTATAAGAATCTTCATAGTATTCTAAAGGATGGCCAATTTGCAATGGACATTTTACTTCCATCCACGCAAGCTCTGCTTCTTGCCATTTTTTAACTACTTCATTATTATCTTTTTCACAAAATGCAAATTTTAATTTTTCTATATAATCAATATAAGCATTTTTTTCATCATCTAGCACACAATTTCTTAGTTTTTCTAAAAGTTTATCAAACTCATATTCAAGCTTTAAAACTTCATTTTCAAAAGCTTTTGCATAAGGTAAAAATCTCCAAAGTGTTCCTATTTTAACTAAAGCTCCATAACTTCTTTCACAAATTTCACCATCTTGATTAAGCTGATAAAGCTCATTTTGTTTTAAAAACTCCAAAGCATCGCTTAAATTTGGAAATTGTTCTTTTAGGATTTTATTATTTGTATCTAAAATTTGCTTGCTCCAAACAAGCTCAAAAGAATTCATAACTACGCCTATATTATGCACACCTTGAACTAGAGCCAAATAAAACTCATCAAGTAAATTTTTACTCTTAATCTCATCGATTAAATCTTGATGTTCTACTTCATAAAAGGCTCTTACTAAAGAAAAAACTTTATATTTTATTTGAGAAATTTCTTCTTCATTTAAACCTTTTTTCTCAAGTTCTTGGACTAAATTTTCCTCTTTTAAATCCACCAAACGACGCAACATTGCTAAAACATTGCTTTTTTCATTTTCAAGATTAGCTAGTTCTAAAGCTCTATCTATCAAAGGATGACTTTGATTAGTTTGAAGTATATTATAAAGACTATTGATATTTTGTTTCCTATTTTTCACAATTTTTGCTATTTGCTTAAAATCATTCATTTTTTACCTTTCTTTATTTTTAAAACTTAATTATAATGTTTTTTTTAAAACACAAGGAGAATGTATGAAAGATATGGGAGAACCTAAACTAAGAGTTATAGCTATGCCAAGCAATACAAACCCTGCTGGTAATATCTTTGGTGGTTGGATCATGTCACAAATTGATCTAGCTGGAGCCATTGCAGCAAGGGAGCTTTCTCCGCAAAGAGTAGTAACTGTAGCAGTGGATAAGATCATTTTTAAAGAACCAATTTTCGTAGGTGATTTGGTATCTTGCTATGCAAAAATCATCAAAGCAGGTAATACTTCTATCACCGTAGAAGTAGAAGTAGTTACCCAAAGAGCCAATGATTATGGCCGTGTATATTGCATGCATGTAACTTCAGCTGTGGTAACTTATGTAAGTGTAGATAAAGACGGAAATAAACTTCCTATTGATGCGGATTTAAAAAGATTGCACGGCTTTTGATATGTTTTATTGTATTTTCAAAAAAAATTTTATATCATCACAGAAAACTTTCTAAGGCTTATATATGCGCGGATATAAAATATTTTCTGGTTCAGCAAATGAGGAATTTGCTAAAAAAATCTCAAAATACCTTTCACTGCCTCTAAGCAATGCGGGTGTGAAGCGTTTTAGTGATGGTGAAATTAGCATTCAAATAGATGAAAGCGTGCGTGGTAAAGATGTATTTATCATTCAAAGTACTTGTGCTCCAACAAATGATAATCTAATGGAACTTTTAATCATGACAGATGCTCTGCGTCGCTCAAGTGCAAGCTCTATCACAGCTATCATCCCTTATTTTGGCTACGCTAGACAAGATAGAAAAGCAAGTCCTAGGGTGCCTATTACTGCAAAATTAGTAGCAAATCTTATAGAATCAGCCGGTGTGGATAGAGTAGCTACCATAGACTTACATGCTGGACAAATTCAAGGCTTTTTTGATATACCTGTGGATAATCTTTATGGGAGTATTATTTTTAATGATTATATTAAAAATAAAAACTATAAAAACCCTATCATCGCAAGTCCTGATATAGGCGGTATAGCAAGAGCTAGGAGCGTAGCAAAAGCTTTAGGACTTGATATAGTTATAGTAGATAAAAGACGCGAAAAAGCTAATGAAAGCGAAGTGATGAATGTCATCGGTGATGTAAAAGATAAAGAAGTAATTTTGGTAGATGATATTATCGATACAGCAGGAACCATAGTAAAAGCTGCTGAAGTATTTAAAAGCAAAGGTGCAAAGTCAGTTATAGCTTGCTGTACCCACCCTGTGCTTAGTGGCGTAGCTTATGAAAGAATAGCCAAAGATGCGCTTGATGAGCTAGTAGTAACTGACACTATACCTTTAAAACAACAAATGGATAAAATCAAAGTCCTAAGCGTAGCACCTATTTTTGGTGAGGTAATACGCAGAGTTTATCATAATGAAAGTGTGAATTCTTTATTTGTATAAATTCTTTGCAAGGATAGCCTTGCAAAGAAAACTTATTTTAACTTAGATGACAAAAGATTATAATCCTTTTTAATATCTTTAAGTTTTAATGAATTTAATATTTTATTTTCAGTTTCGGCTGACCAATATATTTTTAATCTTTTCTTAGCTCTTGTTATAGCTGTATAAAATATATTATGTGTTATTTGTTCTTCTATTTCATCTGAAATAATTATAGAAACATTATCATATTCTAAACCTTGTGCTTTATGTATAGAAATAGCATAAGCTACTTGAAAAGGAATAGCATGCTCTTTTTCATCCTCTTCATCAGAATTTATTTCATCTACTCTAAAAGTAATTTCTGTATATTCATTATTAAATTTTTTAGTAATTTTAAAATCTTTTTCACTCTCTTCGCTTATATTTTTATAAACATTTACCACAAAAAAAGCACATCCTTTTCCTTTCTTTATATCTACTATCGATCCTTTTAAGTTGTTGTGAATGACTTGTCCAAATCTTGAAGAGGATTCATTATTAAACAATATAGGATCGTCTATTTTATAATATAAGCTATTAAATTGAATGTATTGTTTAGGATTATTTTCTTGTAAAAGCCTATTTATATTATTTACACCATATAACCCACCATAATTAAGGCATAAAATAATCTCATCTTCTTTTTGCGTATTAAAATTAAAATTTTCTATTTTTTCAGATATTTTTTTCTTAGAAAGCTTTTCAAGTATATTTTCCCCTAGCTCTCTTACTTCTTTCCATAAATCTTGCAATCTTTCATCATTAGTTCTGTAAATATGTTTTAGCTCTATTTGCTTATCTTTAAAAAAGTTTTGAGCAAATAAAAACCAATTTCCAAAATCAATAGCTTCTATTTGATATACATCTCCAACACAAACCAAAACATCACATTTTACTTTATCTAAAAATTCAAACATATGTTTATTATCAATCGTACTACACTCATCAATAATCACAACATCATATACTTGCTCTTTTCTTTTTTTTACGCAAGAAGATACAACATTAAAACTCCATAATGGATTTTTTATTCTTCTTTTTATATTATCTAATGCTGTGTAAGTATTTGTCAAAAATAATATATTTTTATCTTTAAAAAAATTAGAAATATATTCTATTAATGTGGTTTTACCTGTTCCTGCTGCACCATATATCAATGCTAATTTTGAATCGCAAAACATTTTTTCTAGAAAATTCTTTTTTTCTTCACAATCTAAGTTGCTATTCTTTAGCCATTTTTCTATATCTTTTTGATAATTTTCTATGCCACTTTGGGTAAAATTTTTAAGCTTTAAAATAATATTTTTTATCGCTGTTTCATCTTCATTAATATATAAATATTTTTCATATAATATTTCTATATGTCTTTTTGGCTTATGGTCTTTATACTCAATAGAATCATTGTGTTTTCTAACTAGTTCTAAAATACTTTCTTTAGAAATTTGCCCAAAATCCTCAATATCCTTATATAAGTTTCCATGAATTTTAGAGTTATTTTTAATAGTTCTGGCTAATAATTCATGCTTTCTATCTTTCACATCTAAACACTCATATAAGTCAATTAATCTAGGATTATGTCCTGTCAAAGAAGTACAAAAAGGCATATCTTCAAAAGGTATGGAGGAATTTTTTAAATATAAATTTGATAATTTTTCATTAGCAAAATCACCTTTTTGATATTTTATAACAACATTGTTCATACTATTTAATAAATAACTAAGGATATTTTTTCCTTTTTTATTATTTGTAATAATATCCCTTGTCTTATCAAGACATTTAAAAAAATCATTAAATTTATTTTCACTAAATTCATTCTTGATGTTTTGATATTCTATATCATTTAATTTTACAATATCTAGCAAGCTCAATTCATTGTATTTTAAAAATTGCATGATTCTCTCATACTTTGCATTTCTTGTAAAATTAACATTAGCTAATCCAAAAATAGCACAAAAATTCTTTAACTCACAAGGTCTTATGCTTACATTCCAATTGATTATTAATATAATGGGTATCTTAAATGATTTCAACCATATACTAGTATCATATAGTTTTAATTCAACAGCATAATTATCAGGAATATATTCTTTTGAAAAAGCTATGATTTTATCAAATTTACTTGTATAGTTTTTAGCTAATGCAAATGTTATCTCATAATATATTTTTTTATCTACAACAAATGGCTTGACTTTATGTATATAAAATTTATCAGTTCTTTCTCTTTCAAATACACTTGTATTATTGATTTTATTTACAACTCTTTCATAATATTGCAAACTTAGATTATCAAGCTTAATAGGAAATTCATATATATTTTGCAAGATATCTAAGTTTAAATTATTTTTACAAAATTGCTTTATTTTAATTAAAATAGAAATATATTTTAACATCAATCTTTCTGAAGTTTCCTCATCTGGAGTGTAATGTGAAGATGTTATTTGTAAAAAATTATGCATTTTTCTAATATTTACATATTTAGCTTTATCGCTTATATATACAATTGCAACTTTTATATTATCATAGTGACTACTAAAATTATTCTTTGTATCTCTATTGTAAATATACAAAGCAATATGCTCTATTAAATTCCTTAACTCATTAAGTATATTTTGAGATAAAAACCCTCTATCATCTTCATGTTTTTTTATATTTTTATTAAAATTTTGACTAATAACTATAATTTGTTCTAAAACAGATTTATCTCCCATCTTAATTCCTTAATAATGCTATATATTCGCTTTGTTTTTCGTTTAAGACTTTAAAAGTGCTTATCATGTAAGAAAATTCATCATCACTTAAACTATAAAGTTGTTTAACTAATAAATCATTTTTTGCTCTTAAGACATCATAAGCTTTTTTAGTTTTTGGAATTTCATCATCTTTTATGTTAAATTCTTGTTTTAGCTCATCAAAATGATGATTTTTATCATTATAAAGCTGTAAAAGCAAGGCATTTTTAGCTAGAGTTTTATAGATTTCATTGTTTTGAATTTCTTTATCACTTGGTTGAGGCAGAGGAATTCTTTCTAAATAGGTTTTGCTTACATTGATTTGCACCATATTTCTTATGATAAAATCAACCACTAAAGAATTAAACAAAGCCAAAGTAAATAAAATTCTTTCATAAGGCACTACATCTATACAAATTTCATCATCTTTTAAAATATATAGTTTTGGTACATTTGCAAACATACTATGTCCAAAACCACAATTTTTTGGTAATAAAGAAGCTATCAAGGTTCTTTCATTTGTATCGCTTGCAACAGCTCTATAAGTAAGTCTAAAAAATTCTCTATCATACTTTATCAATTCAGGCTTTAGTTCTTTGCCGGTGGCCTTTTTAGCTCTTAAAAGTTCTTTGCTTTTTAAACGCTCATCAAATTTAGCCTTTTCTAAAAAATAAATAGCTTGGCTAAAATTTGCATTAAATTGATGTATCATTTTGCCTTCATATAAGGGTAAAAGTCCTTCCCTAAACTCTTCTATAAATAAATCTTTATCATTTGTCATATCAAGCTCTCTTCTAAAATCTATATAATCAAAAGACAAGGTTTGAAAAGCATTATAAGATTTTCTTAGAATTTCTAAAGCTTGCTTGTCTTTTGGCTCCATTAAGGCTAAGTGAGTTGGGCTTAACTTTTTGATATCTTCTAAACTTAGAGTTAAAATTTCATCTTTGTTTTTTAATGAGTTTATATCTGTTTTATAAAACATCGTTTTGATTTTATGGGCATTATTTGCTTGTGTGTTTTTTATTTGCATAAGAGCAAATTTATATCTTGAATCCACATCAGCAAATATAGCTTGTCTATTTTCAAAACTATAAAAATATTCTAAAGTTTTATTTTCTAAAATTTCTTTTCTTAAAGTCAAACTTCCATCTTCAAACATCAAAGCACTAGGAAGCACATAAGCTAAATTTCCATCTTGTTTTAAAAGAGAAAGATTTTTTTCTACAAAAAGACGAAATAAATTTCCATCTCCACTACCTTTATTTAGCAGATAAGCTTTTTTATAATACTCGTTTAAATCATTTATATATGCTTTTTGTTTTTCGTAATTTTGCTTTATATAATCTTTTGCTAGCAAATTGTCTTGAATTTCTTTTTTCTTGCTAGCAATTAAGCTTCTATAATCGCTTTTATATTGTGGAAAGAAATCATCATCACTAAATTTAGTTTTATCCCAAGGTGGATTACCTATGATGATATCAAAGCCTTTAAAGACTTGATTTTCTATGATTTCAGGAAATTCTAACTCATAATTAAAGAAGTTAAATTCTTTTTGATATTTGCTAATGATAGCTTTTGCTTGTTTATTTTGGCTTAAATTTTGTATATCATCTTGACTTAGGGCTTTTAGAATTTGTAATTCTTCTTTGTTAGCAAAATGAAGTGAGTTGATATAGTTTAGATATAAATTTAACTTATCAAGTTTTGGTATGATTTCATTTTGATAGATTTGTTTGGATTGTTTGATTTGTTCTTCGTTGGTATCTTGTAGATTATCAAGCTTTTCAAATACTTCTTGCAAAATTTCAAATTCTTGAGTAATGGAATTTGTGAAAATATTTTCTTTATTTTGCTTTATTAAATTTTCAAAATCACTTATACTTGAGCCTAGCAAAGCATTGCCACATTTTATGTGATGTTCTATAAAAGAAAGTGGGGTTCCAAAGATAAAACTATCTATCCAAAGACTAAGCTTAGTAAGCTCTATACTAAATGGATTTAAATCCACTCCATAAATAATGCGTTTTAGCAAAAGTCGTTTTAAAACATCACTTTCATCTAACTCATAATCTTGCGTGAAATCTTTTATATGATTTGCGATATTTTCTTTTTCTTGTTCGTGGAGTTGCTTTAAATTTGTAAAATGTTCAAAATCTGATAAAACAATATGCGTGATAGCATTTAAAACCGCAACTAAAAAATGCCCACTACCGCAAGCATTGTCTAGAATTTTAAATTTCAAAATGTTTTCATTGTTTAGTTTGTCTTTTAAAGCACTTTGGATTAAAAAATTAGCTATGGATTGAGGTGTATAAAAGCTTGCACTTGCTTTTCTTGAGTTGCTAGTATTTTTTAGATAAATTTGTCCTTCTCTATAAAAAGTGTATTTTTCTAATTTTTTTGATTTTTCTAAAATTTTAAAGTCATAATTATCAAAATAACACTCTATTTCTTTTGATTTTTCTTTATAGCTTACATAGTAAATATCTTCATTTGCTACTTCAAAAAAGTAAGAAAGCAAGCCTTCATAAATCGTGCCTAAATGCTCTATACTTAAGGTTTTATAATCTCTTTTAAAAGTTAAATTTTTATCTTTGTAGTATAATAATTGTTCTAAAATTTTCTTCAAGTCTTTATCGCTGAAAATCTTTGGTGTGTTTAAAAGAGTGGTTTTGCTCTCATCAAACAACCCACCATTGAAAACAGGCATGTCAAAATTGCCTTTGCCTTTATTATAAATTTGAAATATCATTTCTAAATCACCAAAGCCAGCACTTGAGCTTTCATCATCGCTTAAATTTTGCAATAAAGTTTTTATGCTAATTTTGCTTTTGAAGTATTTATGCTTTTCTAAGATATTTTCAAATTTATCTTCAAAATAAGCAATAAATAAAAGCCTAAACACAAAATATAAAGAATTTTCATAGATTAGCTTTAAATCAGCTTTAGTTTTGTTATAAATCTTAGAACCTATAAATTCAAATAAAGATTCATTGCCATTAGTTCCATAGATGATAGATTTTAAATCATCTTCTATTTTTATTTTTGATTCTTTATTAACTTGTAAAGATTTTTCTATGTGTTTTTCTTCCGTATAACTTGCTGAAGCAAAAATACTATAAAAATACGCAAAAGCTTGGTAATTTTTATCTTTTATGATTTGTTCTAAATTTATCTCATAAAATACCTTGTTTGCACTAAGTGTAGAGTTATCATAAAAACGCCAAAACCTACCATTAGTTAAAAAGCCATAATTTTTCTTAAGATTACTAAGATATCTTAAAATTTGAAAATGGGGATTTTCTTTTACTTTTTTATTATCTATTTGCACATCATAGGCTTTTGACTCCATGATAATAGTGAATTCATTGCTTGATTTTTTTGTTTCTTTGTCTAAATTTTCATAATTTGCTTTTATATTTTCATCACTAAAAAGCAAAAAATCGGGCTTTTCTAATTTACCCTGTATGATCTTTTCATCTTGTCTTATAAATTTCCACCCTAAAATGTCTAACACTTTTGATATAAATTCATCTTCAAATTGATGTTCGTTATAATTTTGAAAATTTCTTTGAGTGGCGTTGTATAGACAGATTATATTATCTAAGGTTGTTTTATATGTGTTTTCATTTTTAGTAAAATTATAAATATTTGGAAAATCCACCTCTAGAGCATAGTTGGTAAAAAGATTATTATCAAGATATTTTTTAATTTCTTCATAAAAATTCATAGAACAACCTTAGTATTTTTTAAAATGATAACAAAAAGAACTTTTTAAAATACTAAGAAATACTATCAAGCTTTATAATGAATTTAAATTTAGAATTAATAAAAACCTTACCATCTATCTTAAAAGAAGCCTTCCTTGAAGTCCTATCAATAATAAGAAACCTTTGATGAAATTAAATTATTAAAATACTAAATTCTAATAAATTGATATATGAAAGATTAATTTTGGTGGAGACGAGGGGAATTGAACCCCTGTCCAAAAATAAAACAACCACGGCATCTACATGCTTAGCAAAGGTGAAAATTTCATCTAGCCAAACTCACCTTCCAAAATTTCAAGCTAGACTAAGACTTTAACTTCAATCAAAACTTGTCAAATTTCAATCTACACTATCGAAAATGACCAAATCCTAAGCTAGATAGTATCGCTTAAAATTCAGGCTCAACTGAACTTACGCAGCTTTAGCGTAAGCAGGAGCAAATTTAACGTTGTTTGCGTTTAATTTTAATTTGAGCTTTATACGCTTTGCTCAAAGCGACATGCCACCAAGGCCACTCTACTCCTGTCGAAGCCAAGTCGTCCCCGTTATTTAGAAATTTTATCAGGAACATTTGCAATTTGAGGGTTAAATACGCTTAAAAAAGAAGCATTTTTTTCATAATCACTGCAATATCTATCAAGCTGCTCACCCACTAAAAACATCCAATCCACAAATTCATCGCTAGCAGGCCCATCAAATTTAGCTGCTTCTTGCATAATTTCCTCACAAAATGTGCAAAAATTTGCAATCTCATCTAAATTTAATCTTTTAGCAGCCCAAACTACATTGTGGATATTTTGCTCTAAGTCTTTTAAAGCTTCTTTGTATTTTGAGCTATCACTGCTTAGCTTTACTATCAAAGGCTCTAAAACATCACAAAGACTTCTAAAAAAATACAAAAAACGCTCGATTTCTTCAAGCTCGTAATCTAACTCTAATTGCTCTAAAATTCCCATAAAAACTTCTATAATCTGAGTTTAAATGTTTATTTTAGCAAATTTTAGATAAAATTAAAATTTCTTAGCAAAATAAAATGGAAAAAATATGGATAGAATCGTAGAGATTGAAAAATTCTCCCCTGATGAAACTTATGAAACAAGTCTTAGACCTTCAAATTTTGATGGCTACATAGGACAAGAAAATATTAAAAAAAATTTAGAAATTTTTATCAAAGCTGCTAAAAAAAGAAATGAATGTCTAGATCATATCCTTTTTAGTGGGCCTGCAGGACTTGGTAAGACAACTTTAGCAAACATTATCTCATATGAAATGAATGCAAATATCAAAACTACTGCTGCACCCATGATAGAAAAAAGCGGGGATTTAGCTGCGATTTTAACTAATCTTAGCGAGGGAGATATTTTATTTATCGATGAAATTCATCGCTTAAGTCCCGCAATAGAAGAAGTGCTTTATCCTGCTATGGAGGATTTTCGTCTTGATATTATCATCGGTAGTGGCCCTGCTGCACAAACAATCAAAATCGATTTGCCCAAATTTACTTTAATAGGTGCTACTACAAGAGCAGGTATGCTAAGTAATCCTTTACGCGATCGCTTTGGTATGCAATTTCGCTTGGAATTTTATAAAAACGAAGAGCTTGCTATTATTTTAGAAAAAGCAGCTCTAAAGCTTAATAAAACTTGTGAAAAAAAAGCTTCTTTAGAAATAGCCAAACGCAGTCGCTCAACCCCAAGAATAGCATTAAGATTGCTTAAGCGTGTAAGAGACTTTGCTGATGTAAATGATGAAGAAATCATTAGCGAAAAAAGAGCTAAACAAGCACTTGATTCCTTAGGGGTAAATGAGCTTGGTTTTGACGCGATGGATTTGCGGTATTTAGAACTTTTAACTGAAGCTAAAAGAAAACCTATAGGACTTTCTAGTATAGCCGCAGCATTAAGTGAGGATGAAAATACCATAGAAGATGTGATAGAGCCATATTTACTAGCAAATGGCTATATAGAAAGAACAGCCAAAGGTCGCATTGCAAGCTTAAAAAGCTTTGATGTTTTAAAATTAAAATATAACAAAGGTTTATTTGATGAAAAGTAGTAATTTTTTCTTGATTAGTTTTATTTTGATCATTTTATTTTGGGTACTTTTTTTGTTTAAACCTTTTTTGATGAATATAGCCATAGCAAGTTTAATGGCTGTTTCTACTTCTAATGTTAATGTTAAATTTTTAAGTATTTTTAAAGGTAAAAAAGTCGTTGCTGCAGCAGCTACTACTGCTTTTATGCTAGCTTTATTTTTTATCCCTTTTGTATATGCTATTATAGAGCTAGCAAAGGCTGCAAAAGGTTTTGATATAAGCTATTTTCACAATACCATAGAATATTTTAAAAATTATTCCCTACACCTACCCGAATCTTTAAGCTTTATAGAACCCAAAATCAAAGAAGCATTAGCAAGTATTGACTTAAATTCTATCTCTAAAAATGTTTTAACCTATCTTTCAAGCGCAACTAAATTTGGCACTAAATTTCTAACTGACATGGTATTAATTTGTGTGTTTTATTTCTTTGCTAATCTTTATGGAGCCCAACTCATTGGCTATATAAAAAGCATAGTGCCTATGAAAAAAGAAGAAACTCAAGGCATTTTAAGTGAAGTGAGTAATGTAATGTCTGTGGTGTTTTATTCTATGGTGCTAAATGCCATTTTACAAGGGGTGCTTTTTGCTATCATTACTAAATTTTATGGTTATGATGCGATTTTAATGGGAATATTATTTTGCTTTAGCTCTTTAATCCCTGTGGTAGGTGGGGCCTTAGTTTATGTGCCTGTCTCTTTATATGAATTTGCAAATAATAATCTAAGCGGTGCTTTAGTGATTTTCATTTATAGCGTGGTAATGATATCTTTTATCGCAGATACTTTAGTAAAACCTTATATCATTAAATGGATCAATGAAAAACTTGTTCAAATTCCAACACAAATTAACGAACTTTTAATTTTCTTTGCGATGATAGCAGGAATTTCAAGTTTTGGCTTTTGGGGTATTATCCTTGGACCTGCTATTTTAACTTTCTTTATTTCTACTTTAAAATTATATGTGATTTTAAAAGAAAAGCATTTTGTATAAAAGCGATTATTTTCCAATAATCGCTAAAATTTCTTCTTCGCTTGTAAGTTTTTTATTGTATTTAATCACTAAAAATTTAGAGTTTTTATACACATCTAAAACTCCATTTATGCCTTTAATCATATTTAAATCATGTTTTGTTTCTAAAGATAAATAGACATTTTTAAAATCTGCTGGACTTTGTAAAAACAAAAGCAACACAAACCAAATTACAGACAAAGCTATCAAAATAAAAGCGAGAGCAACTAAACTAAAATGGTGTAAAAAATACCCTCCAACGACACCACCTAAAAAGCTTCCAAAATAGCCAAAAGCATTAAACACACCCAAAGCTGCACCTTTTTCATTTACCTTAGCAAATTTACTCGCACAGCTTTGCATAATAGGCTCATGTAAATTAAATCCTATAAAAAACACTACAACACCCACCATAAACACTAAAGCATTATGCGAAAAAGCAAATATAATATAAGCAATGATAAAAAATGCCACACCTAAAAGCAATATCTCTTTACTTAAGCCTCTTTTTTCTCCCAAAGATCCTGATAAACCCATAGCTAAAAACCCAAGCACCATAGAGCTAACATAAACATGCCATAAATTCTCACTTGGATAATTAAACTCATGCACCAAAACCAAAGGAATACTTAAAAACGCAATACTCATAAGCATTTTTTGCATACAATTAGTAAGATTCATCAAAGCTAAGTTTTTTTCTTTTAAAAGTTTTTTTAATGGGGTTTTAGTATTTTCATGTACTATTGTATGCTCTTTTGGCACAACACTAAATAAAAGCACGATACAAATTAGACTTAAAATGGCACTTAAATCAAACAAACTAGAAAGTCCGAATTTAGCACTCATTAAAGGAGAAAGCACTAAAGAAGCTGCAAAAGAAAGTCCTATAAATGAACCCATGATAGCCATAGCCTTACCACGATTTTCTTCATTGATAAAATCACTTATCATAGCAGTAGCTACTGCTCCTATGGCTCCTGCACCTTGTAAAAGCCTTCCAAACATCATCGTATAAATATCATCAGCATATGAACACACCAAAGAACCTATGATAAACACCACAAGTCCTATTAGCATAGTTTTTTTACGCCCTATTTTATCTGAAATAATACCAAAAGGAACTTGCAATGCCATTTGAGTTAGAGCATACACACCTACTAAAAGCCCTACTAAAAACTCATTAGCTCCTTTTAAATTTAAAGCATATAAACTTAAAACCGGTAAAACTATAAACAATCCAAAAAATCTAGTTCCTACAATAAAAGACAAAGGTAAAACGGTTTTTAACATCTTTTCTCCTTATAAAGGATAATTTTACTATGATTTTGATAAACTTTTTTTAAAGTCAAAACAAAAAGAGTAATTTATGAAGAAAAAATTAAAAATCATTCTAGCAACTTCTAACGCACACAAAGTAGAAGAAATCAAAAAATTTTTAACTACTTATGAAATTTATGCCTTAAATGAAATCATCACCCCTTTTGAAATCATCGAAGATGGCACAAGTTTTAAAGAAAATGCTTTGATAAAATCTAAAGCTATTTTTAATGCTTTAGGCAAAAAACAAAATGAATTTATCACCTTAAGCGATGATAGTGGTATAAGCGTAGAGGCTTTAGACAATGCGCCAGGGATTTTTTCTGCAAGATACTCTCAAGAAGGCACTGATGAGGCCAATAGAAACAAGCTCATCCAAGCTTTACATGAAAAAAATCTACATCAAAGCAAAGCTTTTTACACTGCAGCCATAGCTATAAGCTCAAAATATGGACATTTTAGCACGCATGGATATATGCATGGCCTTGCTATTGACACTCCAAGGGGTAATAATGGCTTTGGATATGATCCTTTGTTTATCCCAAAAGGTTTTGATAAAACCTTAGGTGAATTAGATGAGCAAGTAAAATTAAAAATTTCACACCGCTCACAAGCACTAATGTTTGCTACTTATATCTTAAGGGTATTAGAAAAAATGGAGTATTAATGAAACAATTTATAAAATATATGCTTATTGCTTTTGGTGTTTATGTGATTTGGATTTTACTTTATTTTAATTTTGTTTTAAAATAATGATAAGTTAAAATAAAACTTGGTAATAAAAAAAGCGAACCAAATAAAAGCAAGCTCATAGCTAAAACCGTAAGCAAACCAAAATAAATCGTCGGGATAAAATTACTGCTAATCATCACTAAAAAACCTAGAATAATCGTAACACTAGTATAATAAATCGCACTTCCTATACCTATATGCGAAGCTTTTATGGCCTCTTCTAAGCTTTTATATTTTAATTCTTCTTTAAAACGATGAATATAATGAATCATATCATCAACCCCTATTCCTATACAAATAGCAGCTATGGTAATACTCATAATATCAAGTGGTATATTTAAAACACCCATTAAGCCAAACACCAAAGCTAAAGGTATGAGATTGGCCAAAATTGCCACAAAAGCATAAACAAAACTTCTAAAAATCACCACAAACAAAGCAAAAATCACAAGCACCACAAAGGCTAAAGTGTCAAATTGTGATGAAAAAAGACTTTGAAGCATATTATTGTACAAAGGCATAATACCACTGATTTTAACCTCTACATTATCATTTTGCAAAAGCTCATTTAAGTCTTTTTCAAGCTGTTTTAAAAAAGCATCGCGTCTTAAATTTGGATCACTATCTAGCATACGCACGCTAAATCGCAACTCATTATTTTCTACACTAACAAAAGGGGTTAAAACTTGCTTTTTAAAATTCTCATCTAAATTTTCATACAAAAACGCTAGAGCAAAATCATCTAAAGTCTTACCATCATTAATGCTTTTTCCAAGCTCTAGCAAACTTTGCAAGCTAAGCACAGAACCTACATATTTTTGCTTACTTAAAAACTCATGAACCTTAGCAGCTATTCTTGTTTTTTCACTACTAAAAAAATACCTATCATCTTTGGATAAATCATCAAATTCTTGTTCAAACTCATCTAAGCTTTCATTTTGTTTTGGATTTTGCTTAAATTTGACAATCACATCTAAAGGCATAGTTCCACCTAGCTCTTTATCTATAATCAACAAGCCTTGTTTAATCCTAGAACTATCTTTAAAATAACTCACAAAACTATTTTCTACTTTAATTTGCAAAATTCCATACAAAGCAAAAGCCACACAAAATAAACTTATACCATAGATAAATTTTCTATGTTTTAAACTTACATTTGCACAAAAACTTAAAAATTTCAACGAATTTTGATTAAGCTCTTTAAAATTTAAACGCGGTATTAATACTAAAATACTTGCAAAATAAATATAAGCTAAAATCAAACTCACACTGATGCCAAGGTTCATCATAATACCAAGTTTAATAATAGGCTCAATATCTGAAAAAACAAAACTTAAAAACCCAACAACCGTGGTTAAAATAGCAAAAAAACTAGGACTTGCTTTATCAAGTAAGGTTGAGAGCAAAAGCTTATAAACGCTAGCTTTTGGGTGTTTGTGTAAATTTTCTATAAAATGCACGATTAAGTGTATCACAACAGAGACAGTGATAATAAGCACTAAAGCTACATAGTTTGAAGACACCACAGTAATATCAAAGCCCAAAAGCGCGAAAATCCCGCTTGAAGTAAAAAGTGAAACCACACAAATTCCCAAAGCCAAAAACACTAAACGCAAAGAGCCAAAAAACCACCAAAGTGCTATAAATAAAAGCCCTATTAAACTAAGTCCATAAATTTTTAAATCACTTTTTACATAATTAATCATATCATTAGCGATCATTTCAACACCACCAAGGTGTAAAAAGTCTCCATTTTGACTATATTTAGATACTATTTTAGTAATTTCTTCTAATCTTTTTGCACTAAATTCCCTTGAGCTTTCTTGGTGCTTTTTAATCAAGGCTCTAAAATGCTCTTTTTCATTTTCATTTTGCGCATTATCCCTTGAATTAATCAAGTCATTATAAACAAGATCAGGTGCTAGATAAATCAAAATTCCCGTTGTTTTTCCATCTTTTGAGATGATATTATTTTTATAAAAGGGTTGATTTAAAATTTCTTTTTTAGCTAGATTAATATCCACATCTTGACTAAAAATATTAGGTATATTTTGGATAAGCTCTTTTAACTCTTTACCTTTAGAACTTGCAAGTAAAGGCGCATTAGTGATAGAAAATACCTTTTGCACACCATTGATTTTTTCTAAATCAAGAGTTAAGTTTTTGATAGTTTCTAAATTTTCTTTAGCAAAAATATCTTTATTTTTAGGAGCAAAAGCAAGCATTAAAAAATTATCATTGCCGTAACGCGCTGAAACTTCTCTATATAGTTTCAAACCCTCATCATGCTCTAAAAGCAAGCTTTCAGCACTTGCATCAACACTTAAATTTTTAGCAAAAAAACTAAAAAATATACAAAAGATTAAAGTAATCCCCAAAGTTAGCTTTGGGAAATTAAGAAAGATTTTTAAAATTTTACTTAGCATTATTTAGAAAAATCAACACTAGAAAGCTTTTCAAGCAAGGTTTTAAAATCGCCATTTTGCAAGACATCTTTAAATTGTGAGCGATAAGTTTGTATGATACTTATGCCAAAAATATCTACATCATAAATTTGCCAATCATTATTTTTATCATAAAATTTAAAGATTACAAAATTTTCTTTACCATCTACTATCATAGAAGTTTTTAAAAAGGCTCTTTTATTTTTTTCTTCTAAATTAATCACTTTTAATTTTTGAGAATCATACAAAGCAAGCTTATCTGTGAAACTTTTTTTAAGGTTTTTTTCAAAAGCTTTGTTAAATTCATTTTTTTCATTTTCACTTAATTTTTCATATCTTGTAGAAAGACTAAGTTTAGCCATAAGTTCATAATCAAAAACACCATCAAATAAAGCAAAGATTTTTTCCGCTGCTTTAGCTTTATCGTTTTTATTTTGATCTAGAATTTTTAAGCTCTCATCAATTTTTTCTTGCATGGTTTTAGAAATATCTTGCAAATTTAAAGCAAAAGCAAATACTACGCTAAAAAATAAAGCTATGATTTTTTTCATTTTATCTCCTTATTTGATGAGTTCTTGGCGTCTTTGTTCATACGCATCGCGTATAAAAATGTAATAATCTACACTATTTTGGTAAATATCATCTATTTTTTCATACTCAAAACTTAATTCATTGAGTTTTAATGCAGCATTTACACCCACACCAACCCAAAAATTCTCAATATACCCCTCAGGCACCATAAACCAATTTACAGGCAAAGCTAAAGCATCTCTTACATTATAAGGACCTAAAAGTGGAAGCACTAAGTGTGGTCCACTACCTACTCCCCATTTACCCAAAGTTGTTCCAAAATCAGCTTCATAACTTTTTAAAGGAGTTTTACTCGCACTATCTAACAAACCAAATCCAAAAATCACATTCACACAAAATCTTCCAAATTCCTCACCAGCTTTTCTAAATTCTAAACTTAAAAGATGATTAATAAATCTAAAAGGTGATCTTGTGGTATCAAAAGCATTTTTTACACCTGTTCTTATAAAACTTGGAGTAATGCTTTTATAAGAAAGCACAACCGGTCTTAAAAAATAAGTATAAAGATCATAATTAAATTTACTCATAGCTTTATTGTAGGTATAAAAGCTATCTTTGACTTCTTTTTTTTGATATTCTTGTTCAAAATCTTCAAAGTCATTTGCTAAAATCAAAGTGTTAAAAAATAAACACAAAGTTAGTATGTATTTTAACAAGCTTTTTCCTTTTAAAATTTCATAAATTGAAATCTTATATTATACAAAAATTAAAATAAATTTTTACATTAAAAATATTCTTTAAAAAAAATTAGTAATTTTTATTTACTTATGAAATAAGTCTTAGAAAATATGCAAAAAATATAAATTTATTTTTGCTTTTAAAAATAAGCTATAATTTTTTTAAAATTTACTATTAAAAGGATAAAAAATGAAAAAAATTTTTACCCTACTTTTTTTGTGTATTTTTGGCTATAGCGCTGATGTAAATATCGCTGCAGCTGCAAATGTAGCTTACGCTTTTAAAGCCTTACAAAAAGAATTTCAAAAAGAAAACCCTGATATTAGTATCAATGTAAGCTTAGGTGCTAGTGGAAATTTAGTTTCGCAAATCAAAAATGGAGCGCCATTTGATATATTTATGGCTGCAAATATGAAATTTGCACAAAGTTTGTATGAAGATAATTTTGCTAGTACAAAACCTGTTATTTATGCTCAAGGAGCTTTAGCTTTACTAAGTGTTAGAATGGATTTAAGCAAAGGATTAGACACGCTTAAAGAAGAAAAAGTAAAAATCATCACCATAGCTAATCCCAAAGCTGCTCCCTATGGTCAAGCTAGTATAGAAACTTTACAAAATGCTAAAATTTATGAGCAAACAAAAACTAAAATTATCGAGGCAAAATCCATAGGAGAAGCACTTACTCAAACATTAAAAGCAGCCGATGTGGGTTTTATAGCAGCAAGTGCTTTATATGAAGATACGCTAAAATCTTATAAACTCCAAGAAGGAAAAAATTATATTTTAATCAATCCAAAGCTTTATGAACCAATCAATCAAGGCATTATCATCACTTCTTATGGTAAAAATAATGCCAAAGCAAAGAAATTTTATGATTTTATTTTAAGCAAAAAGGCTAAGGAAATTTTCAAAGCTTATGGCTATAATATCCCATGATTAAAGCTAAAATAAATACTATAAAAAATCATGAAAATATAAACTGGGTAGAATTTCTTATAAATAAACATAAATTATTTATGCTTGCTTTAGAACTTGATGAAAAAGCAAGCATTGATCAAGAAGTTTTACTAGCTTTTAAAAGTAGCGAGTGCTTGCTTAGTAAAAAAAAATTAGAAAATTCATTTTTAAATACCTTTTATGCAAAAATCATTGATATTTTTCAAGGACAAATCATCACTATCGTAAGATTAGAAAATGAAATTTGCACTTTCGAAGCTCAAATTAGCACCCATGAGTTTTTAGAGCAAAATTATCAAAAAAATGATTTTGTATTTGCTTATGTACATCCTAGTGCTTTATTTATCAAAGAGTATTTATGCTAAAACTTGACTTTGAAAAAATCTTTAAAAATAAAGAAAAAGAATTTAAACTTAAGGTTAAATTTGAAGTTAAAGAAGGAGAATTTTGTGCTATTTTTGGAAAAAGTGGTAGTGGTAAAACTACGCTTTTGAGAATTTTAGCAGGTTTTGAAAAAGCACAAGGAATTTGCACTTTTAATAATACGATATTTTTTGATGATAAAAACTTTCTAAGCCCACAAAAAAGAAAACTTGGTTTTGTTTTTCAAGATTATGCTTTATTTGAAAATATGAATGTAGAGCAAAACTTACTTTTTGCTAAAAAAGATCTAAAATTTGCTAATGAACTTTTAAAACTTTTAGATTTAAGCAAACACAAAAAAAGTCATATTTTAGAACTAAGTGGGGGACAAAAACAACGCGTAGCTTTAGCAAGAGCCATTATGCAAAAACCCAAACTTTTACTTTTAGATGAGCCATTTAGCGCCTTAGATAATGAGATAAAACTACACTTGCATGATTATCTTTTAAATATACATAAAACTTATAAAATCACTACTATTTTAATCAGCCATGATGTAAGTGAAGTTTATAAACTAGCTAATAAAGTCATCATTTTAGAAAATGGAGCTATCATTAAAGAAGGCTCGCCTAATGAAGTTTTTTTAAAGACACAAGGCTCACAAAAATTTGCTATAAAAGCACGCATTTTAAAACTACAAAAGCAAGATAGCATATTTATAGCCATACTTGCCATAGGTAATCAAATCAGCCAAGTAGCGCTAAGCCCTTTAGAAGCTAAAGATTTTAAAGAAAATGATGAAGTGCTTTTGAGCCAAAAAGCTTTTGCGCTAAATTTAACTAAGATATAAAAACAATGTTAAAATAAGATAAATTATCACAAGGTTATAAATGACTTATGGATTTTTTATCTTAAAATTTTATACTAGCTTATGGATAAAATGGAAGATAAGATTATCTTGTGGTTATTTTATAGCCCCTACTGCACCACCTTTTATCCTTTTGTAGTTTCATTTTTAAATTAATTTAAAAGGATATATAAAATGCATTGGTTAGTATTAGCAATTAGTATAATTTTTGAAGTGATTGCAACAAGCTCGATGAAGTATGCAAGCATAAGTAAAAATAATCTTTATTTAATCGTTTTTGCGGTGTTTTTTTCATTTTCTTTAGCAGGTTTATTTTATGCTTTGAAAAAAATTGATTTAAGTATAGCTTATGCAACTTGGGCAGGTTGCGGTTTGGCATTAGTTAGTGTGGTGGGATTTTTAATCTTTAAAGAAGCAATTACTCTTAATAAAATCATTTTTATTATTTTAATCATCACTGGAGTAGTGGGATTAAAACTTAGTGCTTAAGCCTTTTGGCTTAAAGCACATTCATACTTTGTATCATTACTTTTGCTTTACATTCAGCACAGCAATATAGTGTTTTTATCTTAGCTTCATCACCTATAAATCTTGGTTTCATAATGCTAGCAATTTTTTCAATGGCCTTTTTAGTAGCAAATTCTTTCCCACACTCTACACAAGCAAAAAGTTCATCTTGAGCTAAAACCATAAAAGAAAAATACTCTTTTTCCAAATCTATCCCACTTCTTTGAAGCATTAAAGTATCTTTTTCAGCACAACTTGCCTCACAATACCCACAGGTAGTACATAAGCTTGCATTAAATTTCAAAGAATTATCCTTAGTATCAGCCACTAAAGCTCCTACATTACAAGCTCCCACACAAGAAAGACATAAAGTACAGGTGTCTGCATTAATGGTGATTTTTCCATAGCGTATCCATTCTTTGCTTGGGATATTGCCTAAATTTTCTTCCTTTATAAGCTCTCTTAATCTTATAGCAAAATCTTCTCTTTTTAAAAGCGCAGGATTATAAGATATAAATTTAAGATTTTCTATAAAATGAGCTTGATTTATAGCCTCTAAAAGTTCTTTTTCATCTTTAGCTAGAAAAATTGCGTTTTGTTTAAATTTTCTTTGAAAAATTTCATTCATCAAAGCTATCACTTCTAAAGCACCTTGCGATAAGCCATCACTATAAAAAATCACACTCGCACCACTTGTTTGAAGCATAGCTAAAAAATGTGCTTGATCAAGATAGTTTTCACCTTTAATCATAAAAGGCATTACATCTTCTTTTAAAGTGATATTTAAATTTTCTATAGACATTTTCTCAGGGATTATTAAAATGATTTTATCTTCATAAAATTTTAAAATTTCATAAAAGCTATTGCGTGGCATAGGTGCATAATCAAGCGCTCCACTAGGACAAATTCCTACACAATCACCACAGCTTAAACAATCCACATGAGAAAATTCTAATTTTCTTTGCTCATCATCTTTTAAAATAGCCACACTAGGACAAATTTCAGCACATTTTCCACAATGAATACTTCTTCTTTCATGGTATTGACAAATGCTATCATCATAACTAATATAATTTCTAAATTTATATTTTGGAGAATTAGAATTTAAAAGTTTTATAAGTTCTTCTTGACTTAAAGTGGTTAAATCATAGCAACCACTTTGTTGATCAAAACTTTCTTTTTTTACATCATATAAGAAAAAATCACAATCAATCTCTACTTGCTCATTATCTTTTAAAGCTATCACACAAAGCTCACCCACGCAACCTAAAACACCCAAACATTGCTCATTACTTAGTTTTAAAACCTTGCATTCTTGTTTTTTTAAGCTTTCAATAAGCTTATCTTGATCCTCATCGCTTACAATAATTACATTTTTACCCACTTCTTTGGTGTATTCTAAATCAAGTCCTAAATCATAAACTTTAGATCTAATCTTGTATAAAGACTCAATAGTTTTGGCTTTTTTAAGCACATCATCTTGTGAGTTTTTAAGGTAAAAATTAATCTCAGGTGCATAAACTTCAGGATTTAAAAGCTTTGAATTTCCTATAAAAACTTCTTCATTACAGGCTTTTTGAACTATGCTAATATCATCACTTAAAGGAATTAAATCTTCATTTTCTAAAAATACAAAATCTTTCATAACACTCTCTTTTAAATTTTTTTAATCTTAATTATATAAATTTCATTATAAAAAAGTTATAATTTTACTAATTTATTCTTAAGGTTTAAGATGAACAAATTTAGAAATTTTCCACCCATAAACACACTCATAAACGATGAAAACTTGGCTAATTATCCTTTGTATTTAAGATCTCATTTTGCAAAAATAGTTGTTTCAAATTGTAAAAAAGAACTGAGTAAAAATGAAAATTTAAATTTTAGCTTGCAAGATTTGCTAAGTAAAATTGCCCAAAGTATTGATGAGTTTTTAAACATGCAAAGTCAAAGTTTGATCAATGCTAGTGGAGTTATCATACATACTAATCTTGGTCGTAGCATTATTGATGAGAGTATTTTTGAAAGAACTAAAGAAATCATCTGTTCTTATTCAAATTTAGAGTTTAACATGCAAAGTGGTAAAAGAGGCTCAAGGTATGACGCACTTAGTGCAAATTTAAAAATATTATTTGATTGCGAAGATTGCTTGATTGTTAATAATAACGCTTCAGCTGTATTTTTAATCTTAAATACCTTAGCAAAAAATGAGGAAGTTATTACTTCAAGAAGTGAGCTAGTTGAGATTGGGGGAAATTTTAGAATTCCTGAAGTTATGCTAGCAGCTGGTGTTAGGCTAAAAGAAATAGGCACGACTAATAAAACTCATTTATATGATTATGAAAAAGCTATCAATGAAAATACTAAAATGATTTTAAAAACTCATCGTTCTAATTTTGCTTTTAAAGGATTTTTTGAAGAAGTAAGCTTAAGTGAAATTCACGCTTTAACAAAAAAGAAAAAACTCATATCTTATTATGATTTGGGTGCTGGCTGGTGTGAAAAGATTAATAAACAACTTAGTAAAAACGAACCAAGTGTGAAAGAGCTTTTAAAACATTGTGATATTTTAAGTTTTAGCGGTGATAAACTTTTTGGTTCTACTCAAGCAGGCATTATACTTGGAAAGAAAAAATACATTCAACAATTAAAGAAAAATCAACTTCTAAGAATGCTAAGGGTTGATAAAATCACTCTAGCTTTTTTAAATGAAACTGCCAAAGCTTACTTAGAAAAAGAATATGAAAAAATCCCCACACTAAAACTTTTAAATGATGACTTAAAAACCATAGAAAAAAAAGCACTCTTTGTCAAAGAAAAAATTCCTATAAAATGTGAGTTAAAAGCTTCTAAAAGTTTAGTAGGTGGTGGCTCTATGCCTGATAAAAGCTTAGATACTTTTGTGTTAAGTTTTGATGAGAAAGCTTTGCTTTTACAAGAAAAATTTAGAAAAAAAGGCGTAATCGGCCGTGTTGAAAATGGGCATTTTGTGCTAGATTTTAGAAGTATTTTAGAAAAAGATTTAAATAAAATAATAAGCATTATTAAAGAGGTATTTCATGCATAGTATCATCATAGGCACTGCTGGACATATTGACCATGGTAAAACTTCACTTATTAAAGCTTTAAATGGTTTTGAAGGTGATGATTTAAAAGAAGAGCAAGAAAAAGGCATTACGATCAATCTTAGCTTTTCAAATTTAAAAAGTGAAAATTTAAACATTGCTTTTATCGATGTGCCTGGGCATGAAAGTTTAATTAAAACTATGATAAGTGGTGCTTTTGGCTTTAGAGTATGTATGTTTGTCATAGATATAAACGAGGGTTTAAAGGCTCAAAGTATAGAGCATTTAAGGGTTTTGGAATTTTTAGGCGTAAAAGATGTAGTGCTTATTTTGAGTAAGGTTGATTTATGCAAGGATTTAGTACAAAAGCAAGCAGAGCTTTTAAAAGAATTAAAAGCCTTTAAAATCAATATCTTAAAAGTTTTTCCAACTAGCATTTATGATGAGCAAAGTATATTAAATTTAAAAAACTATCTGCTTAGTTTAAAGCCTAAAGAAAATGATGAAAATTTGATTTTTAGATACTACATTGATAGGGTTTTTTCTCTAAAAGGTATAGGAACGGTAGTAACAGGGAGTTTAAATGAAGGAAAAATAAGCAAAAATGAAAAAATATTTTGCCTTGAAAATCAAAAAGATATCATTGTAAAAAACATACAAATTCATGAAGAAAATGTTTTAGAAGCAAAAGCTTATAATAGAGTTGCTTTGAGTTTAAATTGTGATTATCATGAGTTAAAAAAAGGCTATATATTAAGTAAAAAAGGTGTTTTTAAAAGCTTTAAAAGTATCGATGGGGTTGTTTTTAGTACAGAGATTAAACACGGGAGTATTTTAGAATTTTGTAGTGGCTCAAAAAAGCTTAATGCAAAAATTAGTGTAATCAAAAAATTTGAAGATAAAACTTATATTAACTTAGAATTTGATAAAAGCTTACCTTTGTGTTTTGATGATAAATTCATCTTGCTTGAAAATGGGCGTATTAAAAGCGGTGGTGTGGTTCTTAATGCGGTAAGTGAGCCTTTAAAAAAAGATATAAAAGCTAAGTATTTAGCACTTTTAGAACAAAAAGATTTAAAAAAGGTATTTGAGTTTTTAAAACAAACTCACAAACTTGGCTTTGGATTACTTTCAAGCTATCAACGCTTTAAACTCACTCATGAGCAAGCCCTGAACCTAGCAAAAAGCTTAAATCATGTTTTTGTCGATGAGCAAGCTTTAAATGTATATGATTTAAATGCTATGCAAACTTTGAAAGAATTTATTGATTTTATTTTCTCTAAAAATCCTTATGCTTTAATCTCGTCTCATTCTATCGCCTTAAGGCTTAGCTGGGCAAGTGAGAGCTTTTGCGCTTATACACTCAAGCAAATGCAAGAAAAATTAGATTTTAAAGATGGCATATGGTTTTTAAAAGGACAAGATTTTGAAAAATTACAAGAAAAGGCTCATTGTGAGCTTTATGAAATTTTAAAAAAAGAAGGCATAAAACCTACCGCACCTTACAATCTTTATGAGTATTTAGAGCTTGATAGGAAAAATGGAGATCTTATTTTAAAAAAACTCACTAAAGAAAACAAAGTCAAAAGATTAGCGCATAATCTTTTTATAGAAAAAAATACTCTTGAAAATCTCATGCAAGAGTTTTTAAAACTTTTGCAAAATCATCATTTAGATGTAGCTTTTGTTAAAAATCATTTTAAAATTTCGAGAAAATATGCCATAGCTTATTTAGAATATCTTGATAAAAACTACCCTCAAGTTAAAAAAATAGAGGAAAAAAGAATATTAAAAATCTAAGTGTTAAAGATTACATTTTATAATGTGCAAAAATTTTAAAACAAAGGAAAATGATGAAAAAATCTTTAGCTCTTTTAACTCTTGCTAGCTCTTTATTTGCTGCAAGCAATGAAGAAATTATTAATTTTTTTAAGAAAAATCCAAATTTATCAAATGCAAACATTAGTGTTTCTAGTAGAGAAAAAATTCCTGATACTAACTTTGAAGCTGTGATAGTTAATTTTGAAATTAGTGGTAAAAATTTCCAAGAAATCGTTTTCACTCAAGATAATATCATCACAACTGAAGTAATTGATGTAAAAAAAGGTGAATTTTACTCTCAAGTTTATCAAGCAAAACTCATGGAAAAACAACAAGCTGAATTTTCAAAAAAAGCTCTAGTTGAACTTAAAAAAGAAAAAATGTTTATTTCTTTAGGCGATAAAAACAAACCTTTACTTTATGTTTTTAGCGATCCTGAATGTCCATATTGTAGAATGCATTTAGATAAAATAGAAGAAACACTAAAAACTCATCAGGTTAAATTTATCTTAACCCCTATCCATGATACTAGTGCTTTTGAAAAATCTGCATTAATTTACAAAGAAAGTAAAAATGCTAAAGATGATGCGCAAAAAATCGCTATCATGAAAAAATATTATGATAAAAATTTAAAAGATTATAAAAAACCTAGTGAAGCTGAGGTTAAAGCAGTAAGAGAAACTTTCGCAAAATACTCTAAACTTGGTCTTCGTGCTGTGCCAACTATAATCGATGCTCAAAAATAATTTTTTCTTGCTTGTGTTTGCACTATTTTTAAGTGCTTGCACAGGCCCTATGCAAACTTTTATCCAAACAAATAATGAGGGTATTTTCCTGCATGCTAGTAAAAATCAAAGTTTTTCTTTACACATCAATAATCCTTCAAAATTAAACACAAATTTAGAAGCCAAGCTCGCTCAAAAATTACAAAATTTAGGCTTAGTTTTAAATAATGTTCAAAGTGATTATAAAATTTATATCAATATAGTAGATTTTAAGAAATTTTCTTACGCACAAAGATTACGCGCTTCTAATGCGAGATTTTTTTATAATGACTTTGATAAAATAGATGATGTTTTTGAAATGGAAGTAGAAAATTACTATCTTTTGCAAGTTAATTTACAAATTAGCTCCAAAAACTCTACTCAAAGCACCTCGCTTTTAGCAAGAACTGCTTATCTTGGCAATATAGACAGAGCCAAAGAGTCTTTAGAAGAAAAAATCGCCAATCAAATAACAAGCTTTTTTTATATACACTAAAGATGGCATTTAAGCCATCTTTTTAAATATAACCATGATCAATCATCGCATCAGCTACTTTTTTAAAGCCTGCTATGTTTGAACCTACTACTAAATTTCCTTCATGATTATAAGCTTTTGCACACTCGTATGAATTTTCAAAAATATTTTTCATAATCTTATGTAATTTTGCATCAACTTCCTCAAAGCTCCATTGACACATACTTGCATTTTGTTGCATTTCAAGTTGAGAAGTCGCTACACCACCTGCATTAGCAGCCTTAGCTGGCGCAAATAAAAAGTCTTTTTGATTTAACATAAAATCGATCGCTTCAAGTGTGCTTGGCATATTAGCTCCCTCTGCTACCATACGACAACCATTGTGATATAAGGTTTTAATATCTTCTAAATTTAATTCATTTTGCGTAGCACTTGGAAAAGCTATATCACAAGGTATACTCCATACTCCATTACAACCTTGTTTATACGCACTTTTTGGAGTAAAAATAGCACCTTTTTTAAGCATTGCATAATCACTCACTCTAGCTCTTTTTACTTCCTTAATTTCTTTTAATAAATCTAAATCTACCCCATCTTTATCATAAACAAATCCATCGCTATCGCTTATTGTGATTGCTTTTGCACCAAGTTGATGTAATTTTTCTATGGTATAAATTGCCACATTTCCACTACCTGAAACTGCACACTCTTTTCCTTCTAATGCATTGTTGTATTTTGCTAGCATTTCTTGAGTAAAATACACACAGCCATACCCTGTTGCTTCTGTTCTTACTAAACTTCCACCCCATGGAATTTTCTTTCCCGTTAAAGTTCCATCAAAATTAGAGCTAATTTTCTTATAAGCTCCAAACATATATCCAATTTCTCTAGCACCAACCCCTATATCGCCTGCTGGCACATCAGTGCTTGCACCTATGATTTTTGAAAGCTCGGCCATAAAAGCTTGACAAAAACGCATAATTTCTGCTTCGCTTTTGCCTTTAGGGTCAAAATTTGCTCCTCCTTTAGCTCCCCCTATCATTAAACCTGTTAGAGAGTTTTTGAAAATTTGTTCAAAACCTAAAAATTTCAAAACATCTAAATCTACACTAGGATGAAATCTGATCCCACCTTTATAAGGTCCTAAACTAGAATTAAACTGTACTCTATAACCAAAATGCGTTTGAGCTTTACCTGCATCATCAATATATACTACTCTAAAAATAGTCGTTTTTTCAGGCATAACAATACGCTCTAATATAGCATGATCTTGATAAGTTTTGTTAGATTCAAGTAAAGGTTCTAAAGAATTTAACACCTCAGTTGCTGCTTGAAAAAAGATAGGTTGTCTTGGGGAAGTTGCTTGAATTTTTTCTAAGGTTTCATTGATATATTGTTTAGCTATACTCATAAATTGTCCTTTTTATAGTATCTTGCTGTTTGCATTAGCTAAAAATTTTTTTAGCGCCTTTTGCTCCTTTGTTCCTATTTTGTAGTAAATTAGCTTTAAATATGCACTAATTTCTTTTTGAGAAAGATTTCTTGACTTAGAATAATCTAGCAAAATATATTGCGGAATGAAAATTTTACTTTTTGTGAAATTTTTCATCATTTTTTTATAAATAGAAAAATTTTTAATACAAGAAAATCGAGCAAAAACAAAAGGTAGTTTTGTCTTTTCATACCATAATTCGCATAAATCAATATAATCTTTTGGATTTTGCAAATAAAGTTTTAAAGCCTTATCACCGATGATAACCTCCCCTTTTTGCTTTAAAACTTTTGCAAGAGCATTAGAAGTTGCAGAGCTTGCATCTTCTTTGCTTTCAGATTGTTTTTTCACTAAAACGCTTTTTACCTTTTTGCTTGCGCAAATCCCCACATTTAAGGTTTTGTATTTTTTTCTACGACTTTCAACACTTGAGATAATCGCTGCATCAATGCGTCTAAAATACAAATGGCGATTTAGCTTACTAGGAACCCCTTTTTTGTATTCTGTAGTTTGCTTAACATAGCTAGGAAAAGCTGATTTTTTAAGATAGATATGTAAAGGGAGTAAATTAAGATAATCTATCTTACCAAAAATCATCTCGACCTTTCTATGATTAAGTAAAAATATCCTATTAAAAAATATCTTAAATATAAATTAATTTTATTAAAAACACTAGTAATATCAAATTTATATAATTTAAAAAGAAAAAAAGTAACATTTAAAACATATTTTTTAAATGATTTTTAAAAAATATGTTTTTATAACTCATATAAACAATAAAAAATAGATAAAATTAAGTTTTATAATAAAAAATTATTTTAAATAAAACTTAATTTATAAAAAATTATTTTAAACTATCAAAATATCTCTGATAATCAAAATTATTTATCAAAGCTACTCCATCTTCAACCGCAGCTTTTGCTACCGCAGCACTAACTACAGCTTTTACTCTGCTATCAAATGGTTTTGGTATCACATAATCTCTACCAAAACTAAGCTCTTCTACTCCATAAGCTTGTTTTACCTCATCAGTTACTTCAAACTTAGCTAAATCAGCCAAAGCTTTTGCGGCTGCTATTTTCATATTTTCAGTAATTTTAGTTGCCTTTACATCTAAAGCTCCTCTAAAGATAAAAGGAAAACCTAAAACATTATTAATTTGATTTGGATAATCACTTCTACCTGTTCCAACTATAGCATCGTTTCTAACTCTTTTAACATCTTCTGGCATTACTTCAGGTACAGGATTAGCTAATGCAAAAATCACGGGATCTTTTGCCATACTTAAAATCATCTCATCATCTAAAATCTTAGGTGCACTCAAACCCAAAAATACATCAGCACCTTTTAAAGCTTCTCTTAAAGTGCTATCTTTGGTATCGCTTACAAATTCTAGTTTGTATTTATTTAAATCATCTCTTTGAGTATTAATCACACCTTTACTATCTACTAAAACAATATTTTTAACCCCTAAATTTCTATACATTCTAGCACTTGCAATACCTGCTGCACCTGCACCACTTACCACTACTTTAATATCTTCAAATTTTTTACCACTAATTTCCATAGCATTCATTAATCCTGCTGTAGAAATGATCGCAGTTCCATGTTGGTCATCATGCATTACAGGAATTCCAAGATCTTGCAAGGCAGCTTCTATTTCAAAACATTTTGGTGCTGAAATATCTTCTAAATTAATTCCTCCAAAAGTAGGTGCTATAGCTTTACAAAAGGTAACAATCTCATCTATACTATGAGCATTAATTTCCAAATCATAAGCATTAACATTAGCAAATTTTTTAAACAAACAAGCTTTTCCTTCCATAACAGGTTTGCTTGCACTCGCTCCTATATTGCCAAGCCCTAAAACCGCACTACCATCGCTTACTATAGCAACTAAATTAGCTTTATTAGTGTATTTATAAGCTAAAGTTTCATCTTTTGCTATCTCAATACAAGGTTCAGCAACCCCAGGAGAATACGCCAAAGATAAATCATGTGCACTATCCATAGGCTTTCTAGCAACAATATCTACTTTACCACCTAAATGATATTCTAAAGCCTCTTCTTTTAAATTCATTATTTTTCCTTCATATAATTTAGTAAATTTTTTATCCTAAGTTTAGCCTTTTGCACTCCTAAAAATTCCAATACTTCAAATATACTAGGACTAACCGAGTTTCCTGTGAGTGCGATGCGTATAGCTTGAGCTAGATCTTTTAACTTAAGATTATTTTCTTCTAAGAATTGATTAGTTAATTCTTCAAATTCACAAGCATTTTTTTGCTCATTTAAAACCATAGCGTATTTTTCCAAATAAGTTAAATTTGTAACATTGAGAAATTTATCTACAGCCTTTTGATCATATTCTTTTGGGTCATTTAGTAACACTTTAGCCCCGCTAATAATATCATGCAAAGTTTTAGCTCTCTCTCTTAACATATCTAGCAAAAAGCCTGCTTTTTCATACTGACTTAAATCAAAACCTAAATCTTTTAATTGTCTATTGATTTCTTCAAAAGGTAAAGTTTTAATATAATGAGCATTAAGCCATTCTAATTTTTTAAAATTATAGCAAGAAGCACTTTTGTTAATATGATTTGGATCAAAAAGCTCTTGCATACTTTCTAAAGAAAAAATTTCATCATCGCCATGACTCCAACCAAGACGCACTAAGAAATTAAGCAAGGCTTGAGGTAAAATCCCCATATTTTTATATTCCATCACATCAGTTGCTCCATGACGCTTAGAAAGTTTCTTACCATCTTCACCATGTATCATAGCTACATGATAAAATTTAGGTATTTTAAAGCCTAGTGCTTCATAAAGGACAATTTGTTTTGGAGTATTTGATAAATGATCATCTCCTCTTATAACATCACTCACACCCATTAGTGCATCATCAATTACAACGGTTAAATTATAAATTGGGCTACCATCGCTTCTTGCAATTACAAAATCATCTAAAATATCTTCAGCCTTAAAACTAACCTCGCCTTTAATGCCATCTATAAATTTAATCTCTCCACTTTGTGGTGCTTTTATACGCACCACAGGCTCAATACCACTTGGCGGAATTCCTTTAAAATCTCTATATCTACCATCATATTTTGGACGCTCTTTAGCTGCTTCTTGCTTAGCTCTTAACTCATCAAGCTCTTCTTTGCTCATATAACAATAATAAGCCTTGCCCTCATCTAATAATTTTTGAATGTATTTTTTATAAATATCAAATCTTTGAGATTGATACTCGATCGTCCCATCATAATCAAGCCCACACCATTTAAATGCTTCTATAATAGCTTGCGTAGCTTCTTGTGAATTTCTTTTTAAATCCGTATCTTCAATACGCAATAAAAATTTACCCTTATTTTTTCTTGCATAAAGATAATTATATAAAGCTGTTCTAAGCCCTCCTATGTGCAAATATCCTGTTGGAGAAGGAGCAAAACGCGTTGTGATTTCTTGCATATTTTTACCTTTTTTAAATTTTTATTGTTATAATGCTATATTTACACTTAAATAAAGGTTTTATATGAGAAAATTTTTAATATCTTGTTGTTTTGCTGCAAATATTTTATATGCTCAAACCCTTGGTGGTGTAGCAATGGTAGTAGAAAATCAACCTATTACTCTTTATGATATAGAACAAACTATGAAAGAATTAAAAACTAATGACAAACAAAAAGCTATAGCATTTTTAGTAGATGATAAAGTTCAACAAAGCGAAGCTAAAAAGCTAGGAATTTATGTAAGCACTTTTGAACTTAATGAAAAATTAGCCCAAATAGCAAAAGGCAATAAAACTGACATTAATGGTTTGCAAGCAAAGATAGAAAAAGATGGTTTAAGTTTTGAAGTTTTTAAAAACAAAATTAGAAAAGATCTTGAAAGAGAAAAACTTTATAGAAGCATAATGCAAAATGCAAAAATCAATATTGATGATGAAACACTAAAACATTTTTATGAAAGCAATCTTGATAAATTTAGCACTTTTTCAAATATAGACTTAGTTGTTTATAATTCTACCAATCCTGAACTTTTACAACAGCTTGCACAAAATCCTATGTATAAAAATTCTCAAATTAAATCAAAAGCCATTAGTTTAAACGCAGCTAGTTTAGATCCAAGATTACTTGCTTTGTTAAATAATACAAAAATAGGAGAATTTACTCCAGTGTTAAATGGCGAAAACGCTTATATAGTGTATTTTGTAAAAGAAAAATATGGTAAAAATCCTATCGAATTTGATTTAATCAAAGATCAAGTTAGCAATGTCTATACCCTAACTCAAAAAGAACAAGCCTTAAAAAATCATCTTGATAAAATAAGAGCAAATGCTCATATAGAAGAATTAAGATAGGTTAAAACCTATCTTCAATTAATGTCTTGAAAGATAATTTGTATCATAATTATTATTGATAAAATCTGCATTATCCATCATCGCTAAATGAAAATCCTTGGTTGTTTTTATCCCACCTACAATAAGCTCTTGCAAGGCTATTTTCATTTTAGCTATAGCTGTGTTTCTATCTTCTCCCCAAACGACTAATTTTCCAATCATAGAATCATAATATGGAGGCACACTATAATCTTGATAACAATGGCTTTCCATTCTTACATTGCGTCCTGCAGGAGCTACATATTTTGTGATTTTACCTGGGCAAGGTAAGAAAGTTTTAGAATCTTCAGCAGTAATTCTACATTCTATAGAATGACCCTTAAGTTTAATTTCTTCTTGTTTTGGCAAAGGATACCCTTCTGCTACTTTAATCATAAGCTCGATAATATCTACCCCGCTTACCATCTCACTCACACAATGCTCAACCTGCAAACGCGTATTCATCTCGATAAAATAAAAATCTAAATTTTTATCCACTAAAAACTCAAAAGTTCCCGCACCCTCATAATCAATAGCCTTAGCAGCTTTAACTGCTGTTTCATGAAGTCTTGCTCTTGTTTTTTCATCTAGTAAAATTGCAGGAGATTCTTCTATAAGTTTTTGATGGCGTCTTTGCATAGAGCAATCTCTCTCACCCAAATGTATCACATTTCCAAAGCTATCTCCTATGATTTGCACTTCTATATGGCGTGGGTTTTGGATGTATTTTTCCATATACATAGTTCCATCACCAAAAGCACTCATCGCTTCACTTTCTGCTGACCAGTAAGCTTTTTCTAAATCTTTTTCATCTTCAACTACACGCATACCACGGCCGCCACCACCTGCTGCTGCCTTTAAAATCACAGGATAGCCTATTTCTTTAGCAAGTTTTTTTGCTGCTTCAACCCCATTTAAAGCCCCATCGCTTCCTGGGATTACAGGCACACCTGCTCTTTGCATTACTTGTTTTGCTTTACTTTTATCACTCATTAGTGCCATAGCAGCTACTGAAGGGCCTATGAATTTGATATTATGTTTTGCACAAATTTCAACAAAATTTTGATTTTCACTTAAAAATCCATATCCTGGAAAAATCGCATCCGCTTCGCTAATTTCAGCTGCACTAATAATAGCTGGGATATTTAAATAGCTTTCTGAACTTCTAGCATTTCCTATGCAAATACTCGCATCGGCATATTTTAAATACAAAGCATCTTTATCTGCAGTAGAATACACACAAATTGCTTTTTTTCCCATTTCTTTTACAGTTCTTAAAGCTCTTAATGCAATTTCTCCACGATTTGCTATTAAAACTTTTTTAATTTCCATTTTATAATTTCTCCACCACAAATAAAGGCATACCAAATTCTACAGGCTGACCATCTGCAACTAATACTTCTACTATCCTACAATCATATTCGGCTTCGATTTCATTCATAATTTTCATCGCTTCAATAATTGCTATAGTACTTCCTTTTTTAATAGTTTGTCCTGCTTTAGCAAAAGGTGCTGCACCCGGGCTTGGAGCTTGATAAAAAGTACCTACCATAGGGCTGTTGATAGTTGGTTTATTAGAAGAGTTTGAGCTTGCTTTAGTTTCATTAACTACATTTACATTAATTGGCTGTGGAGCTGGAGCAACAGGAGCTGGAGCTGGTAATTCACAACACATATCTCTTTCAAGTTCTATTTCAAATCCATCTTGTTCTTTTATTTTAATCTTGCTTATATTTGCTTCTGCAAAAAGTTGCATTAGTTCTTTGATTTCTTCTTTTGTCATATATTCTCCTTAATTTATAAGACTTAATTTATAATTATATATAAAAATACTAAAAATAACTTCAATTATTTATTTTTTACTTTTATTTTAAGATATAATTTAAAAATTCACTTTAATTATAAAGGACAAAAATGGGCTTAAAAGCGGATAATTGGATCAAAAAAATGGCATTAGAGCACAATATGATAGAGCCATTTTGTGAAGCAAACATAGGTAAAGGTATAGTTAGTTATGGGCTTTCAAGCTATGGATATGATATAAGAGTTGGAAGAGAATTTAAAATTTTCACTAATGTAAATTCCACCGTTGTAGATCCTAAAAATTTTGTAGAAGAAAATGTAGTAGATTTTGTAGGCGATGTATGTATAGTACCTGCAAATTCTTTCGCGCTTGCAAGAACGGTTGAGTATTTTAAAATGCCAAATGATGTTTTAGCAATTTGTCTTGGCAAAAGCACTTATGCAAGATGTGGCATTATAGTAAATGTAACCCCTTTTGAGCCAGGTTTTGAAGGACATATCACTATAGAAATTTCAAACACAACCCCACTACCTGCTAAAATTTATGCTAATGAGGGTATAGCTCAAGTTTTATTTTTACAAGGAGATGAGCCTTGTGATGTAACATATGCTGATAAAAAGGGTAAATACCAAGCTCAAACAGGTATAACTTTACCAAGAATTTTAAAATAATTTTATTTTCAACCGATATAAAAACTTAGTCAAGTAATAGGAAAATATATATGTTTAATGGAAAAAGCATTTTAATCACCGGTGGTACAGGAAGTTTTGGAAAAACTTATACTAAAACTTTACTTCAAAAATACAAACCTAAAAAAATCATCATTTATTCAAGAGATGAGTTAAAACAATTTGAAATGGCAAGAGAATTTAATGATGATTGTATGCGTTATTTTATAGGTGATGTAAGAGATAAAGAAAGATTGAGCATAGCAATGAAAGATGTCGATTTTGTCATTCATGCAGCTGCTATGAAACATGTGCCAATTGCAGAATATAATCCAATGGAATGCATAAAAACTAATATCCATGGAGCACAAAATGTAATCGATGCGTGTTTGGAAAATAATGTAGAAAAATGTATCGCTCTTTCAACCGATAAAGCATGCAATCCTATTAATTTATACGGAGCTACAAAGCTTGCAAGTGATAAGCTTTTTGTAGCAGCAAACAACATCGCAGGAAATTCTCATACTAAATTTAGCGTTACAAGATATGGTAATGTAGTAGGTTCAAGAGGATCTGTCATACCATTTTTTAAAAAACTAATCAATGAAGGTGCTAAAGAACTTCCTATCACAGATGAGAGAATGACAAGATTTTGGATATCCTTAGAAGATGGGGTTAATTTCGTGCTGAATAATTTTGCCTATATGCATGGAGGGGAAATTTTCGTACCAAAAATTCCTTCTATGAAAATCGTTGATTTAGCTAAAACTATGGCTCCTAATTTAGCTCATAAAATCATAGGTATAAGAGCAGGTGAAAAACTACATGAAATTATGATTTCAAGTGATGATAGTCATTTAACTTATGAATTTGAAAATTATTATGCCATTAGTCCAAGTATTCAATTTAATAACATTAATGTTGATTTTAGCATAAATGCAAAAGGGCAAAAGGGCAAAAAAGTTTCTAATGGCTTTTCTTATAGCTCTGATAATAATCCATCATGGATTAACCAAGAAGAGCTTTTAAATATAATAAATCATACAGAGCTTGAAAAATGATAACTTATTCTCATCAAAATATTGACGAACAAGACATACAAGTAGTTTGTGAGGCTTTAAAAGATGATTTTTTAACCGGTGGAAAAAAGGTTGAAGAATTTGAACAAGCCCTTTGTGAATATATAGGTGTAAAATATGCTTGCGTGCTAAATTCAGCTACTTCTGCTTTACACCTTGCATATTTATCTTTAAATATAAAAGATAAAATTGTCTTAACAACCCCCATTACCTTTGCTGCAACTGCAAATGCAGCTTTAATGGCAGGTGCTAGGGTTGAGTTTATAGATGTAAAAAGCGATGGAAATATTGATGAGAAAAAACTTGCTTTAAGATTAAGCCAAGATAGCTCTAATATTGGAGCAATTTGTGTGGTTGATTTTGCGGGAAATAGTGTAGAAATGGATGAAATTTTAGCCTTAGCCAAACGATACAACATCCCACTAATTGATGATGCAAGTCATGCTCTAGGTGCTATTTATAAAGATCAAAAAGTAGGTTCTATGGGGGATTTGAGTATATTTTCTTTTCATCCGGTTAAACCTATCACAACCTTTGAGGGTGGTGCGGTTGTTAGCAATGATGAGGAATTAATCTCAAAAATCAAGCTTTTAAGAAGTCATGGCATAGTCAAAAAAAGACTTTGGGATAGCGATATGATTGAACTAGGCTATAATTATCGTTTAAGTGATGTGGCTTGCGCTTTAGGTATAAATCAACTTAAAAAACTTGATAATATGCTAGAAAAAAGAGAAATCATCACAAGTTTTTACGATAAAGAATTTGAAAAAAATCCTTATTTTAGCACTATAAAAATCAAAGATTATAAAAAAAGCTCAAGACATTTATATCCTATTTTGCTTTTCCCTGAGTTTTATTGCCAAAAAGAGATTATTTTTGAAAAATTATTAAATTTAGGCATAGGTGTACAAGTGCATTATAAGCCTACTTATGAGTTTAGTTATTATAAAAACTTATATGGAAATTTATTTTTAGAAAATGCGGATAATTTTTATAAAGCTGAACTTAGCATACCTGCTCATCAAGAAATGAGCTTAAAAGAAGCGCGATTTATTAAAGATAATTTATTTAAGATTTTAGAAGAAACTAAAAAGGCTTGTTGTGAGTAAAAGTATGTATGAGCTAGTTTGTGAGCTTTTTCCTATATGCAGAAGTATTACCGGGAAAGGCTTTAGACAAAGCTTAAAAATACTTGATGAAGCTATGGGGGGGGGTATATTAAAAATTCACTCTATAGCAAGCGGGAGCAAAGTGTTTGACTGGGAAGTACCTGCTGAATGGGAGATAAACAATGCTTATATCATCACTCCAAATGGAGAAAAAATTTGTGATTTTAAGCAAAATAATCTTCATGTATTAAACTATAGCACAGGCATAGACACAGAGCTTGATCTAGCAAGCTTACAAGAACACCTTTACTCTATAGAGGGTATGCCTGATGCTATACCTTATGTGACAAGCTATTATAAAAGGCGTTGGGGTTTTTGTATAAAACATGAAGATAGAGTTAAACTAAAAGAAGGAAAATATAAAGTTTTCATAGATGCAAAACACCATGAAAATGGGGTTTTAAACTATGCTGATTTACTCATACCTAGCACGCAAGAAACAAAAGATGAAATTTTAATTTCCACTTACCTTTGTCATCCATCTATGGCAAATAACGAGCTAAGCGGCCCTGTAGTAGCTGCATTTTTAGCTAAATGGCTTTTAGAACTTAAAGAGAGAAAATATAATTATCGTTTTGTTTTTATTCCTGAAACCATAGGGAGTATAGTTTATCTTAGTAAACATTTAAAACATTTACAAAAACACACTAAAGCAGGTTTTGTACTCTCTTGCATAGGTGATGATAATGCTTACTCACTCATTCACACTCCAAGTGAAAATACCCTAGCAGATAAAGTAGCTTTACATACCTTAAAAGAAAAAAATAATTTTAAAGAATTTAACTTTTTAGATAGAGGAAGCGATGAGAGACAATACTGTGCTCCTTTGGTAAATTTACCCGTAGTTTGTGTGTGTAGGACTAGATTTGGTGATTATAAAGAATACCACACTAGCAAAGATGATTTAAATTTCATCAGCGAAGAAGGATTGCAAGGTGGCTTAAAAGCTATGCAAGAAATTATCATGAATTTAGAAGTGAATGAAATTTATCAAAATACTGTATTTTGCGAACCCAATTTAGGTAAAAGAGACTTATATATAGACCATTGCAAAAGAGAAGGAAGAGTTGAAAATATACTTAGTTTCTTAGCATTTTGTGATGATAAAAACGATGTTTTAGATATAGCCTCAAAGCTAAATATACAAGCTTATGAATTAAAAGATTTAATAGAAAGATTAAAATTTCATAAACTAATAAAATGAAATATTTCTTAGAATATAATGATAAAAAATACTCTAATATTGACTTAATAGAAGCTTTCAAAAAACTTGGCATCAAAAAAGGCGATATTTTGTGTGTGCATACTGAACTTTTTAATTTTGGCACACCCTTGCTTCCTAGAAATGAATTTTTACAAACTATATTAGATTGTTTTATTGAAGTTATAGGTAAAGAAGGTACTTTAATCATACCTACTTTTACTTATAGTTTTTGCAAAAATGAAGTTTATGATAAATTAAATTCTCCTACAAAAATGGGTGCTTTAAATGAATATTTTCGCAAACAAGCAGGAGTAAAACGCACTAGTGATCCTATATTTTCCTTTGCTATAAAAGGAGCCAAAGAAGAATTGTTTTTAAAGGACACTACAAGTTGTTTTGGAGAAAATTGTGTGTATGATATTTTAACACAAGAAAATGGAAAATATATACTTTTTGGAAGCACTACAGGACACACTCTAACTCATTATATCGAAGAAGAATACCGAGTAGATTACAGATATTTTAAAGATTTTCACGGAAAAATAATAGACGAACAAAACAAAATGCATGATAAAAAAATAAAATTTTATGTTAGACATTTAGATAAAAAATCTTTACCAAATGTCGATAATATAAACTATATTACTAAAAAAACAAAAAATTTTATATACGAAAATTTTGGTGGTGCAACTATATGTTTATTTCATACAAAAGAATACAAAGAAGCGATAAAAAATGCTCTTGATGAAGATAAAAATATTTTTATATTACAGGATTAATCATGGAAAATAAATTTTATGAAATTTTAGAAAATATACTAGAAGTAAAAGTTGATGAAAATTCAAATTTAAGCATGCAAAATTGCAAAAATTGGACTTCTTTAGCTCATATAGATATAATAATGAGTCTAGAAGAAGAATTTGAAATAAAATTTAATAAAGAAGAATTAACTAATTTAAAATCTAAAAATGATTTATTAAATTCTATAAAGGAAAAATTATGTTAGAAAATACTAAAAAATTATTTGATTTAATAAAAGAAAAAAATCCTTTACATGAAAAATGTTTAAATGGATTAAAACTTTCAAAACAAGAATATAACGATTTAGAAAAATTAATTATATACTATAAAAATGATTTAAAAATAAATTTAGAAGAACAAGCACTAAGCTATATAGTTGTATTAAATGATACTTTAGAAGAAACTAGATATTTTATAGAATTTGGAAAATATAGATATAGCACCTTAGCAGAAGTAGAAAATATGGTGTATTTTAATGAAAACTATATGAAGCAATACATGGTAGGTCTTGCTATATCTTCTTTTATATGGAATGCTCATATTGAGGTTAGAAGATATTTTGCTAAGTATATAGATGAAAAACAAAATCAAGAAAATACCTATCTTGAAATAGGACCAGGACATGGTGAATTTTTTGTTAAAGCCCTAAGAAGTCAAAAATTTAAAGAATATTTTGGCATCGATATATCTCCTATAAGTTGTCAAATGAGCAAGGATATGGTAGAAAATCAGTTTGGCGAAATAAATACTAAATGCGAATTTATATGTAAAGATTTTACCAAATGTGAGTTTAACAACAAAGCTGATTTGGTAGTAATGGGAGAGGTTTTAGAACATGTTGAACAACCTTTACAATTTATGAAAGATGTAAAAGCCTTATTAAATGATAATGGAGAAATCTTTGCGACTATACCTATCAACGCTCCTGCAATTGATCATATTTATTTATTTTCTCATCCTGATGAAGTTAAAGAATTACTTAATAAAGCAGGATTGAAAATCAAAGAATGTGAATATTTTATGGCGAATAATTATTCTTTAGAAAAAGCACTAAAAACAAAAAATGCTATTGTAATGGCAGTAGTTTTGGTCAAAGAATGAATCTTTTTTCACCAAATTTAAAAAGAAATGATCTCATAAAACTTAGCAAGGAAAATCATCATAAAAAAATTACTATTAATGTTTTTAGAAATCACTCTTTTGAAGTGATTTCAAGCATACTAAATGCATTTTTAGCCTTTAGTAAATTAAAGGCTGAATTTAACATAAGCTCTTATGATGATAGTTTAAGTTATGATAATTTTCAAAAAGCAAATTTAAACATCATATTTATAGATTTAAACAATTATAAAAAAAATGTAGATGATTTTATCAAAGAAAAAATACAAGAACTATCAAGCATTAGCAACGCTCCTATCATCACACTTTTACTTGGTAATACAAGCTTAAAAGAATATAGTATTTGCAAAATACTAAAGCCCTTTTTAGATGAAAATCTCATCATAGATGATAGTAATTTTGAAATAAATGCAAGCAGACTTAGTAATAAAGCTTGTGTAAAATTAGCCCAATTTCTAGGACTAAAAATCCTACCTAGCTTCTTGCAACCAACTTTAAAAGCAATCATCATAGATCTTGATAATACCTTATACCAAGGAATTTTAGGCGAAGATGGCATTGAAAATCTTACTTTATCTAGCAATCATAAAGCCTTACAAAGTGAGCTTTTAAATTTAAAAAATCAAGGTTTTTTACTTGCCATCGCTTCAAAAAATGAAGAAGAAGATGTAAAAAAACTTTTTTCACAAAGAAAAGACTTTTTATTACAACTTGATGATTTTAGTATGATCAGGGCTAATTGGAAAAGTAAAGACGAAAATATTAAAGAAATTGTAAATTTTTTTAATATAGCTTTTGATAGTGTGCTATTTATTGATGATAATATAGCCGAAATTGAAAATGTATCACACCTTCATATTAACACCTTGCTAGCTGATGAAAATAGTGCTTATAGTTTAAAGCTCTATCCTAGACTTTTAAAAACAAGCTTTAGCAAAGAAGATGAGTTAAGAAGTGCTGATATTAAAGCAAATTTACAAAGACAAGAACTTAGCAAGCTTAGCCCTAAAGAGTATTTTGAAAAATTACAGATTTGTTTGAAATTTCATATCAACCACGCGAATGAACTTGAAAGAATTTCACAACTACTTAATAAAACTAATCAATTTATATCAAATTACTCAAGATTAAGCTTAAAAGAATGTGAAGAATTTATGCAAAAACATGCTATTTTGACTATAAGCATGAGTGATAAATTAAGTGATAGTGGTATTATAGCAATTTTTTTAGCTTATAAAGATGAAACAAATTTAATCATAAAAGATCTTTGTATAAGCTGTAGAGCCTTAGGAAGAAAGCTTGAAAAAATTATGTTATATAAGGCTATAGAGTTATTACATGTGCATTTTAATACAAAAGAGTGTATTTTATACTTTCAAAAGGGCGAAAGAAATATGCCATTTTTAGAATTTTTATATAGTTTAAATGCAAATATAAAAGAAAATTTTGCTCTAATCCAAAAAGAAATGATAAATTACGAAGGACTTATAATTGAAAGCTAGTTTTAATAAAGCCAAAATAGCAGGTATAAGCGTTTGCGTGCCTAATAAATGTATAAATATAGATGATTGCTTAGAAGATGTTTTTCAAAATGATGTCAAAATGCTAAAAAGAATGAAAAAAATTTCAGGCATACAAGAAAGATTTATTGCTGATGAAAATATTAGCACAACAGATTTAGCCTATGAAGCAAGTATAAATTTATTTAAAATGCTTGATTTTGATAAAAATAAGCTTGATATGGTGATTTTTGTTACACAAACTCCTGATTTTTTTATGCCATCATGCGCAAACTATCTTCACAAACGATTAAATTTAAAACCTCAAACCATAGCTTTTGATGTAAATCAAGCGTGTTCTGGGTATTTATATGGCTTATTTATAGCTTTTTCTTTTTTAGAAAATCAAAATGCAAAAAATATTTTATTAATTTGTGGTGATACTTTAAGCAAAACCATAAACCCTTTAAATCCAAATTTAGCTCCAATCTTTGGCGATGGAGTAAGCGCAACACTCATAAGCTGTGCAAATGAAAAATCGTTTTTTAAGCTTCATTCTAATGGAGAAGGTTTTGACAAACTCATCATACCCAATAGAGCTTTTGCTAAACTTGATGAGAGTAAAAGCTCCAATAAAGAAATATTTCAAACCAATAAGCATAGGAGCTTAGATAATCTTTACATGGATGGGGCTGAAATTTTTAACCAAGCACTTAATCTTGAGAGCCAAAGCATAAAAGAAATGCTTGATTTTTGTGAAAAAAGTAAAGATGAAGTGGATTATTTTTTATTACATCAATCCAATCAATTTTTAGTTGATTCTATTATAAATGACTTGGGTATTGATAGCTCTAAAGCACCAAATTTTTTGATGTCAAAATATGCTAATTTAAGTGCCTGCTCTTTACCTGCTTTACTTTGTACAATGCAAAAAAATGATTTTAATGCCATTTTAAGTGCTTTTGGCGCTGGATATGCCTGGGGGAGTGCTTATATAAATTTTGATAAAAACTTTAAAACTGATACAATTTCAATTTATAAAGGAGAAAAAAATGACTAAAGAAGAATTATTAGAAGCTATTAGCGAAGCTATGCATATGGATGAAACACTAAAAGAAGATATGATTTTAGATGATATTGATGAATGGGATAGCTTAGCTTTTGTATCTATCATGGTATTATTTAAAAACTCACTTGGTAAACAAATTAGCGGTGATGATCTTAAAAAATGTGAAAAAGTAAGCGATCTTTTAGCTTTAGCTGGTGTTTAAACAAATATTTGTTTAAACCCTTTCCACACTTAAAATAATCTGCTCATTTTCCTCTTTAAAAGTATATATTAAATCATCACACTTATATGAGATTTCTTTTTTACAAGTTTTATCTTTTAAAGGTTCTTGTAAAATTTGTGGTAAGTGTTTTTTAATAAGTAATTTCATAGGTATACCCATACCATGAGTTAAGTCTTTAATAA
Organism: Campylobacter sp. CNRCH_2014_2849; assembly: GCF_025772845.1. NCBI lineage: Bacteria > Pseudomonadati > Campylobacterota > Epsilonproteobacteria > Campylobacterales > Campylobacteraceae > Campylobacter > Campylobacter sp. CNRCH_2014_2849. Next base: position 24,818 of record NZ_JAKMSW010000003.1, on the reverse strand, counting down.
ATTTGCCATCTATTTGTTTTTCATCTATAGCTTTTATAAATTCAACATCAAGTCCATGTTCTTTTAAAATATTAACATATTCTTCTTTTTCTTCTAAAGGAACATATTCATCAAATTTAGAATGATAAGCAATATATTTTGGATTTGGATATTTTGCTTGTATATTTAGATGATCTTTATTTAGTGTTTCTCTAATGAGTTTTCTAGCAGGTGAAAAATAATAAGGTGATTGTTTGTTTGTAGTCCATAGTGTTTTTTCACAACAACACAATCTTATATTTTGAAAGAAATTAAAAGTCGCAACCGAATAATACTCAGTATAATCAACTTCTTTTCCAAAACCTATAACTCTCCATAAATTAGTAAGACTAACATGAGAAGAATTATCTATTACAACATCAACAAGCCAAGGAGCTATTTTTGCACATAAATTTGCTAAATAACCTCCATGAGACGATCCGATTAAAATATGCTTTATACCCCCCCCCATAGCTTTAAAAGGAGAATTTTTTCTAATATATAAAAGAGCATTTAGTATATCTGTTGCTTGCATGATGCCAAAATTTTGATATTCGTTTTTAGTAGGTCGTAAACTCGCACTTAAGTCTAAATAATACTTTTTATCAAACCTCCAAGCGTCTTTCTTTTTTTGAATTTCTTTATTAAGATATTCCATAGCAGGATGAAATTCTTCAAAAGTATTAAGTTTTGATATATCATAAGGAATTTCTATGTCAATAGCTTTTAAGCTTGCATCAAAAATAAGTTTATCAATATCATCTAAATACCATTGTGCTCCAGTTTGAGGACGATTACCTATACCATGATAATTTACACTCAAAACTGCTACATTGTAATTTCTAGCACAATAATCACTTATATAATAAATGCTTTTTATATCACTGCCAATACCGTTTATAACGCAAACAATGGCCTCTATTTCTTTACTATCATCATAAGTTAATTTAAATTCTAATTTACTTTCTCTTTTTATATTTAATTCTACATCATCACAAGAGTCTATGAAATAAGTTTCATTTTTTAACATTTAAAAAGCCTTTGCTAGTTTTAGATATATTTTATCAAACAATCTCTAAAACAAATTTATCATTTTCATCTTTAAAGGTAAAAACTTTATTTTTACAAGGATAAGATATACTATCTTTTTTCATACTAAATGTTTTATCTTTTAATTTTTCAAGCATAATAGGTAATTCTTTATTAAATAATGCCTTATCAGGAATTCCACACCCATGAGTTAAATTTTTAATAAATTTGCCATCTATATCTTTTTCATCTATTAGATGAAAATCTACTTCATAATTTAAGGCTTTTAAAATTTCTATCATAGAAATTTTATGATCAGCTGGAGTTAAGTCATCTTTAGCGCTATGATAACTTGTATAAATAATATTTTTATTCTTTTGAGCTTGTAAGATCAAATGATCTTTATTAAGTAAAGCTCTTATTAAATAATTTTCATCAGCAAAATAATAAGGTGAGTTTGGGTTTTTGCGTGTCCAATAAGTTTCCACATAACAATGAACTTTACTATTTAACTCATCTTCGTTTAAAATAGCATCACCTTTATTTAAATCCCTTCCTATGATATATCTTAATGGAGGCAATGCAGCACCTGAATTATCTATCACTCCATCTACATACCAAGGAGCTATTTTAGCACACATTAATGCCACTAAGCCACCGTATGACCCCCCCCCGTAAATTTTAGGTAAAGATTTAAATTGAGGATAATTTTTCATTATATCTTTTAAGGCATTGATATGATCGATAGCAGGCATAATGGCAAAATTATTATACTCATTGTTAGGTGGGATAAAAGTCACAGATAACTCAACCTTATAGTCTTGATTTAAAATTCCTTGTTCTTTTAATATACTCATTTTTTGATCAAGAATTTGATAATATTTTTCTATATTTTTTGTATTATCTAACACTTCAAATTCTATTTCAAAATCCCTGAAAGCCTTTTCAAATGTTCTTATATCGTCTAATAAAAAAGTCATTTCAGCGCTATATTTGTCTACATCAGAAACTCTTTGGCAAAAGCAATGATAAAATACATTTACAGCTACTACATCAAATTTTTTAGCTATAAAATTTCTATAACTTTCTAGAAAATGTATATTTGCATTAGCTCCATATCCACCTATGATGAAAACAATAGCTTTCATTTGCTTACTATCATCATAAGTAATTCTATATTCTAATTTACTTTCTCTTTTTATATTTAATTCTACATCATCACAAGAGTCTATAAAATAAGTTTGATTTATGAGCATATTTTTCTTTCTTGATATTATAATTTATATGCTATTATAACTAATTAAAATACACTCAAAGAAAAAAGTATGAAATATATATTTAAATGCAATGATAAAAAATATTCCAATATAGACTTAATAGAAGCTTTCAAAAAACTTGGTATTAAAAAAGGTGATATTTTGTGTGTACATAGTGAATTGATGAAATTTGGTATTCCTTTACTTCCTAGAAATGAATTTTTACAAACTATATTAGATTGTTTTTTTGAAGTTATAGGTAAAGAAGGTACTTTAATCATGCCTACATTTACTTATAGTTTTTGCAAAAATGAAGTTTATGATAATTTGAATTCAAAAAGCACTGTTGGCGTTTTAACAGAATATTTTCGTAAATGGGGGGGGGTAAAACGCACCAATGATCCTATATTTTCATTTGCCATTAAAGGAGCCAAAGAAGAATTGTTTTTAAAGGACACTACAAGTTGTTTTGGAGAAAATTGTGTGTATGAAATTTTAGCCAAAGAAAATGGAAAATTAGTTTTATTTGGCTCTAAAATAGCTGGGTACACTTTTAGTCATTTCATAGAAGAAAAAGCTCATGTTCCATATAGATATTTTAAAAATTTTAGTGGAAAAATTATTGATGAAGATGGTAAAATACTCCAAAAAAATATTAAATACTATGTTAGGAAATTGAATAAAAATTCAGATTTAGATGTTGATAAACAAGTAGCTATTTTAAAAAATGATGATAATTTTAATATTTTAAATTTTTCCAATGCTCATATAATAAATATCGACATGAAAAACTATTTAGAAAAAACATTAAAAGCTTTAAAGGATAACCCTTATTGTTTGCTAAAGGAATAAAATGACAACTCATATCAATGATTTTTTACAAGAAAGTGTTGCTAAATTTGGAAGTAAAAATGCTTTTGTTGAGTTTAATGGTAGAAGTATAGGCTATAAAGAATTTGATGATTTAAGTAAAAAAATAGCAAGTAAAATTCTTTCTAAACTTCCTACTAAAAGTACACAAGATCCTGTATTAATCATACTTCCTAAAGGAATTGATTGTTTGCTTTCTTTTTTTGGTGTAGCAAAAAGTGGAAATTTTTATACACTTTTAGATGAAAAAAGTCCCAAAGAGCGTGTAGAAAAAGTTATAGAAGTTTTGAAACCAAAGCTTTTAATTACTTCTAAAAAATTAAATTTAGATTTTAATCTTGATACCATTTTCACAGAAGATTTTGAAAGCTTTGTTATAAATGAAAATGCTTTAGAAAAAGCTTTAAACGATCACATAGATACTAATTTACTTTATGTCTTTTTTACAAGCGGAAGCACAGGAACTCCAAAAGGAGTAAGCATAAGCCATAAAAGTGTGATTGATTATACTTTTTGGGTATGTGAAACTTTTAAACTAGATCATGAAGATATACTTGCTAATCAAGCGCCATTTTACTTTGATAATAGCATATTAGATATATTTAGCTCTGTTAAAATGGGAGCTACGCTTCATATACTGCCTAATCATCTTTTTGCTTTTCCAAATAAAATTTTAGAGTATCTAGAACAAGAAAAAATAACAACAATTTTTTGGGTACCTTCAGTGCTGATTTATTTTGCTAATACCAATGCGGTAGATAGCACCAAATTAAAAAATTTAAACAAAATTCTTTTTTGTGGTGAAATCATGCCAAATAAACAACTCAACATTTGGCGCAAATACCTTCCTAGTGCTTTATTTGCTAATCTTTATGGACCTACTGAAATTACCGATGTATGTTCTTTTTACATAGTTGATAGACAATTTAGCGATGATGAGCTTTTACCTATAGGAAAAGCTTGTAAAAATACCCAACTTTTAGTCTTTGATGAGAATTTAAATTTAATTACTTCAAGTCAAGTGGGAGTTAAAGGCGAGCTTTATGTAAGAGGAACTTGTCTTTCTTTAGGCTATTACAACGATAAAGAAAAAACAAAGCAAGCTTTTATGCAAAATCCTTTGCATGATAATTACCTAGACTTGCTTTATAAAACAGGTGATGTGGTAGCTTATAATGAATTTGGTGAACTTTTATGTTATGGACGGATAGATCATCAAATCAAATATATGGGTCATCGCATAGAACTTGGAGAGATAGAAAGTATTATCAATTCTCATGAGAATGTAAGAAATTGCGCTTGTATTTTTAAAGAAGAAATTATTTGCTTTTATGAAAGTAAGGAAGAGTTAGATTTTAAAAACTTTTTAAAAGACAAACTCCCTGTTTACATGATACCTAAAAAATTTGTCAAAATAGAACAATTTGCTTTAAATGCAAATGGGAAGATTGATAGGAAGGTTTTGAGTAAAAACTCTTAAATCTCCACTCTTAAATCGCTCATAAAATCTATCTCACACCAATTTCCATTGATTTTTATAGCTTTTGCATTTTTGTATTTATTAATTAAAATTTGTAAAAAACTTGTCATATACATATTTTTAAAATCTTTTTCATCATAAAGTAAAGTTCTATCAAGCTCATCATAAGTTTTTAAAACTTCTTTTAAAAAATGATGAGAAAATTTAAATAAGCCTATATATTGCCCTTGAATTTCATCATAACTTTTTGCTTTTTTGCCAAGCTCTACTATAAAATCATCATGTAATTTTAAAGTTTCAGCATCATCAAGTGGATTTTCAAACCTTTTTAACCATAGTTCTTTCCAAGCTTTATCCACAATAACAGCAAAATCATCTTTTGATTGTTTGAGTTTTTCTATACTATCTTTAAAATAAACTATATCAGCGTAAGAAACAATCAAATCTTGCTCATCCTCAATACAACTTTGCAAAAAATCTCTAGCACAAAATAAAGTCTGAACCATATTAGTTTTATCATAGTTTTCATTTTTATAAAACAACTCCAAATTATGATTTTTACCCACATAATCCTTTAAAACATCAAATAAATATCCACCAACTACACATATCTCATGAATATTATTTTCTTTTAAAGCTTGAATTTCATAGTCTATGATTTTTTTATTTTTATATTCAACCATACATTTTGGATTGTTCTTTGTTAAAGGCATTAACCTTGAACCAAACCCTGCTGCTAAAATTATAGCTCTCATTTTATATCCTTTAACCACGCATTAAAAATACTTTTTTCGCTCATACCATTTTCTCTTTCAATATGCCACATTAGACCATAAATACTAAATTTTTTATGCTTAAAAGCTTCTATTGTTTCATCTTTTGCATTTGCTAACACCTCAAGCTCATTACCTAATGTTTTAATAGCAAAATTATGATATGAATTAACATTAATTATTTGATCTTTTAAATACACTTCATGATTTCCAACATGATCTTTACAAGGACAAATAGTAGAATTAAAATAAGAAGCGATCATCTGTGCTCCTTTGCAAACCCCAAGCAAGGGAATGTTATTTTGCATACAATGTTTTATAATGTTTTTCTCATATTCATCTCTTTTTTGATTAATAAAAGAAGATTTACAAGAGTTTAAATCATTACCCCCACTTAAAATCACAGCACTAATACTAGAGATATAATTTTTAAAATCAATTTCATAACTCAATGGAAGAGGTAAAAACTCACTTAATTCTTTTTTAAAAAAACTTCCCCAATCAAGTGTCAAACACTCTCTTAATTCATAATAATCTTGATTTTCTAAAATTCTTTGACTAATAGCTATAAATTTCATAGACAAAATATCTGCTCACTTTGACAATCAATTTTAATTTTTTTTGCTTGAAGATATTTTTTAAAATTCTCTTCACCTACACCAATAACAGCAGGCATAGCAAGTTCAGAAGCTCTAATAGCCATATGTGAATTTGCACCACCATAGCAAGTGATAAAACCTGCAATATCTTTAGTAAATAAATAATCATATCCAGGATCAGCTGCATAGATTAACACTATCTTGCCTTTTAAATCTTGTTCATTTTCTAAAGCAATATTAGCACTAATACTTTTTTGAGTGATAAAATTTGGATGAATATAGCTAGTAAAAAACCCAAATATTTGATGTGCATCAGTTAGTAAAGCCGGAAGTTTTATAGCTAAACTTAATTCATATTCTTGTTTGTTTTCATTAATTTCACTCAAAAATTTATCTTTTGGATTTTTAGAATACACACTAGAATACAAATTTAAAATACTCTTAATATCCAAATGGGCCATATCTTCTTTAGATATTCCATAATAATTTCCAAGATCCTCTATCAGTGATATAGCTTTAGATAAGAGCTTGCTAAATTCAAATTTAACAAATTCGCGTCCTTCTATAGCTATTTTTAAAAAGCTAAAAAATTCTTTTGCATTAACTTCAATTCCATGTTCTTTTAAAATTTGATCAAGTTTTTGCAATTTATCATCGCTAATCTTAAATTCCTTTTCTTTTTGAATTTCACTTTTTTGTTTTAAATCAAAATACCCATCAAAATCCTCATCATACCTTGGAGATAAAATATTATAAGTCCCTGCTCTTAAATGGCCAAATTGTTTTAGAAAATCTTGTTTATTATTTTCATTTAAAGTTGTTAACTCATTACTCAAAGTTTTACTAACGGTGTGGAGAGAATTTAAAAATTCATTTTTTTCTTCTTTGCTAAAAAATCTAATTTCCACCAAAGAATTAAGCATAGTCATGGCCACAAACGCAGCCCTTGCAACACCAGCAAATGGTAATGTTCCATATCTTTTACACTCTTCTAAAAGCCAATAAATTTTATCTAATGGTGAAAAATCTGAATGCATAATATTTTCATAATATACAATCATTTGTTTTGATTTTTCTATATCTTTTAAACATAAGCCATTTTTAATATTAACAATAGAATTGGTAAGGTTTAGTAAAGAAAATTCAATGCGTTTAATTTCATTTTTATTAAAACCATGATCTAATAAGCGTTCTAATTTATCAGCCATATGAAAATCATAACAAGAAAATACTATATCAAATTCTACTTTATCATGTAACTCATGATTTTCATATAATTTATTTAAATAATAATTAACTAACTTTTTAGCAATACTCTCATCCAGTGTTTTTGGTATAAAAGAATTAAAAGAAAGTCTCACATCTACATAAGGAATACCTAAAAAAGAATGGATTAAAGGGTGCGATCTTAAATCTCTATAGCCATAATTATTTCTTTGATAAGCCCAAATATTATCTGTAATGATTTCTTTATAAAGACTAAAAGCTAATCTTTTTGGTCTAAGTCCTATAATTTCTGCTGGATTCCAATCAGGCATTACACCAAAAATGGCTTTATCTCCAAGCACTCTAGATCTTGGTTCTTGTAAAGATACAAATCTTTTATAAAGTCTATGTAAAGCTTCTTTAGGCAGGTTATTAAAAAGATTAATTTTTTCTTGCATTATTAAAGGTCTAACTTGCAAGCAAAAAAGTTCATCTTGCTCATTAAAAGCAAATTCTACATCTAAAAAATTACAGCCATATAAACTTTCAAGTTCTTTTAATAATAAAATAACTTTTTGCATATATGGTTCTTTTATATCTTCATTTTCACGGTAGTGAAAATATGTTTTAGCATTTTTAGCACTTCCATCTGTAATGGAACTATTAGAGCCGTTTTCATCGTATTCTATACAAAAATATGGAGCAAAATTATCCTTATCTACACTAAAAGCAACACCACATTTTTTAATATCTAAAAGCATAGGTTGGATTAGAATTTCATCATTCTCACTAGGCATAGAATGACCTACTTTTTCTAAAGCATTAAAAAGTTGACTTTTATCATTAATATCTACATTAGCCAAACTTAGAAAAGCTCCAGCATTGGAACTTTTTAAACTATCTTCGCTATTAGAAGAACTACGGATGATTAGTTTTTTCGCATTTAGATTGATAATTTTTTTAAGCACTTCTTCTTTATCTTGAATGATTTCTTTTAAAGAAGTGATAACTACATCTAAAACTTTTGCATTTTTAAGTATATTTTTTAAATTCTGTAAATTTCTTGCTTTTGTTTGAAAAACTAATCTATCCATAATATCACTCTTTTATATTTTTTTTGCACTCCAAGCTCTTGTTGTATATTTGATATCAAATTCACCTGGTAATTCTTGTTTTAACTTATCAGTGATTTTCTCAAACAACTCATTGCCTTCTTTAGTCTCAAGATCCCAATAAGGATTTTTTACACTTTTCCAAGCATTGATGTAATTATCTACACTTTGATGAAAGTAAAAATCTTCTTCCAAATAAATAATATTATCAAAAAGCTCTTTATGTGCTTCTATAATAGGGCGTTGATCTTCTCTTCTTGTGCCTCTTGTATAATTTGGAACAAAACTAACAATAATATCTTCTGCTATTTTTTGAATAGGATCATTTAAATCTCTATGATTCCACATACAAGTAAAATAACATCCTTTTTTGAGCAATCTATGACTTTCTTTTAGTGCCATTGATCTATCCATCACGTTAAAGCTACTTCCAAAGCTCACCCAATCAAACTCTCCATCTTTTAAAGTAGAGTCAATACCGGTAGCTCTTACCCATTCTACATCTTGACCTTGAGTTCTTTCTATACCAATTTCACGCATTGCATCATTTGGCTCAACCGCTACCACTTTACAAGCTCTCTCTAAAAGCATAATACTTAAATTCCCTGTACCTGCTCCAATATCTGCAACTTTTATCTTTGAACTTTGACTAGTTCTTTTAGCAAGCTCTACTAGCATATCTATACTAAGTGGTGCATAATTTGGTCTATATGAGTAAAATTTTGCATGCTTAGTATAATCCCAAACTTGTTCTACTATTTTTTCCATTTTTTTCCTTTAACTTTAATAGCAAAGCTAAAAAAGCTAAAAGATTTTCTATGCCTTATGTACCGTCCATGCACGGATTTTATAAGGAATTTCAATCATATCCATAGAAGAAATTTTATTTTCTATCATTTTTAAAATTTCTTCCCATCTAGCTTTTCCAGCTTGTGCTTGAATATCATTTACAGAATGCCAAGCCCCAAGATAACGCTCTTTACTCCAAAGCTCTTTATAATCACACTCCATAAAAAAGCAATCCTTGAAATCTCCAGTACTTACTAAGATTTCTTCCCAGTTTTTAACATTTTGCACCCCACTACTTACACGAGTAAGCTCTGGTATAATATGTTTAATTTCCTCTTCAATTTCATAAAACACAGAGCCTTTAGCTATATGGCGTGGATTCCATATAGCAGTGAAATACCCCCCCCCTGTAAGCACTCTTGCAAACTCAGGTAAGGATTTTTTAGGATCTGTCCAGTGAAAAGAACTAGCCATGATTACCCAATCAGCATAATTACTAGGCATGGTAGTTTCTTCTCCACTGCCTTTATACCAAGTAATATTTTGTGAATTTTGAGTAAATTTAATACCCTCTTCACGCATATTATCATTTGGCTCGACTGCATCTATACAAAGGTTAAACTCATCAGCAAGCATTCTAGTAAGCTTTCCCGTACCCGCTCCTACTTCTACAACTTTTAATGTGCTTTTATTTTGATCATTTACACATTTTATGAGCTTTTCTATAAGCATACTTGAGTATGCTGGTCTATTGTGATAATGTTTTGCAACTTCACTAAAGTCACCTTGTTTCATGAAACTCCTTTGTTACTAAATCAAATATTATATCGACCTTTTTATCTAAATTATCCTGCAATGAATTATCTAGTATAAAATGTGCATTTGGTTCATCATATTTTACATCAACACCTACAACATTTTTAATTTCACCATTTAAAGCTTTTGTATAAAGTCCTTTTTGATCTCTTTTTATTAATTCTTCCATTGGACATTTAATATAAATCTCAAAATAATTTTTTAAATTTTCTCTATTATGTTTATAAATTTCACTAAACATAGATATGGTTGTTACAACTACTATCATACCTTGATCATTTAAAAATTTAGCAAATTGGGATCTTTTTAATGCTACATCTATACGACCTTGCTTATCATAGCTATAATGTCCTAGTAAATCTCTTAATTCATCTCCATCAAGATAGATAATGTTTTTATGTTCATTTTTTAATTTCTCATATAATGCTTTACCTATAGTACTTTTTCCACTACCTGCTAAACCTGTAAGCCAAATAACACTTGCAATCATTTAAAACTTTCTCAAATTAATAAAGATAATATATTATCAAATTCTTATAAATTTCAATATTAATAAGATATAATAATCATTATTATTTTAAACAAAAAAAGGATAAATATGCAAAATATTAAAAAGTTTTTTATGAACATAGAGAGAACCGATATTGATGAAACAATGCAAAATTTAGTAAGTGAAGACATTATAGATAGTATTGATATTATGGCTTTAGTAGCTGAAATTGAAAAACACTATGGAAAAAGTCTCAATGCTGAATTTATAAGTCCTGAAAATTTTGAAGATTTTCAAAGTATCAAAAATATGCTAGAAAAAGCATATAATTAACGCAATGTTAAAACATTGCGTTAATTACTTTTTAAAGACTGGATAATTTTATTTTTAGACACAATAATTTCTGCTATAAAATCAGCTATTTTATCCCAATCACTTTCTTTGGTTTGGGTTAAGGTTGGATTTTCTTCATACTCATCCCAATTAATCGGCTCAAATAAATTTTTTCTGTGTGGAAAATACTTAGCTCTAACCCACTCAAGTGAAGGAGCATAATAATCAACATAAGCTTTTGCTATTTCTTTTTGCACTCTAAATTTCAACCTATCCTCATTAGCACCTTCAAAAATTTTTCTAGCCGTATAAAGTAAAGAATTTATGTTTTGCCCATGCAAATCTTTTTTTATAAGTCTTCCTTGAAGCTCCATACCTAAAAGATTAAAACTTTCATTTTTATTTTGCTTTAATGAAAATTCATCATCCCATTCTAAACCTAAATGATATACAAAATCTTTAAGTAATGTTCCGCCAACATATTCTTCCTTCAAAAGTCTCACTATTAAACTTTTTTCACCAAATACTTCTATATGGCTCTCGCAAATCCACTTATAATCAAATATATATTTTCTAGGATGCTCATCAGGCTTAAAATCAGCACTATAAAACCCCATATTATTTTTAATATCTTGAGAACAATGAGAATTTAAATATCCAAGAGTATCTCTAAAGTAAATAATTTCATAAATTTCATCAAATCCTAAAGCATTTAAAACACTTTTAAGAATTTCTATATGTCTTTTAGTAGAAAAATCCCAAACTATCCCTTCTGCAGAAAATATAAATTTCTTATCTTTATGTATTGTGGCTTCTATTTTGAAATTCTCAATAGCCTTAATCAAACGCACATCTTCTAAATCGTCCAATGGATTTTGACTTAATTTATCTTTTTTTATAAGCTCTAAAACTATATCGACTAAAACCCAATGTCTATTTGCCATTCTAAGAGATTTTGGATAGATATAACCTTGTTGCAAAAGTTTATTTTCATTTTGCATTAAAAAGCCTTGTCTTTCTTGATTGCCACTATTGGTTGTTCCTATACTAATATACGCTGTCATTTTTTCCTTTTCATATTTTAAAAATCTATATCTAGTAATTATATCAAAATCACATAATTTCCAATATAAATTTATTACCCTTATCTTTAAAGGTAAAAACTTTATTTTTACAAGGATAAGATATACTATCTTTTTTCATACTAAATGTTTTATCTTTTAATTTTTCAAGCATAATAGGTAATTCTTTATTAAATAATGTCTTATCAGAAATTCCACCTCCATGCGCTGAATCTTTTATATATTTACCATCTATATTTTTTTCATCAATTATATTAAAATTAACTTGATAGCCTAAAAATTGATAAATTTGCAATAATTGACTTTTATGCTCAAAAGACACCAAAACATCTTTAGCACTATGATAACTTGTATAAATAATATTTTTATTCTTTTGAGCTTGTAAGATCAAATGATCTTTATTAAGTAAAGCTCTTATTAAATAATTTTCATCAGCAAAATAATAAGGTGAGTTTGGATTTTTACGTGTCCAATGAGTTTTTACTTGACAATGTACAATAGTGTTTGGATCGTAAAATACACTATCTTCTTTATCAAATTCTTTCCCTAAAAAATATGTAAATGGAGGCAAAGCTCCGCCTGAATTATCTATCACTCCATCTACATACCAAGGAGCTATTTTAGCACACATTAGTGCTAAATAACCTCCATATGATCCTCCCCCGTAAATTTTAGGTAAAGATTTAAATTGAGGATAATTTTTCATTATATCTTTTAAAGCATTGATATGATCAATAGCTGCCATAATTCCATAATTTTGATATTCGTTATTTGGAGGAATAAAAGTAGCATTAAAATGTGCCCTATAAGGCTGAATTAACATCTTCTTATCTTTTAATTCACCTATAGTTCTATTTAAAAGCTCATAGTATTCCCAAGCAGTATAAATATTTAAAGCATTGGTATTGATATTAAATTGTTCTAATACAAGTTTTAAACTAGGTAAATCTTCTTCTATAAATGCAGTAGCTGCACTATATTTTTCTATATCTGATCTTCTTTGACAAAAACAATGATACAAAACACTTACAGCTACAACATTATATTTTTGAGCCAAAAACTTCCTATTAAAATCAACAAAAGTCATATGAGCATTTGCTCCATATCCACCTATGATAAAAACAATAGCTTTCATTTGCTTACTATCATCATAAGTAATTCTATATTCTAATTTACTTTCTCTTTTTATATTTAATTCTACATCATCACAAGAGTCTATAAAATAAGTTTGATTTATGAGCATGTTAAGCCTTATATTTACATTTTTTATATTATACCTAAAACAATAATATTATTAATAAAAGAATATTTCTACAATTAAATATACTTAAGATTACATAATTTTAAGCTCAAATCGATCTTTAAAATCTTTAAAAGTAAATATCTTATCTTTACAAGGATAAGATATGCTATTTTCTCTCATATTAAATGTTTTATTTTTTAGTTTTTCAAGCAATATAGGTAATTCTTTTTTAAATAAAGCCCTATCTGTCATTCTCAAACCATGCTCTAAGCTCTTTATATATCTACCATCTACATCATTCTCATCTTTAACAATATGCAAAGTTGTATCAAATCCAAGTTGTTTGCAAAATTCATAAAAATTACTCTTATGTTCCACTGGAGCTCCCTCATCTTTTGCGCTATGATAACTGATAAATATTGTATTTTGATTTTTTTCATTTTGCAAACTTAGATGCTTTGAGTTTAAAAGAACCCTTATCATATAATTATCATCACTTAAAAAATACGGAGAGCTTTCATCTCTAGTCCAGTATTTTTTTACAAAACATAATAAAATATAATTATCACCTCTAATAGCAAATTCACCACACTCACTTTCTCTACCTAACAAATGAGGCAAATGAGGCAATGTCACTCCTGAATTATCTATCACTCCATCTACATACCAAGGAGCTATTTTAGCACACATTAGCGCTAAATAACCTCCGTATGATCCTCCTCCATAAATTTTAGGCAAAGATTTAAATTGAGGATAATTTTTCATTATATCTTTTAAAGCATTGATATGATCGATAGCTGCCATAATTCCATAATTTTGATATTCGTTATTTGGCAATACAAAATCACAAGAAAGATTTATCAAAAAATCTTTTTTCAGTCTTCCTTCATGTTTTATTTGTTTAGATCTTTCATCAAGTTTTCTTATACAATTTTTAAAATTGCTTTTTTCATGGTCATAAATTTCCATATCGCAAATTTTTGCTATTTCACAAAAACCTTCCCAATCTTTTTCATTTGGCATAAAAATCGGATTATATTTCTCATCTATAGAAGGCCTAGCACTAAAGCAATGATAAAAAACATTTACAACAATAATATTAAATTTTTTAGCAAGATATTCTCTATCAAAATCTAAAAAAGATATATTAGCATTTGCCCCAAATCCACCTATGATAAAAACAATAGCTTCCATTTGCTTACTATCATCATAAGTAATTCTATATTCTAATTTACTTTCTCTTTTTATATTTAATTCTACATCATCACAAGAGTCTATAAAATAAGTTTGATTTATGAGCATGTTAAGCCTTTTAAAATAAAAATTCAATTATACTTACTTTTTTATAAATTTAAAGAGAAATCATGAAAAATCTTTGTATTATCCCTGCGCGCGGTGGTTCTAAGCGTATTCCTAGAAAAAATATTATTGATTTTTTGGGAAAACCATTGATTGCTTATAGCATAGAAAGTGCTTTAAATTCGGGTATTTTTGATGATGTAATTATTTCAAGTGATGATTATGAGATCATAGAAGTGGCTTTAAAGTATGGTGCTAAGGCTCCTTTTGTGCGTAAAAAAGAACTAAGTGATGATTATGCAAGTTCAACCACTGTAATCCAAGATGCCATCATCACTCTAGAAAAACAAAGTAAAATCTATGAAAATGTGTGTTGCTTATACGCAACTGCTCCACTTATAGATGAGTTTATCTTAAAAGAAGCTTTTGAACAATTTAGTCAAGAAGAATGTAAATTTTTATTTTCAGCTTGCGAGTTTGAATATCCTATACAAAGAGGTTTTTACCTTAATGATCAAAATAAAGTTTATATGTTTGATGAGTCAAATTACGATAAACGCTCACAAGATCTTACTAAAGCTTACCATGATGGTGGTGCATTTTACTTTGGCAAAAAAGAAGCGTGGCTAGAAGAAGATTTTATGTTTAAATCTCATTCTAAAGCTTTTTTACTTCCAAGAAATAAAATTTGCGATATTGACACTTTTGAAGACTTAGAATTTGCTAAAATATTGTATCAATTCCATGAAAGAAACAAATGTTTATAAATAAAATCAAAGGTTTTAAATATCCTGATATGGAACTTGTAAGATGGTTTTTTAAAAACAAACTTGACACTTTAAAAAATGCAAAAGTTTTAGAATTTGCTTCTCATAATGGCAATAATCTTTCTTTATTTGCAAATTATAATTATGCGTGTATCGGTGTAGAACTTAGCAAACAAAATCATGAAAACGCTATTTATAATTTTAAAGAAATTATGCATTATCAAAAGGCAAGTTTTTTTAATGAAAATATGCTTGATTTTGCTAAAAATCATCAAAATATAAATGCAGATGTATTTTTAATACCTAATGTTATTAATTACATTACTAAAGATGAATTTAAAAATTTACTACAAAGCGCAAAACAAAATAATCTTTATCAAGCAAATGGGGGGGGGTATGCTCACTTTTTCTTAAGAGCAAGAAGCGTTAAAGATCATCGCTATGGGCTTGGAGAAAAATTAAAAAATGATAGTTTTATTTTAAGCTATGATGAATTTAGTGGCGAAAAAAATTGTCTTTGCACAGCATACCAAGAACATGAACTTGTGGAAATTTTAAAAGAAAATTTAAATTTATATGATTTTGAAGTTATCACAAGTGAAAATATTAATATAAAAAATAAAGTTTATATCAAAGATAGCGATATAATTATATATGGAAAAATCACTAAGGAGTAAAAATGTATTTAAAAAATTTAAAAGGCTTAAAATTTCCAGATTTAGCCGTGATTAAATTTTTTTTCAAACAAGGACTGCATCAAAAAAGCAACCAAAAAGTTTTAGAATTTGCCTGTTCTAATGGCAACAATCTCTCTTTATTTGCAAATTATGATTATGAGTGTATCGGAGTTGACTTAAGCAAAGAAAGTATCAGCAATGCTAATTATAACTTCAAAGAAATAATTCAATGTAAAAACTATCAGTTTTTTCATGATAATATCTTAGATTTTCCTTTAAAAAATCCAAATATTAATGCAGATATTTTTATGATTCCCAATGTGATTAACTATCTATTGAAAGAAGATTTTTTAAAATTATTAAAAATTTCTAAAGAAAATTCTATGTATAAAGAAAATGCTTTGTTTTTTTTAAGAACAAGAAGCATAAAAGATTATAGATATGGCTATGGAGAAAAAATAGCTCATAATTGTTTTAAAATCACAAATGACAATACTACAGGAGAGCTTGGATGTATTAATACTCTATATCAAGAATACGAGCTTGTGGAAATTTTAAAAGAATATTTAAATTTATATGATTTTAAAGTACTTACTTATGAAAATACCAATATCATGGGAGAAGATGAAAGATTAGTTAATGATAGCGATATTGTAATTTATGGAAAAATTAAGTGAAAATAGCTATCATGCAGCCAACCTTTAATCCATGGCTTGGCTATATATATATGATACAAAGCGTTGATACTTTTGTCTTTTTGGATAATGTGCAATTTGAACGCAGATCATGGCAAAATAGAAATAAAATTAAACTACAAGATAAAACCTTTTTATTGGGATTAAATTTACAAAAAGCGTCACAAAAAACATTACTTCAGGATATATTATTTGATAAAGATGATAAATGGAAAATTAAATTTTTAAAAACTATTCATCATGCCTACTCTAAAAGTATTAATTTTAATAAATACTACAATATCTTAGAAAAAGTCTTATTTAAACATACACATTTAGTACAATTTAACATGGAGCTAATCAGAATTTACTGCGAGCATTTGAGCATCAAAACACCCATTTTGCAAAGCTCTTCTTTAAATTTAAAAAATGAAAAAAAAGAAAAATTACTACTTGAAATTTGCCAAATACTAAAAGCTGATCATTACCTTTCCCCAGAAGGTTCAAAAAACTATCTTGAAAAAGAAACAGCAAAAGAAATTTTTAAAAATGCAAATATAAAAATTGAATATTTTGATTTTATCCATCCAACCTATACTCAATTGGGTGCAAATTTTATAGCTTATTTAGGAATTTTAGATTTTTTATTTAATGAAAAAGAGCCTTGTGCAAAATTTCAAGAATGTATCAAAATTAACGAGCATAATACATGAAAGTTCTTTTTAGAAGTGATAGTTCTAGCACCATAGGACACGGACATATCAAAAGAGATCTTTTGTTAGCTAAGCAATATCATGATGTATCTTTTGCATGTTTAGCTCTAGAAGGTTCTTTGATAGATGAAATTCCTTATCCTGTATATGAGCTAACAAGTGCTAGTGTATATGAGCTAATCAATCTCATCAAAAAAGAAAAATTTGATCTTTTGATTATTGATCATTATGAAATTACTGCAGATGATGAAAAACTCATCAAGCTAGAAACAGGGGTTAAAATTCTAAGTTTTGATGATGAGATAAAAGAACATTTTTGTGACATTTTACTAAATGTTAATGCTTATGCTAAAGAAAGTGATTATGAGAATTTAGTGCCAAAATATTGTGAATTAAGATGTGGCTTTTCCTATGCTCTAATACGCGATGAATTTTACCAAGAAAGCAAGATAAAAAGAGAAAAAATTTATGATTATTTTATCTGTATAGGAGGAAGTGATCCAAAAAATATTTCCTTTGATATAGCAAACAAACTTAACAAAAACAAAACTATCATCATAGCTACCACAAAAGCAAATTCTCATCTAAACTCACTTCGAAAATTAAGCCAAAAAAACCCTAATATACAAATTCTCATTGACCAATCTAATCTTGCAAGATTGATGAATGAAAGCAAAAAACTCATCATTAGCGCAAGTTCATTGGTAAATGAAGCTTTAATTTTAAAAGCAAATTTTAAAGCCATAGCTTATGCTAAAAATCAAGAAAAACTTGCAACATGGCTTGCTAAAAAAGGCTATGAAGTGGAGAATTTTATATGATAATTTTAAAAGATTTTATCCATTTGACTCAAGAAGAAATCAAACTTGTTTTAAAATGGCGTAACGATGAAAGCATTGCTAAATTTATGAAAACGCAAAATATTAGCCTAGAAGTGCATTTAAACTTTTTATCTAGCTTAAAAACAAACGCAACTAAAAAATATTTTTTAGTATATGATGATGAAAATATCATAGGCGTGATTGATTTTATCAATATCACTAAACTTTCTTGTGAATTTGGGCTTTATGGCATAAAAAAAGGTGTAGGTGAGCTTTTAATGCAAGAAGTTAAAAACTATGCTTTCAATGTTTTAAAAATTCAAACTTTAAACGCATGTGTTTTCAAAGAAAATACAAAAGCTTTGAATTTATATTTAAAACATGGTTTTGAAGTTATTAAAGAAGATAATAATTTTTATTTTGTAAATTTGTCTTTTGCATACATGGGGGGGGGGTAACAACTTAAATATATTTAATCAAATATATGGAGTTGCAGTTTGAATATAATCATAGCAACTCTTAGAGAGCACAATATTAATAATTTTTATAAACTAAAAGAATTATATAAAACATATACTTTTTACCTCATAACAAAAAAAGACGATCTTACTTTAGAAAAAATAACAAAAATAAATCCAGATTACATATTCTTCCCGCATTGGTCTTTCTATATACCTCAAGAAATTTACAATAACTATCAATGTATTATTTTCCACCTTGGAAATTTACCATTTGGAAGAGGAGGTTCACCTTTACAAAATTTAATCATAAGAGGGGTATATAAAAGCAAAATTTGTGCTTTAAAAGCTTGTGATACATTAGATGGTGGAGAAATATATCTAAAACACAATATTAGTTTTAAAATTTCAAATGCACAACGAATTTATGAAAAAATCTCAAAAATCATATTCTTTAAACTAATACCAAGAATTTTACATACAAAAATCAACCCTCGCATACAAAAAGGGAAAGTAGTAATTTTCAAAAGAAGAACAAAAGAACAAAGTAATATCAATACACTCGAAAATCCAAATTTGATAAAAATATATGATTTTATACGCATGCTTGATGCCATTGATTATCCAAAAGCTTTTTTGGAATTTGAAAATATAAAAATGGTTTTTCAAAACGCAAAAAAACACAATAATAAAATAAAAGCAGAGGTAATATTTTATGAAAAATAACAAAATTTTAATTATAGCAGCTCACCCAGATGATGAAGTTTTAGGATGCTTTGGAACTATAGCAAAATATATTCAAGAAGGATATGAAGCTTATACTTTAATACTTGGAGAAGGTAAAACAAGCAGAGAGATAAATAGTGAAAATGAACAAGAAATTTTAGAAGATGAGTTATTTAAAGCAAATAATCTTTTAGGCATTAAAAAAGTTTTTAGAAAGTTTTTTCCTGATAATGCTTTTGATAAAATACCATTATTAGAAATAGTCAAAAGTATAGAAGAAGTTAAAAATGAAATTAAACCAAATATAATTTTTACACATTATGAAAAAGATCTCAATATAGACCATCAAATTACATACAAAGCAACAATTACTGCTACAAGATCTCTACAAGAAGAAAGTGTTAAAGAAATTTATAGTTTTGAAATTCTTTCGAGTACAGAATGGAACTATCCATTAAGCTTTCAACCTGATGTATTTTTTGATATTAGTGAGACGCTTGATTTGAAGCTAAAAGCTATGTCTTTTTATCAATCAGAACTAAGAAATTATCCCCATCCAAGAAGCTTAGAGGGAATAAAAATAAATGCACAATACCAAGGAATGAGAGTTGGTCTTCAATATGCTGAAGTGTTTAAAAGTATAAAGGTTATAAAGTGATTTTTTATAAAAATTTTACTAATCTTACAAAAGAAGAAAAAAAGGAAATTTTTTATATAAGAAATTCTCCAAATATCTCTAAATTTATGAAAACAAAAAATATAAATTATAAAAATCACTTAATATTTTTAAAAGAACTAAACAAAAACAAAAATAAAAAATATTTTTTGTTGATAAAAAATAACGAGAAACTGGGAGTAATATATTTTAATAATATCATAAAAATATCCTGTGAATTTGGGCTTTATGGTATAAAAAAAGGCGTAGGTGAGCTTTTAATGCAAGAAGTTAAAAACTATGCTTTCAATGTTTTAAAAGTTCAAACTTTAAACGCATGTGTTTTCAAAGAAAATACAAAAGCTTTGAATTTATATTTAAAACATGGTTTTGAAGTTATTAAAGAAGATAATAATTTTTATTTTGTAAATTTAAACAATCCTCACGGGGATATCATTTTTTAAAAGCTCATTTTTAACATCATTTGGAGTATATTGACTAAAATGAAATATATAAGCACCAGCTAATGCATTCGCACCAAGTTGTATGGCCTTTACCCCATCTTGAGGTTTAGAAAGTCCTCCATTGATAATGAGTGGAATTTTTAATTTACCTTTGAAATACTCTAGTAATTCCCAATCATACCCCAAAGAACTTCCTTCTTTATCAACACTTGTTAAAAGTATCTCCCCTGCTCCTAAAGATTCGTATTGTAATGCAAGTTCTAGCGGATCAATATCTAAAATTTCATTATTAAAAACTTTAAATTTATTTTTGTCTTTTTTTACATCAATCGAGCATACTACACAAGAGCTTCCAAAAGTATTTGCCACCTTTTTGATAAAATCTAGATCTTGCAAAGCCATAGAATTAATACTAATTTTATCAGCACCTATATCTAACACTTTTCTAATATCTTCTAAAGTTCTAATCCCACCTCCAATGGTTAAAGGCATAAAGCATTCATTAGCTATATCTTCTAAGCTTTCAAAATCTATAACACCATTTTTATTGATATCCAAAACTATAAGCTCATCAACATTTCTAGCATTATATATCCTAGCTGTGCTTATTACATGCCCTATAGTTCTAAAAGAAGAAAAATTGATACTTTTTACAAGCTGATGATCTTTTAATAACACGCAAGGTATAATTCTTGTTTTAAGCATACTAGGCCTTTAAATTTGCAAAATTTTCCAAAAGTTTCAAACCTACATTTTGGCTTTTTTCAGGGTGAAATTGCACAGCAAAAATATTATCTTTTTCAAAACTTGCACAAAAAGGTTTTTCATACTCACAAAAAGAAGTTTCCACACTTTCTAAACACTCTACATAATAAGAATGCACAAAATAAAAATCACTTTTTTCTAAAATTCCATCAAATAGCTTGCTTTTTTTATCACTAAATTGTAAATCATCCCAACCACTATGCAATAATTTTTCTTTACTTAAATCAAATTTCAAAACCTTTGCTTTTATAAAATCAAGCCCTTCGCACTCTCCGCCCTCATATCCCTTACTAGCAAAAAGTTGCATACCAAGACAAATCCCCAAAATAGGCTTTTTATCTTTTAAAACACATTCTTTTAAAAGCTCATCTAGTGCAAGTTTTTTTAAATTTTCCATACCTTGTTTAAAAGATCCAACGCCTGGTAAAACTAATTTAGAGGCATTTTTTATATCTTCTTTTTTAGAACTTATAATCACTTCTTGATTAAGTTTTTCAAAAGCTTTCAAAACAGATTTAAAATTTCCAAGATGATAATCAACAATACAAATCATTTCAAAACAAACTCATCTTTTTTTATCAATGATCCATCACTATCTCTTAAAAATTTACCATTTTCATCGCGTTTAAATATCTTTTTATTAGTATAAGAATCTACAATTTTTTCAAATTCTTTTTCACTAAAACCACTAAATTCCAAATACTTCTTAATAGCCTTTTTAGGTGGCTTTCCATCATATTTATTTACAAGCCTCACGCCCTCTTCACGGCTAATATAGCCAAGTCTTATATCCAAGCATGCATTATCCGTAGCTCTTCCAAAACCATATTTGCAGTATTTTAAATAATCATGCACATGATTTGAATAACAATCTAAATTTTCAAAATTCTCATAAGTAGTTTCAACTGGTTTTGTACTAGTTTTAAAACCATTTTCTTTAGATATTTTTAAATTATACTTATAATCCCATTTAAAATAATATCCCAAAAATAACCCTGTAACTCCTACTCTTTGAAGCTCTTCATCACTTGGATAAGTATAAAAATATAAATCCTTTTCTCTAATACCATCAACACTAATCATATCAGAAATTCTATTACCCAAAAGTCCGCCAAATTCTTCAAGCCACTCTCTACCTAAAGTGTTTTTTTCTTTAGAACTAGCTGGCCCACCATACTCAATCTGCGGACTTTCTCCCCAAATAATCAAAGGAATACCAAAAGCAACAGCTACTTTTGGAACACATGTAAAAATCCCCAAATGGTTTTGCCATTCATTATCACCCGTTCTTATAAAAGCTTCGCGGGCCAATTTTTTATACACCAAAGGATTTCTTTTGATATGGATTAAATCAACACCAAGATTGTTTAAATTTTTTAAATTTTTTTTACCTATTTTAGTAGGAATACTTGGTTCAAAACAAACACACAAAGGATTAAGTCCAAGTTCAAGACATTTTAAAACTTGAAAGGTAGAATCCTTACCACCACTTACTCCTATCACACAATCATACACAGGATGTTTTTTATATTTTTTAACGAGTTCTAGAAATTCTTTTTCACGCTCTTGCCAATTTATCTCATGATTTTTAGCTTCTTGCGAGCAACACGCATCACAAATTCCCTCATCATTAAAATGCAAATCAGGCTTAGTATCTGGCATAACGCATTTTTTACAAAATTTCATATTAACTCCAAAAAATCTTTATAATCATCATAAATCGACTATGATTATATTTTCTAAAGATAAATAAATTTTATTTTGTTACAATATTTTTTATTTAAAGGTTTATAAATTATGGATTTAACTTTACTTCCTTATATGATTATAGGAATTTTTTCAGGTATGGCTTCAGGGGTTTTTGGCATAGGTGGTGGTATGATTATCGTTCCTTTCATGCTTACTTTAGGACTTAGCTCTCATCATGCTGTTGCAATTTCTGTTGTACAAATGATTTTTGCTTCTATTTTTGGCTCCTATTTAAACTATAAAAAGAAAAATTTAATCTTAAAAGATGGACTTATCATAGGCTTTGGAGGCTTTTTAGGTGCGATGTTTAGCGGGCTTTTACTCTCATATTTTTCAGATATAACCTTAACAAGTATTTTTCTATGCGTGAGTATTGCATTCTTTTTAAAATTTGCTTTTAATCAAAAAAGCACCATTGGAAACATTAACCACTCTAATATCTTAAAAAATTCTATTTTGCTAATTTGTGGCGTATTTACAGGAATTTTTGCTATATCTTTAGGAATTGGTGGTGGGCTTTTAATTACCCCTATTTTAGCTTATTTTTTAGGCTATGATACTAAAAAAGTAGTGCCACTTAGTTTATTTTTTGTAATATTTGCTTCAATTTCAGGAATTAGTTCTTTTGTATATAATGACATCATTGATAAAGAAGTGTTACAAAATGGAAGCTTAGTAGGATTTAGCTCTATGCTAGGAGTTTATCTTGGTATAAAAATCATGGAAAAAATCAATCTTAAATCCCACCGCATAGCACTTTTAGGTATTTACACCCTTTCTATAACTATGACCATTATAAGCTTAATTAAAAAGCTAAATTTATTTTAATCTATCGGCAAATTTTTGTCTATTGGAAGTATAAACAAAGCTTAAAACCTCTGCCACTGCTTTAAAAAGCTCTGGTGGAATAAGATCATTTACCTCGCAAGCTTTATAAAGTTCTCTAGCTAAAGGAGGATTTTCATAAATCATAACATTGTATTCATATGCCATATCTTTAATACGCAAAGCTAAAAAATCCACTCCTTTAGCTAAAACTTTTGGTGCAGCTTCTTTGGAACTATCATAACGCAAAGCAACCGCATAGTGGGTAGGGTTAGTAATCACAACATCAGCACTAGCAACATCTTGCACCATTCTACGCCTTGCTGCTTCCATTTGCAAACGACGAATTCTTCCTTTTACCAAAGGATCTCCCTCGCTTTGTTTAAATTCATCTTTAACCTCTTGCTTACTCATGCGTAAGTTTTTAAAGTATTGATACCTTACCAAAAGTACATCTAAAAGCCCTATAATCAAAAAAGCTATAATAACAATAGCTGCAAGTATAATAGCTTTATCCCTAAGCCATAAAAGTTGTGGATAAATCGTATAAAGTTCTACTCTAGGAAGTTCTTTCATAAATTGCAATAAAAAAACAAAAGCTATACCAAATACAACACCGACTTTAAGTATAATTTTCAAAGCTTCAATAATCTTTTTTAAAGAAAAAAGATTTTTAAGCCCGTTAATAGGATTAATTTTATTAAAATTTGGAGTAATGGGCTTAGTAGTAAAAATAAAACCAAACTGCATTAGATTTCCAAGCACACCCGCTACCATAATTACTAAAGTAATGGGCAATACCATAATAAACATCTCTATCATAGTTTTTATAATGATTTTTTGTAAAATCTTTAAATCAATTTCAATGCCTATAAAACTTTGATAAAAACGATATAAACCGCTAATTCTCTCACCTATAAAAGGCATCATAAACAACACCACAACCACAGCTATAATAAGTACAGCCACAGCAGATGCATCTTGGCTTTTTGGGACATTTCCTTCTTGTCGCGCATCTTCTATTTTCTTGGATGTGGGTTCTTCTGTTTTCTCTTGATCATCAGCAGCCATAAAAAAACCTTTAAAAAATTTAAAGCAAGATTATAGCATTTTATCAAGTATCTGCTAA